>JBPYFA010000449.1:0-9485 GCA_051986585.1 Vicinamibacterales bacterium | reverse complement strand
TCGCGCGAGTGACCAGACTCAGGATGGGCCCTCGGAGTCGCTCAGTCGCGTTCGCGGTGCGCCGAACCCGCCCTGCCGCGATGGCGCACGTGCGATCGTGTCGAGGAGATCTTCCAGCATTGCCGGCGAGAGCGGTTTGGTGAAGTGACTGTCGAAGCCAGCTTCACGTGCCTTTCGGCGATCCTCCTCCTGTCCCCATCCCGTGACCGCGACGATATGGGCATTACTGAATTCCGGACGGCTGCGCAGGTTGCGGGCGACGTCGTAGCCGTTCATCACCGGCAGGCCGATGTCCAGGAAGATCACGTCAGGGGCGAACTCGGTTGCGACGGCAATCGCGCGAGCACCGTCGTGCGCAACTCGAGTGGCGTGGCCAAGCTCGGACACCGCGAGCTCCAACATCTGCGCTGCATCCACATTGTCCTCGACTATCAGCACGCGAAGATTGCGTTTCGCCGCAGCCGCCGGCGACTCCGGGACAACAGGCGCGGCGATCTGCCCTGAGATGATCGGCAGCCGAATTTCGACCTCGGTTCCCTGGCCCGGCCCCTCGCTGCGTATCGCGATCCGTCCCTCGTGCATGTCCACGAGGCGGCGGGCCAGTGTCAGCCCGATGCCCAGGCCACTCGGCGACGCCCGTTCCAGATTGGGCTCGGCCTGCTGAAACATGTCGAACACCCGGGGCAGGGCATCTGCCGCGATTCCGACCCCTGTATCCCGGACTCGTACCACAGCGTCGGTGGACTGCTGATCGGCAGTAAAGGAAATGTGGCCGCCGCGCGGCGTGAACTTGACCGCGTTATGGAGAACGTTCGCAAAGATCTGCACCAGCCGTGCACCATCGCCATCGACGTAGATTGCCGTCGACGGGAACCGGACGTCGAGTTGATGGTCTGCGGCGGTGGCGAGAGGCATGATCGACTCCACGGCGGTCGCCATCAGCCGCGTCAACTCGTGCGGTTCCCGGCGCAGGTGGATCTTGTTGGCGGTAATCCGCGAGACATCCAGCAGGTCGTCGACGAGGCGCACCAGCTGACCCACCTGACGTTCGATCACCTCACGCGCACGTGCCGCATGGGCCGGCGGCGCGCCGGCCTTTAGACTCTCGAGCGCAAACCGGATCGGGGCGAGCGGATTCCGGAGTTCGTGCGCCAGCGTCGCGAGAAATTCATCCTTCCGTTGATCGGCTTCGACGAGCTTGGCGGTTCGATCGCTGACCCGAAACTCCAGCTCTCGATTGAGATCATCGACGTGCGCCTTCGCCGTCTGCAGACGCTCGATGAGATCGTGATTGTGGAATCCGAGGTTGAGGGACGATTCGATCACCCGATGAAATCGCCAGGTGGTCGCGACGGTTGCGGCCGTGAACAGTACGCAGAGAAATCCCATCATGAGATGGTCTTGATCGCCTAGCGCCGCGACGCGAAACGCGGTGACGAGACCGGTCGGAAGCAGAAACGTGAGAAAGGCTGAGAGCCTGGCTGCGAGCAGTGACGCGCCGCCGAGCATCACGCCGCCGACGACGAAGACCAGGAACGTCTCGTGTGCCGGGATGGCTGGCGAGTAGAGCAGAATCGCGGCCGCGGCCCAGCCTGCGGCCGCCGCCGCCACACCGATGACAAACGCGGCGGTCCAATGGGCGGACTCCGCATCGCTTGGCGACCGGCGCCGATATCGGCGCGCGATCAGGAATCTCGCCGCCGAGATCAGCAGCATATAGACCAGCCACACGAAAATGACCGGCCGTGAGATGACGAGTCGTTGCGCGTACGCGAGCAGCAACGCGATGACGATCGTCGCGAGAACGCCGGTGCTCGCGTTCTCGTAGAGCAGGCGAGTTTCGGCCGCGCGTACTTGTCGTTGACGTTGATCTTCTCGGGGAGGCGGACCCGCTGGGACGTTCGCTCCGGGACGAGCCGCAAGCAAGGTCGCCGCGTGGGGGATTTGCGACAGCCGCCGCAGGAGCGCGGAACCGGTCACCATAGGACTCCGGCGCGATGCCGTGGTCCAAGCGTAGACCGCGCGCGCCGGTGGTCGCAAGCTCCGAGCGTGGGGAATCTTCTTCCCGCGTTACTCGATTATTTCCGGTTCGAGTACCCGTTCAACGGCTTGCCCGCCAGACGCCATGACGTAGTACGCCTTGGCCCCTTTCCGCGACGCGACCACCCGCTTGACCTCGTTGTCTTCGAAGTAGATGCCGGCGTCGTTGTCGCACGCGTAGCCTGGCTTCATCTCGCCCGAGGCGATCAGCTTCTGATAGAGCGGCCGACGATCCGGCTCGCGATCGTAATGCGGGCAATGACTGCCTTTCAGAAATCCAAGACACTTCACCGTGGTCAGCTGCTTGGGGCGTGAGTCGGTCGTGCCTTCCTCGAACCAGCAGAGGGATCCGGCGCTGGCGCCGCCGAGCACGATGCCTCGATCCCAGGCTTGCTTCAGGATCAGGTCAACGCCCTGAGCTTTCCAAATCGCCTGCTGGTTCAGTGTGTTGCCGCCGGAGGCGACGATCCCGTCCACTGAGAGCAGCACTTCTTCCCACGATTGCGACTGGCGCGAGCTCGCGATGAAGCTCTCCTGCACGAGCGGATACACGTCGATGGGCGCACAGGTCTTGTACCAGGCGATGATGTTGCTCTGACTGTCTGCCGAGGCGGTTGGCAGGAAGAGAAGTTTCGGCCGCTTCTTACCGGTCAAGGTCGCCATGTAGTGGACGAACGGTGTGCCGTAGTTGCCGCCGGAGATGAGAATCTTGCGCGTCGCGGTCTGCGGCACGGCAGGGACGACAGGCAGTCGAACCGCCGCGCCGAGCGGCGCGACGACAAACATTTGGAGGAAGTTTCTTCGGTGCACGTGCTGCCTGCGGCAGGAGCATACGCCGCTGGTGGCCAATTGCAAAGCCGCAACAGGTGACTCCGCTACAGGCGTGTCAACCAGCCCGTGAACGCGAGGCGGCGGGAACTCCCGCCGCCTCCTTCAGGCTCAGGCGTGGTTCGAAACCGTTGGACAGATGAGCAAGTTCCCGGTGTCGACTTCGTACGGGTTGTCACCCTCTGTATTGATCTTGAGAAAGACGTTTCCTGCCTGCTCCGCCGCGTCGATCGCGCTCGCGCTCTTCAATGGTGTGAAGTTCGGCGACGCGACGTACGCGGGATTGTAGACCAGCAGAATGATCTTCCAGGGAGCCTTGTACTCGCCGGCCGTGCCGTTGTTGCCCATGCCGGGCGCACCGGTGATGACATGGTCGTGATAGACGAACTGCGGCGGCAGTCCTGGATGGAAGCACGGATTGCACTGCGGCTGATATCCGGACGGCAGGGTGATTGGTCCGGCACCGGGCTGTGGAGTCGTCGTCTGCGGATAGACGACCAGATAGAGTTCTTCCGCATGTTCGTATGCGTTCGGCATCGTCGCCTTCGCATTGACGATCATATGCGGTCCGATCATGTAGACGGTGGTGCCGTTGGCGTAAGTGGGATCGATTTCTGGCTTGCCGTTCCCTGCGCTCGTCGCGTCAGGAGACTGCGAGGCTGCGGCTGCCGGACTCGCCCGGTCCGGTTCGGTTGGACTCGATCGCCCGCAGCCGACGGTCGAGACAGTTGCCAGGACGAGAACCGTGTAGACGCAGCTCCGCATAATCCCTCCGTGCGAAGAATGAACGCTGGCTCCCCGGGCGCGCCATCATAACCGGAGTGTCGAACACGTCAACGAGTATTTTGTCGACGAATGCCTTTCACGGTCAGGGCTAACGATTCTGTAAGTCGCGTTTCAGAACGCAAAGTCGCGCCGCCGGAGATTGGGCAGAACGCTCGGAAAGACGTCCGGTACGGTAATTGTTCTCGGCCGTACCGGAGGAGTCTCGTACCGAAGAGATTTTCGATGACCGCGATCCTCGCCGCCATCTTGTCGCTCTTCCTGCACTCGGCCAACGGTGGGGCGGCGCAGGATCCGCCTTTCGAATATGTTCCGCGCGCGCAGGCGGTTCTGGTGTCGACGCTGGATCCGGCGTTGCCCGAGATGCGGCTCGATGCGTGGCTGCGTAAAACGATCGGCGGTGCGGCGCGCTTCGAATGGACGGAAGGTGCGTGTGCCGGTCCGCGAGATCGTGTCGACGGACCGGTTCGTGTCTGCGCCATTGTCGTTGCCTCGACTGCCGACGTCGCCGTCACCGTCAGCGTGCAGGTCGCGGAGCGCGGTGCTGATGATGAGACGGATCGAACCGTTGCGCCACGACTGCACGACATCTACATCGATCGCGGCAACGATTCGTTAACCGTCGATCGGCTCAGCGACATTGGCAGGTTTCTGTCGACTTTGGTCGAGCAGTGGCCGAGACGCGAGGTCAGGCTACAGAAGGACAGCGTGCGTTGTACGCCCGACCCTCCACTGCCGGGCGCGGAGACGACCTGCTCCGTCACCGTCGAGAATCCCGGCCGGACGTCGGCTCATGCCCGCCTGTTTGTCGACATCCTTCCATACCCGGAGCGCGCAACCGCTCTGGTCGTGAAGATCGCTCCGCGGACGTGGGTAAAGATGCGCATCATATTCGACTGGCCTCGCGATGAGGGCTCCACGGTCACTCTCGGCGTCGAGCTCAACGATCGAAGTCCATATCGTCGCGTCAATGAAGATGAACGGCCGACGATCGGCGCCCAGAGTGCGTCTGCAGCACTGTTGAATCTGGTCGAGCAGTCGACGAACGGTGATCTCGAGCCTCTCTTGATGGTGCGCGGGGTCCTGACGGAACCAACGAAGATCCTCGAGATACCTGTGGACAGCAGCATCAGCCGTCTGCTCGTCTCGGTGGAGAATGACGCAGGTGCTGAAGCGACGCTGTTCAGGCCGGCGGGTGCGGACGTTACCGCAGCGGACCGCGACGTGAAGCTGTCCGGCTTGAACCAGGTGGAACTCGGTCGGACCGCCATTTCGAACCGAACCGTTTTCACTGTGAACGCGCCGCAGGCGGGCGTCTGGCGGCTCCAATTAAAGGGAGCAAACGGGACTGTGCCACGGACTTTTGCAGTGACGGCGCGCGGCAACACGCGCGTGACGTTTCATGGGTTCGAGTTCGTCAGGTTTCAGGACGGCGTGCACGGCGGCTACTTTGGAATGGATGAAGCACAGCCCATAGCCGGCGCGCCGGCGAGCGGGAGGGCTCGTTTGTCGGAACCAATCAAGGGTGCAACGTTCCGCCTCGTGGACGAAGCCGGAGCGACCCTGCAGGCGTTGGCGCTCCGAGATGACGACGAGCATTCGTTGCCGTACGAGCCGGTCGGTGAACTGAAGGTGCCGACCGTGCCGTTCGCGGTCGTGCTGGACGCGACGGATGCGACCGGCGCTCCCATTCGGAGGCAGTCGCCTGTATTGATTCGGCCGCAAACGGTACTGGTCTCGTTCCAATTCGACCAGACGCAGATACCATCGGTGGTCGCCGGCTCCACGAACCGATTCCGTTTTACGGTGACGAATTTTGGCGCAACGGCCACAACGTTTTCGCTGGCTGCGACGGCACATCGCGGTGAGGTTCGGGACCTCTCACCCGCCACGATTACGCTTCAGCCAGGTGAGTCGGCGATGCCGTCGTTCGCCCTGGCGGTTCCAGCAGAGCTCTTGCCGCTGGATTCCATCGAGATTCGATTATCAGCGACGAACTCGTCTGACCGAACGTCGAGCAACAGCACGACGTTCGATCTGGAGGTTGCACCGGCGGACGACGTCGACGGTGACGGAGTCAAGAACGACGTCGACAACTGTCCAAATTTCCCAAACAGCGCACAGGAGGACTCAGACAAGGACGGGATTGGCGACTTCTGCGATCCCACTCCCGCCAGCCCGGTCGTGATCGTCGACTTCAGTCCGAAGAGCGGGCCGGTTGGCACGAAGGTGACGATCTCCGGCAAGGCGTTCGGCGCGACGCCAGCCGACAATACCGTCAGCTTTGGCCATGTCGTTGCGCCGATTCTTTCTGCGTCGCGCAGCAAGATCGTCGTAAGGGTTCCGCCACTAGCGCCGACGTTTCCGATCGTGATCCGCACGCCGAAGGGGGACGCGATGAGCGCGATGCCGTTCGTGGTTGACAGCGCCTCGCCGTCAGCCGTCAAGAAATAGCGACCGACACGCGAACGAACTGTCTGCTCACCAGCTCGCTGAGGTAAGCGGCGGCGGAAGGGGAGCGGGAAACGGATACGTTTCGGACATCTCGATGATGTGCGTCTTATCGACGAGCACGCCAAACTGAACCCATGACGTACCGTTCATCGGATCGCCGTGGAACACACAGAGGTAGTCCCACCCACCACGCTTGTCGGTGCAATGGAGGAGGCGTTCACGGCGTGCGAGGACTCCGAACGCGTTGACCTGGCGCAGGCGCTTGACGACGGCTGCGGCAGGCATCTTCGGGCGAGCGGACTTGGTGGCCGGCGTCGTTTGCAGTTGTGTGGCCACCTGCTGCCGTTGCCGAGCGAGATTCTCGTTATTCTCGCGCAGCATTGCGATCTCGCGTTGCCCGTCGTGCTCGAGCGTCTCCATGATCTGTTGATGCTGGTCGTGCTGTCGCTTCAGCTGAAATGCGAACGCGAACGCGCTGTGGCCTAATAACCACAGGACGTATACGAGTAGCGCACTCAAGAGGACCCTTTTTGCTGATGCGACATCCTCGAAAATCATGACGACAGATTGGTAGGCAAGCGGTGTGCCTTCCAGACACCGCCACTCCGCACATCGCGGACCGGATTCCAGTCCGGTGAATTTCGAAAACGTATGAACGATCCCAAGTTCGTAACGGCGAGAGGTGGGCGGCGGCAGATGTCCGCGAGCGTCATTGTCCGAACAGGCTGGCAATCCAATGTGCAGTACGCCGTAACATCCCAGGTGGCGTCGTAGTACATTCAGCAGTCGCTGGAGCAAACCGATGTTCCGCCGCAGGCGTCTGTCAAAGAGTCGACGGGAGTATGAGCGGCAACGCGCGCCCGAATTCCTCGTTGACTACGGGTTTCCGTGCGCCGATCGAAGGCCTGGCCAACCCGAAATAGAGGAGTGGCGAGCGGTCGGCCTGGTGGCTGGTAATGAAGGGCCCCCGTATCTGCTCACCCGATTGGACGAACTTCGTCTCTCGCCGGCCGATGTCCCTGCCCTGACGATCATGGCTGATCCAGCAAACTGTGTTGTAGTAGCCGGCACCGCGAGGGCTGATTGGTCCTTGCGTTTTTGCGCTCACGGTGAAGGCGACACGGAAGATGAGGCTCGCCAACGCCTTCACGAGCGTTCGATGGTTCGGGCAGGCGAAACGGTGTCACTGACCGGTCCCCATCTTCTCAGTGCTGAGCCGACGCGCATGGGTCGTGGTCACCTTCTTGTGGATGCACCGGCCGATGCAGGCGTCGTGATCCACGCCTCGTACGCATCCGTCCAGGTTCGTGACCTGAAGGGTCCGGTGCGCGTGGCGGCTACGCATGGCCGGACGACGATACTGAATACGACCGGACAGGTAGACGCTATCGCCATGGTGGTCGACTTCGCTGCCTCGAACGGTCGCGTCACCCTAAGTGCCGAGGCTGAGATCAATATGAAGTTGTCTACGGTCCGATTCGATGGAACGCTGTTGGCCTGGGCACAGGGATCGGTGAAGACACTCGTTCCGGCTGGCTTCCAAACACCCTTTTGCGCCCTCGTGAGCCGGCGTCAGGATTTTGTGTGCCGTACCGAGTTCTGCTCGCGAGTGCGACAGGAAAAGAAAGGCGACCTGTACTATTTCACATACAGCGGCGACAACAGCGTCGCGCCGGAATCCGTCATGCACCTTCGTTCGGAACAAGCGGCCGTAGTGATCGACACGATGGCCGAAGCTTCGAGTGGTGATTCATAGGTCGACACTAGCAGCAGCCGTAACAAAGGGACGCGCGTTCGACGGCCTGCAATGCTTCGAGCGGTCGAACGGCATGGCTGCCACGATCGATCGACGAGGCACGAGCCGCATTGCCTTGTCGCGCACGCGCCAGCCACCGCGGCGGCGCGTCGGGCAGCGCCACCTTTCCACCGGGAAAAATGTCGCGAACCACGCGGACAAGACACTACGAAGGCATTGATGACAGAGCAAAAATCACAATTGCAATGATCGACAGGATGGCGAATCCCGTCACCAGTATGACCACCTTCGTGATGCTGGCGTGGACTTTGGGAATGGCACTGCCGGGTGGCAAGTCCGTGCTCGGGACCGCACTGTCTTCAATCCGCAGTGCCCAACCGATAAAAATCATCTGGGACAATGCCAGCAGTGCGCCCGACACCATCCAGATTCCGAGGCAGACATCGTGGAGGGTCTCGGTCGGATGATGCCCCACGCTTTGAGATTGCCAGCACTGGAACGATCCCGCGATCGCGACAAGCAAAGCCGCGGTGACGACGCAATAAAGGGGACCGATGATTCTGCGCTTCGCAATAGTCGTCGTCGATCCTTCTTCACACGATTTCATGCGCGACCTCCATCCGTATTCCCCTAGTAAGGCGCAAACGATTGGCGAGCTGGCTCACGCAGAGGTCACGTCGGGCCGGGCCGCGGCCGCCCAGCGCTACAATCCGGTTTAGTGGCCCGCCGTGCGGGTCGCCGCAAACACGATTCGGCTGCCGGCCGTTTCAGAGCGCGAGGAATCCGAAAGAATGGTGGAGTGGTTGAGGCGCGTCGGATTGGTGACGATATACCGCAATCGCTGGGTGCTGATCGTCGTGCTGGGCCTATCAATGGCGTTTGCTTCGATGAGAACATCCGCGCAAACGAGCGAGCCGTTGGCTTGTGTGCCCGCCGACCGCACCGATGGTGCGCCGTGGGTGTGGAATACTCGCATTCTCCAGTCGTTTCCGCCCGACAACCCCAAGCCGCGGTTTGTTGGCGCGTTTCGCGATCGGGATTTTTCGTACGAGCTGCACCTGTGGCAAGACTCGAAGGGGCTCTTTGGCGAGCTGCTGTATCCGGTCCTCGAAGTGGATTCCCCCACGTCGCGGATTCACGACGCTTCCTACGACGCCGGTACCAAAACGCTACGCTTCAAGACGCACTTTCCGGACGGTGACCAGGATTTCTCGGGGCGCCTGGAGCCGCAGACGGTGACTGGCAGCGTTGTGCATGCAGCGCGCAGCGTCCAGGTGGTGCTGCGAAAACTCAAAGCTGACGATATCCATGGTGCTGGCGAAGGAAGCTACTCGAGCCGGGCGCAGTTCGATTGCGCGGCAACGCTATACCATAGGTTTTAGCGGGTCGCGGCGCGAGTGAGGCAGAGCTATCGAGCATCTGCATCCCAGTCGAGGGAACCAAACGCACCCTGTGTCGTCTACCTCCCAAATGGAAACGCTCGTCAGCGATCTTCGATACGCCTTGCGCACGATGCGGCGGAACATCGGCTTCACCGCAATCGCGCTCGCCGCGCTGGCGCTTGGCATCGGCGCCAACACGGCGATCTTCACGGTCGTGAACGCCGTCCTCCTTCAGCCGCTGC
>JBPYFA010000448.1:0-16734 GCA_051986585.1 Vicinamibacterales bacterium | reverse complement strand
CGCCGACCCCGAGATCACTGATCCGACCGCGATCATGTTCGACGGGAACGGCCGCATGTTCGTCCTCGAGAACCCCGGCTACATGGCCGACAAAGAGGCCAACGGCGAGCTCGACCCGGTGGGTCGAATTTCACTCTGGACCGACACCAACAACGACGGCGTGTACGACAAGCACACGATCTTCGTCGACCACATGGTGTTCCCGCGATTCGTCACGCCCTACGGACCGAACACGATCCTGACAAAGGAATCGAACGCCCAAGAGGTCTGGAAGTACACCGACACCAACGGCGACGGCGTCGCCGACAAGAAGGAGCTGTTCGGCACCGGCTACGGCCGGATCGACAACGTCGAGCAGGAAGAGAGCTCCATGACCTGGACGCTCGACAACTGGCTCTACACAACCTTCAATACCTTCCGCTCGCGTTGGACCCCGAGCGGCCTCGTCAAGGAGACCTCGGGCAGCACGATGGGCTCTGAGTGGGGCCTGACCCAGGACGACGACGGGAAGCAGTGGTATCTCGAAGGCTCGAACGGCATCCCCGCATACTGGCAGTTCCCGATTGTCTACGGGAACATCACCATCCCTGATGGGCTCGATCCCGACGCCCGCGTACCCTGGGGCGCCGCGGTCAAGGTGGCAGACATGCAGGGCGGCATGGGCATCGTACGGATGCCAGAAGGATCGTCAAAGCAGACGACTGCAGGCGCCGGTGGCGTGATCATCCGTGGCGATCGCCTGCCGAAGGATCTCTACGGCAAGTACTGTTACGGCGAGCCGGTCGCGCGGATGGTCCGATGCATGTACGCCGAGAACAAGGAAGGCCTGACCTACGTCCACACCACCACGCCTGGTGACGAGTTCATCAAGTCCACCGATCCGTACTTCCGGCCGGTCGATCAGAAGATCGCGCCGGACGGCACGCTCTACATTGTCGACATGTACCACGGCATCGTGCAGGAGCGGCAGTGGTCCGGACCCGGCACGTATATTCGCGCGCGGATCGAGCAGTACGACCTCGACAAGGTCGTGCACTACGGCCGGATCTGGCGGCTCGTGCACGACGGCATCGCTCGCGACAAGACGATGCCGCAGATGAACAACGAGAGCGCGGCGCAGCTGGTGACTCACCTCACCCACCCGAATGGCTGGTGGCGCGACACCGCGCAGCAGTTGCTCGTTCTGAAGCAGGACAAGTCAGTCGTGCCGGCGCTCGAAAAGCTTGCCGCCTCGTCGCCAAACCTGCTGGGACGCTTCCATGCGCTTTGGACTCTGGAAGGACTCGGAGCGTTGGATTCCTCGCTGGCACGGAGGCTGATGGAGGATCCGGAACCGCGCATGCGCATCCAGGCGATTCGTGCGAGCGAGACCCTCTACAAAGCGGGTGACCGATCGTTTGCCGCGGACTACAAGGCGTTGACGAAGGACCCGAGCGTGGACGTCGTCATCCAGGCGATGCTGACGCTGAATCGATGGAAGGTGGAGGGGGCCTCAGAGACGCTGAAGGCGACGATGGACGCGAACAAGGCACGCGGGGTGCAAATCGTCGCGACGACATTTTTGAACGCCGCGGCGAACGCGGGCAGAGGGCGCGGCGGCATCCCGCTATCGTCCGAGCAGCAGGCGCTGCTCACGCGCGGTGGCGAGGTCTACAACAACGTCTGCATCAGCTGTCACGCACCCGATGGCATGGGTGTGCCGTTGCTCGAGCAGAAGACGACGGTTGCCCCGCCGCTCGCGGGCTCGCCGCGCGTCAACAGTCATCGCGACTACATCATCAATGCTGTGCTGCACGGCCTGACCGGACCGGTCGGAGGCCGTGAGTATTCGCAGGTCATGGTCCCGATGGGAACTAATGACGACGAGTGGGTGGCGTCGGTCGCCTCCTACGTTCGCCAGAATTTTGGCAACTCGGGAGGCTTCGTCACACCAGCCGACGTCAAGCGCGTTCGCGCCGAGACGCGCGATCGTAAGACACCATGGAACGTCGCTGAGCTGAACGCCGCGCTGCCCACGGCCTTGGTCAAAGAGGGCTGGACGCTGACGGCGAGCCACAACAGTGGCGCCGCGAGTCGCGCGTTGAGCCTCCAGTCGTGGAACAGCGGCACGCCACAGCAGGCGGGCATGTGGTTCCAGGTCGAGTTGCCGAAGCCGACTCTCCTCACTGAGCTGCAGTTCGAATCGCCTGCCGGCGCGTACGAGATCAGCCGCGGACGCATTCTGAATGCCGACGCGCCTCCCGGCGGGACGCGGGGCGGAAGCGGTGGCGCGGCAGCGGCGGCCGCAGCACCGCGACCGGCTCCGAATTATGGGTATCCCCGCGCCTACAAAGTGGAAGTGTCAGCCGATGGGAAGACGTGGAAAACCATCGCCGAGGGCAAGGATGCGTGGCACGACGTGCACGCGATTCCGTCGAGCGGTACCGGCATTCAAGGTGAATCCGCTGCGACGACCACCGTATCGTTCGAGCCCGTGGACGCGAAGTTCGTCCGGATCACCCAGACCGGGACGGAAGAGAACGCCCCGGTCTGGTCGATCCAGTCGCTTCAGCTCTTCACGCCCGGAGGGCGGAAGTAGGCGTCTTCAAAACGCGAATCGCACGTTCAGCTGAAAGCTCCGCATCGGCTGCGCGCCCGTGACCGCACCAAATCCCGCGGTCGACGGGGTGAGCCGGTTCGGATTCAGCACGGTCCCGTCGGTGCCGGGCGCCAGCGTCGTATCCCCTGCCTTCGCGACGAACTGCGGATTGCGGATCGTCAGGTCGGTAGGGCTGTTGAGTTGGAGCGTGGTCTGCCGCGCGTTGAAGACAACGGCGTTGAAGGCGTTGAATGCATCGAGCCGGAAGATGAGCCGCCTCGCACCACCAGCCTTGAACGTCCGCTGAAGGGCAAGATCCACGGTGTGATCCGGACACCCCACCATGTAGTTGACCCCGGACTCGAGTCCCAGGCTTCCCGGCTGCGGTCCAGTGAAGGCGCCCGTGTTGAACTGGCGGTACTGATCGCCCGAGCACCCTGAGCCCGGATCACCAGTGATGACGATGCGCGCCGGATAGGTGGGACTGCCGGTGAGGTTCACTGAGGCCCCGTTGCTGTTGTAACTGAACGTCGGGGTGAAGCGCGCGCCCGATCCGGCGGTCACGACGCCGGAAAGCTGCCAGTCGTTCACCACCAGAGCAACGGCCTTCATCCCGCCGCTGTCCGTCTTCATTGTCGGAAGCGCCCACACGAAGTTGCCTTTGACGACGTGCTTCGCGAGCCCGAGGTTCTTGCCCATCAGGTCTTCGTACTGTTTCTGGTCCGCTCGCAGACTGTAAGTTCCGTCCGGGTTGTGCTGCAACCGGCCCTGAATCGCGTTCCCGGAATCGGGGCTATTCCCGAGCGACGTGCCGACGTAGCGAATCCCGTAGGTGTAATTCAGCTGGGCCGAGAACCCCTTCGAGAATCGATGCGTGAATGCCGTCGAGAGCAGCTCCGAATCGGTCCACCTGTTCGGCGCGTTCAGGAAGATGGGGCCAAGACCACGGAAAGGCCGCAGAAGGTCTGTGGAGAATGCGTTCGCGCCCGCCACCGAGCTGGCGGGGAGCGTTGGATCCTGATTCTGCGGGAGGAATGCAGCGCCGATGTCCGGGGCATTGAGGTCGATGCCCTGGCCGACGTTGGTGGACGGACCGCTGTAGATGTCGAAGCCATGCTGCCCGATGAGGGAGATATCGAGCGACGACGTCCACGGCAGCGCCATCTGTATGCCGGCGTTCCACTGGAGTGACTTGGAAAGCGGCGAATCATACTGAATGATCGCCATGATCGGCGCACCCTGCGTGGTGAAGCCGCTGTTCAGGGTCTGCAGCGTCCCATAGCGCACGGTCGAATTGAACGACGCAGGGATATTACCGGCGTTCGACTCGAACGAGTTGAGAGCCGGACGGTCGATGAAGAGCCCGATACCGCCGCGGAGCACCATGCTCTGTGTGCCCGTGAGGTCGTACGCGGCTCCGAATCGCGGCGCCCATCCCAGCTTCGGCCACACGGTATTCTCCTTGGCGATGCCGTGACCGGCCTGGTGAATCCCGTTCGTTATCACCCCAGTATTAGGAACGAGTGTGCCAATGGCGGCAACGCTGCTGCCGCCGGGAATCGTTACGATCTGTCCCGTCGTCGGATCGACGGCGTTTCGTGCGTTCGTCCCGACGCACCCGTTGGTCAGGGGCACTGAACATCCTGGCACGTAGAGCTGCGGTGCGTTGGCCAGGGACCACTCGTTCGGGAAGAAGTTCGACGAGTGAAGCAGCGAGTCGTACTGGGGCTGCAGGTGCGTCAACCTCAGGCCGTAGTCCAGCGTGAGGCGGTTGTTCACCTTCCAGTTGTCCTGCAGGTAGCCTTCGTGCGTGTTGTGCAAGAAGATGCCTTCAACCAGGATGTTCTGCTGAGCGTAGGTGCTGAAAATGCCGAGCGCGGCATTCGCATAGCCGAAACCCGTATCAAGGGGATTCGTCGTGTCTCTTCCGAAGTTGAGGTCCCCCTGGGTTGAGGGTGCCTGGCCGGTGTTCAGGTTTTCTGCCTTGTAGCTGTGCTCGTAGTTGAATCCGGCCTTCATGGTGTGACGGCCAACGACCTTGGTCAGGCTTCCGAGCACGCTGTGGGTTCGGTTGATATTCAGGAAGCTTGGATAGCCGAGGCTCGGCGGCGCGGGCGTGATGTTGCTGCCCCATGCCATCGTCGGCGGCAACAGCGACACGCCATCGACGAAGAACGGCGCACCGTACTTCGTCAGAATTTCCACTTCGTAGTACGACGGATCGAATTTCCCTGAGTCCGGGTAGAGGGTCGGAATCGCGCCGAGGCCGATGTTGTTCTTGTTGTAATACGGCGTCACCCCTGGCGATCCGAGCTGATTCTGCGACAGGCCGTAGGTGCCCTCGAAGAACGTCGTGTTGCTGATCGCGTAGGTCGCCGTCGTCGCCCACGCGTAGATGTACGGAACCGGGTTCCGTACGTCGTTGAACCCGGGAATCGATCCGGGGACGACGTCAGAGTTGCCGATCTGGAACTGCCCCTTGCCGCTCACCCGCAGCTTCTGCGATGCCTGATAATCCATCCTGAACGCCGGCTGCGACGTGAGGCTCTTGACGACCGGCGAGGTCGTCTCGTAGTTGTAGCTCTTGCCAGTCGCCTGGGTGATGTTTGATTGAATCGGCCACATGTTCAGGATGTTCAGCCCGATCGGATACAGCCGGTTCGCCGGGATCTTGCCCAGCACTCCACCATCTTGGAAGCAGGCGGCCGTGGCGCCGCCCTGCACGCACTGACTTTTCGGGAGCCCGGTCGACGCGTCGTACAGCGCGTTGATCAAGTTTCCGTTGTTGTCCCGGGACTGCGAGAAGTCGCCCGCACGTTCGAGTTGTGTGGGAACTCGGAATTGCACGATGTTGCCGCCTGCCGTCCGCGGCCGGTACTCGTGCGAGTAGAAGAAGAACAGCTTGTTCTGGCCGCCCGGCTTCCCGACCGGCCCGCCAATCGTGTACCCCCGATCGTGCTGTTTGCTGATCGACGGCGCGGCGTCACCGTTCTTCACGTTCGCCCATGTCTTCCCGTTCTCCCAGTTCCACTGGTTGTTGCGATAGATCTCGTACACGCTGCCGCGGAACTGGTTCGTGCCGCTTTTGCTGATGGTCGCGATCTGGACGCCGGTCGAGCGGCCGTATTCCGCCTGGTAGTTCGACGTCAGGATCTTGACCTCGGCAATCGACTCCGGATTCATCTGGAGGAGCTGCCCATTGCTGCCCGTGTCCATCGTCAACACGCCGTCCATCACGTACGTGTTCTGGCCGTTGCTGCCCTGGCGGCTGGTGCCGACCATCCCGGGAGCGAACGTCGCCAGGCTCGCGTAGTTCCGCTGACCGTTGACGAAGGGGATGTTGTCGTAGGTCGTCGGTTCGAGGACGAACGATCGCTCGCCGCTCGCCGACTGGATGATGGGCGCTTCAGCCTTAACCTGAACGGCTTCGGTCGCGCCTCCCACTTCGATGGTCAACGTCCCGACCGCCACACGCGAACCCGCGCTGACGAACACGCCCGAGTGCTTCAGCGTCTTGAATGAAGGCATTTCGACCTGGACGGTGTAGGTGTCGGCCGGGATGTTGGGGAAGACGAAGTCGCCGGTCTCATTGGTGAGCGCCGGCGCCGACTTGGTACCTTGCGTGTCGCTGATGAGCGTGACCGTCGCACCGGGAACGACTCCTCCCTGCGCGTCCTTCACGGAACCAAACACCGTGGCGGTGTTAGCCTGCGCTGCCGCCGCACGCGGCATCGCGCAGAGAAGGGCGCCGATTGCGAGGATCCCGAGACAGTGCCTGGCCCTGGGCATGATGACCTCCTCTAACTGGCAGTCAACGTTTCCTGGATTCGCGCGAACGTTCTGATTGACCTCCTTGTCTGATCGGCCAGGTCACACCCGGACGACCGGGTCGCAAACCACCATTCCTAGCGAGGCTGCGCCTCAGACCATCGAGGCTGCGCCTCGCTAGGCGATAAGCTTGATAACGCCGCGCTGACGCGCGGACGGCCTTGACCGAAAACTTGACTCAAAACTCAGACCCTCCTCGGTCAAGGCCTCTAGCGCAGCGGCGCCGCGACGATCGGCAGCGTAATCATCGACGGGCGATTTTTGTCGTGGAAGATCGTCTGATCGGCAACTTTCAGCTCAGCGTCCTGACCGAACGGATGCCCAGTATTCGGATTGCGATCGAACATCGGGAAGTTGCTGCTCGAGATCTCGAGGCGGATCTGGTGGCCGGCCTTGAACAGGTTGCTCGTCGGCCACACCTTGATTGTGTACTTGTCGACCTGCCCCGGCTTGAGCAGCCTCTCCTTCGCCTGCGATTCACGGTAGCGCGCGCGCTGAATCCCATGAGAGATCAGCATCGACGTGCCGTCCGGGTAGACGTCATCGAGCTTCGCCGTAAAGTCGGTATCGGTCGCCGACGATGCGGCAAAAAGAGTGACGGAAATCGGCCCGGTGACTTCGACGTCCGTCGTCAGCGCCGGGGTCGTGTAGACGAGGACGTCCTTGCGATCCAGGACCGGCCGCTGATCTCTCGGACCAGGTGGGACGACCTGCTGGAAGCGCCCTCCGATGCTCGGCACGGGATCCTTCGGGTCGTAGCTGTACTTGTCCGGAGGTCCGCCGGCCGGCATCGTGGTGTCGAGCGTGCCATCTCCGCCGGCGGTATTCGCCGCGCCCTTGCTGTGCAGGTAGTACTTGCGGAACTCGGTCCCCGGGATCGGCCACTCGTCTGCTGAGCGCCACTTGTTGGCGCCCATCACGAACAGCTTGACCTTCGGCTCCGTATCGACGCCGTTCGGAACGCCTTTCAGCCAGTAGTCGTACCAGCGCTTCATCAGCTCGGGCATCGAGTTGACCGCTTCGGGACCGAAGTCGATGTCCCCGACCTTCTGCTGCCACCCGAGATGCTGCCACGGCCCGATCACGAGCCGCTGTCCGTCGCGAGCACTCTTGGACCCGCCGTTCTTGCGCATGCCGACGAAGTTCTCGATCGCGCCGTCGAGAAAGATGTCGTACCACCCGTCGAAGCTGATCGCCGGCACCGTGATATCGGACCAGTGACGACGAATGCTCCACGGCTGCCAATAGCTGTCGTCTGCAGGATGTTTCAACCAGTCAAAGTGGTAGGGTGCGACGCGCGAATCCTCGGGGCGCAAAGGAGGATATTGTTGGAGCGGCAGGAACCACTTCCACTTGTCGGCGTACGCCTTCTGCGCCGCGTTCAACTCCTCGTCCAGCTTGGCCCCATCCGGCAGATGACGCACCGCGCTATTCGCGATGCTGTTCATCGGCCAGTACTGCGCGAAGGCCTGATACAACGCGCCGCCCTCGTAAGTCCATCCCTCGCGATAGTCCGACGACGTCATTGCAGGGATGATGGCGGTGAGGTGCGGCGGACGAAGCGTCGCGGGCAGCCACTGCGTTGCACCCGGATACGAGAAGCCGTACATCCCGACCTTGCCACTCGACTTCGGGAGCTTGGCCGCCCACTCGATCGCGTCGTAACCGTCGGTCGCCTCCGACCGGAACGGATAGAAGATGCCGTCCGACTTGTACTGGCCGCGCACGTCCTGGGACACGACGATGTAGCAGCGGCCGGCCCAGGTGTCCATCGAGTTGTAGGCGCCGGCGAACGGGTTCTCCTTGCTGTACGGCGTCCTGATCATCAGGATGGGATACGGACCGTCGCCATCAGGCGTCAGGACGTTCGACCGCAGGATCGTGCCGTCGCGCATCGGCGTCGCCACGTCGTTCTGTCTCGTGAACGTGCATTCCGGCTTCTCAGCAGGCGCCGCCTGCTGAGCGCCGCCGCCACGTTGCACGAGCCCGACACTCGCGAGGAGCGACGCGGCAAGGGCAACCGCCGTTAATTGGTAGTCGGAAATGGTCTGTGACATCACTGCGTGATCAATCCTTGCCTGGCGCCTGCGTTCGCGCGTCCGTTGGCGTCACCGAGAAGATCCTGAGATTCTGCACTGACCACGCTGGCGCATCGTCCGCGTTCGCCGTCAGGGTGATCCGGACGAACTTCGCTGAGACCGGTGTGAACGTGCTGATCGTCGTCGGACCGTTCCCGGCACCTTCTGCCGCGGCCGTCCACGAGGCGCCATCCTGCGAGACCTCCACCTTGTAGCCGCGGGGGAAACCTCCCGGTGCCACCACCGGCGCGCCCCCTGCGCTCACGGCGACGGCATTCCCGCCACCGCCGCGTCCGCCTGGCGCCGGTGACTGGAACTGAATCTCGGTCACCATCTCTGCCTTCGGCAGTTCGATCTGGAACCACTGGCCAGCCTGCTGCGGCTGTCCGGCATTCCATCCGGTCAAACGAAGCGCGCCGACTGCCGCGTCAGCATTCTGGCTGGATGTCGCCTTCCAACCCTCCGTGTCCAGAGGCCGGGGAAGGGTCGCGGTGAGCTCCGGCAGCGTCCACGACGTTTTGCGCGCGGCGTTCGCGGCCCGCACCCGCGCGACATCCGCCGGCGTGACGAATCCGCCGCTGTTGCCAAACCTGTTACGCACGTAAGACGTGACTGCTGCCACCCACTCGTCGTCGTTGTTGTTCATCGCGACCATCGCGTTCGGGAACGTCTTGCCGTCGAGCGGACCCACCAGCCCGTTCAGGACGACCTTGATGATGTAGTCGCGATGGGCGTTGACGCGCGCCGAACCGGCGAGCGGCGGGGCCTGCGTCACGCCCGGTTCTGCGGTCGGTGTGCCGAGCGCATCGGGGCCATGGCACGCGAAGCACAGCTCGTTGTAGATCCGACCGCCGCGATCCAGCTGGTCCCGCTGTTCCGGACTCAAGTTGGCGCGGCCGCGATCGTTGTTCGCAGCATTCGCCGCCGCCGTCAGCATCGTCGTGCCGACCAGCTGCACCCCCTTCGCCGGATTGCTCTCCATGACTCCCTTGGTCGTGGCGGCGGCGTCGGCGACGTTCCAACGATTGATCGTCAGCATCGCCTGGATGACAACGTCCACGTCGGCGTCTTTGGTGAGCGTTGCGTAGTCGGCCGCGAACGAGCGATCGCCGGCCTTGTAGAGCGTCTCGCTTGCGCGGATCGCCTGGATGCGCATCCGCGGCTCGGGATCCTCCATCAGCCGACGGACCAGCGCCGGTTTGAGCGCACCGAGGCCCTCGAGTGTCCACATCGCGTGGAAGCGCGCGAGCAGATTCGGCGAGCTCGTGGTCATGGTGACAAGCTGCGGCACCACCGACTTGTCCTGCTTGAGCACGAGCAGCTGCTGCGCGGTGTCCCGCCACCAACCGTTCGGATGCGTGAAGTGCGTGACGAGCTGCGCCGGCGTCTCGTTGTTCATGCGAGGCGCGATGCGGTCGCGCCGCAGCGCGTCGGACCTGTCACGCTTCACGCCGTCGTACACGAGCCGCCAGATGCGCCCCTTGTGAATGATCTTGTCCAAGTCGTACTGCTGGATGCGCGCGCGCAGGTAGGTGCCTGGTCCGGCGAAGTTCCCGACCTGGATGATGCCGTGATACATGTCCGTGATGTACACGGTGCCGTCGGGGGCAGTCGTGACATCGACGGGACGGAACAACGGGTCGAGCGACTTGATGAACTCGTTGTTCGGATAGACGTTGTGCAGGTAGGTGAGGCCTTCCCTCTTCTCCGCATGTATCCGGCGGACGATGCGGCCGACCGGCTCGCCATAGAGATAGTCGCCCACGAGATCCTTCGGCAGACGGTGCCCCCGATAGATGTCGTTGCCGGCGCTCCCGGTGACACCTTTCAGCGAGCCATCGGGCATACGCGTGGCGTTCAAGCCGCCCTGCATGTCGGCCACACGCACCGGTGCACCCCAGGGAATCCGGAAGTCCTGCTCGAGCTCGTCGGGCACGTTGAAGTTCCCGTAGACGATCGGGAACTGGAAGCTCACGGGCACGCCGGGCGCGCCGCTCTCGAACCACATCTTGCCGTCGTTGTCTTGCGTGACGCCCCACTCGCCGCGGTTGTTGCCGGTCGGCTCCTTCACCACGCCATGTGGTGTCCAACGCGCGCGGAACGCGTTGTAGGTGCTGTACATCCAGTTGTCGAGGCCCCACGTCAGGAACGCCTCCTGCCCCTCGATGTTCGCGAGGCGTCCGTATCCGGTGTCGAACAACTCCTTCTTGTCGGCAACGCCGTCACCGTTGGTGTCGGTGTACTTCCACACCTCCTGCGCGTTCGATTCCTTGGTCAGGATCGCGTTTGGACCGAACGGCAGAACGAAGCGCGGAAACACGAGGTGGTCGACGAAAACGGTGTGCTTGTCGTAGACGCCGTCGTTGTCGGTGTCGACGTGCAGCGAGATCCGGCTGATCGGATCGAGCTGGCCCGTCATATCGATATCGAGCATGTAGCTGCGATCCTCGACGACGAACATGCGCCCATTGCCGTCGAAGGCGATCGCCGTCGGCTCCTGAATGAGGGGATCGGACATGACGAGCTCGAGACGATAGCCGGGTTGCAGGATGAACTGCTTCAACTCCTCTTCGGGCGTCTTGGCCTGGATGGACGGCTGCTTGGTGAAGTCGATGCCGGTGAGGTCCTGACCACGGCCTCGTCTGCCCTCGCCACCGCCTTGTCCCGGCGTTCCCGGTTCGGCTGGCGCGCTAGGGGTGGGCGCTTGACCGCCCTGCCCTGCCGGAGGCTGCGCGGTTGGTGCCGGCGTTTGCGCCAGAACCACCAGCCCCGCCGCGGAGAGCGCGAGGGCGAGAACAAATGCGCGGGGCCGTGCCGTGGATCTCCTGGTCATCTCTTCCCTTTCCGCAGCCTGCTGCGGGATATCATCCGTTCTGCCAATTCGGCCCGCGTCGGACCAGCGTTTACTCAGCACCTCGCGTGCAACGGAGAGCCTGATGTTGAATCACCGCCAACGTGAGTTCGACTCCCAGCTACGCAAAGCATCACGCCGCGACTTCCTCCAGACGTCGGCCTGCGTCACCGCAGCCATCGTCGCCGGCGACGCCCACGCGTCGGCGCAGCGTGCTCCCGAGGCCGACACGCCGGCATTCCGGCCGATGT
The DNA here is from genome assembly GCA_051986585.1 of Vicinamibacterales bacterium. GTDB lineage: Bacteria > Acidobacteriota > Vicinamibacteria > Vicinamibacterales > 2-12-FULL-66-21 > JALZOC01. Next base: position 5,148 of record JBPYFA010000448.1, on the reverse strand, counting down.
TCAACGGTAAAGACCTGAGCGGCTGGGTGGTCGCGCCGGGCGCCGAAAAGACATGGTCGGTCCGCGACGGCATGGTGATCTGCTCCGGGCATCCCAACACCATCCTCCGCACCGACCGGCATTACGAGAACTTCGTGATGCAAGTGGACTGGATGCACCTCGAGCCTGGAGGAAATTCCGGGCTCTACGTGTGGACCAACGCGGAGCTCAATTCGCGCGGCCTTACGAAAGGTGTCGAGATCCAGATTCTCGATCTCGACTGGGTGAGGCTCAATACACGCGAGGGCCAGCCGCCACCACCGATCGCTTACGTCCACGGCGAGTTCATTCCCGTCAACGGCATGACATTCACGCCAGACAACCCACGCGGTGTGCGCAGCATGGCGCTCGAGAACCGCGCCAAGGGCCACGGCGAGTGGAACACCTACACCGTTGTCGCCATCGATGGCGTGATCAAGCTCGCGGTCAACGGCAAGTTCGTCAACGGCATTTCCCACACGTCGCAGAAGAAGGGCTACCTTGGTCTCCAGTCGGAGGGGGCCGAGATTCATTTCCGCAACGTGAGAATTATGGAGTTGCTTCCGGGAGTGACATCCCCGGAGCAGACCGCACCCGATCTGCCCTGAACGATCTCACGCCGGCGATCACATGCCTGATCGCGTATCACGTGCCAACCTCCAACTCTCAATCCCGAGCCCTTCGGCTTTGGAATTGAGAGTGGAGAGTTGACAGGTTCTCGCGTCGTCCTTGCTAGAACTTGAACCTGATGTACGCCTGCACCGTGCGCGGGTTCTGCCACGCGTTGACGGCGCCGAATCCTGCGTTCTGCGGTTTGATGCGCGCCTGGTTCAGGGTTCCGTCGGCGTTGTACTGGTTGTTGACGATCGTCGCCGGATCGCTCGGGCTGGCGAGCGTCATCGAGGTGACGCGTCCGGTCACGAGTGCGTTGTTCGGCGCGTTGAACGCGTCGACGCGTAGTTGGAGGCTGCGCGCGCCACCAAGCCGAAAGTCACGCTGAAGCGACAGATCGATCGCGCTGGCGAAGCAGCCGATCAGGTAGTTGTTCGACGACTCGAGACCGGCGCTGCCGACCAGCGGACCCTGGAAGGCCGCGGTTGTGAACTGCGAGTACTGGTTGCTGCTGCACCCGCCGCCGGTGTTGCCGACGATGCGGATGCGCGCCGCGTAGTCCGGCGAACCGGTCAGGTTCACGTTGCCGCCGCCGTTCTGGTAACTGAACGTGGCGGAGTACGGCGTGCCCGTCGCGCCCGTCCAGACGCCCGATAGCTGCCAGTCATTGAGGACCAAGCCTAGCGCCCGCTTCATGCCGTCCGTGCTGTTGATCTTCGGCAGCTGCCAGAGCCCGGTCGCCTTCATCAGGTGGCGCGGCTGGAGCTGATCCTGGAGGAGACCCTGCAGCGCGCCCTGATCCGAGCGCACGACCAGATTGCCGGCCGCGTCGTGATTGTAGCGAGGCGCGACCTTGGCGATGTCCCGGATGGTGATCGCATCGTTGAACCCGAAGGCGATCCCGTGCGTCAAGCGACGGTTGATCGAAAACTGGATCGCGTCGTACTTGCGCCAGCCGTCGTAGGTGCGCAGGGCGATTGCGGTGTAGCCCTTGTAGCCGCGCACGAGGTCTGGAAACAGCGCCGCCAGCGACGTGGCACCGGGCGTCGCGCTTGGCGCGCTCGTCGGATCCTGCTTGGTGGGATCGAACGCTGAGCCGATGTCGACAGCGTTGATCGGCTGCGTGAGCTCGGCATTGTAGTTGTGATGACCCACGTACGCCACATCCACCGACGTCGACCATGGAACCATCATCTGCGTTCCGATGCTCCATTCCGTGGAGGTCGGCAGCGCGCTGTCGTACTCATAGGCGGTGAGCTGCGCAGGTGACTGGGTGCGCAGGCCACCCAGGCTCTGGAGCTGGGAGTAGCGCAGCGTCTGCAGGGTCGAGACGAACGTGTTGCCAACCAGCGCCTGCGCGTTGCCGCCGCGCGGCCGGTCGAAGTAGAGGCCGAGCGAACCGCGAACCACGAACGTCTGCTTGCCGGACACATCCCACGCGGTGCCAAACCGCGGTCCGACGTTCAGCTTCGGAAACAGGTACGTCGTGTCGGCAATCCCCTTGCCCGACTGGAACAGACCGTTGCGCTCCTGTCCGGAGTTAGGCACGAGCGTGCCAACCGCAAGCGAGGTGTTCGGTCCAAGGATCTGGCCGGTGAGCGGGTCCATCGCCGCGCGGTTCGAACCAGTGCACGTCGCAGCGCCGTTGGCGCACGCCGGCACATAGAGGGCCGGAGCCTGGGTCGCCGCCCACTTGTCCGGCAGGAAATTGCCGCTCTGCAAGAGCTGGTCGTGCTGCGGCACCGCGTGGACGAAGCGGACGCCGTAGTCCATCGACCAGTTGGACTTCACCTTCCAGCTGTCCTGGACGTACGCCTCGCGGTTGTCATAAACGAACGTCCCTTCGACGTACTTCGACGCCTGAACGAACGAGCTGAAGCTGCCGATCGCGGCATTGGCGAAGCCGAACGATGTGTCGAACGGGTTCACGCCGACGGTGTCCTGCGAGAAGCTGATCGTCCCGAAGTTCGTGCCGCCGAGGACGTTGTTCTCGCGCTTCAGGCTGTGATTGTTGTAGAAGCCGGCCTTCAGCGTGTGGCGGCCGCGAACGTGCGTGATGTTGAACGCGACGTCCTGCGTCGTGTTGATGTTGAGGAAGCCGGGGTAGATGACGTTCGGGGGTGGACTTCCCGGAGAGCTCGCGGTGTTTTGCACCACGCGATTGCCCCAGGAGAACGCCGGCACCTTGAAGATCCGCGTTCCGTCCCAGTACGGCGGCTTCTGATAGTTCAGGATCTCGAACGCGTAGTAGTCGGGGTTGATGACGTTGGCGTCCGGGAAGATCAGCGGCAGGTTTGCGAGGCCGGTCGTGCGGGAATCCGAGACATCGTTGATTGACAGGCCGCCGCAGCCCGCTAGCTGGTTGCCCGCGCGCCCGTAGGTGCCCTCCAGGAACGTCGTCGAGCTGAGGTTGTAGTTGACGGTGACGACTTCCGTGCCCTTCTGCGGGATCGGCACGATCGTGTCGTTCCAGCCGGGCAGCGTGCCGAGCGAGGCGCGCTTCGCGTTGTTGTTGCCGGCGTACTTGAAGCTGAAACGAAGGCCGGGCGTCATCTGGTAATCGAGGCGCAGCGCCGGCTGATACAGCAGCGTGTCGTAGGTCGGCTGAATGAACTGATGGTTGGTGCCAATCGTCGTGCTCTGATTGTTCGGCAGCGGGTACATGTTGAGGATGTTCAGGCCAAGCGAATACAGCCGATCCTGGGGAATCCTCCCGAGGACGCCGTCGGCCTTGAAGCACGCGGTCTGATCCGCCGCCGTGCACGCGCCGTTCAGCAGCGGGTCCTTGATATAGGGGTACAGATTTCCGAGGTTGTCGGTCGACTGCGAGAAATCACCCTTACGTTCCAGCGCGGTCGGCAGGCGGAAGGTCTGCTGCGTGCCGCCCGCAGTCGCCGGGTTGAACTCCTCGGCGAAGAAGAAGAACAGCTTGTTGCTGCCGCCCGGCTTGCCGGCGGGACCGCCGATCGAGAAGCCGATATCCTGCGCCTTCGACACGGTCTTCGGCACGCCGTTCGCGTTGTTCGCCTTGCTGTTGGCGTTCCAGTCCGAGTTCCGCCGCACGTTGTAAAACGAGCCGTGGAACTGGTTGGTGCCGCTCTTGGTGACCGCCATGACCTGCAGGCCGCTGCGCAGTCCGTATTCCGCCTGGTAGCCCGAATTGAGAATCTTCACCTCGGAGATCGACTCCGTGTTGATGTTGAAGATTGCCGCGCCGCTGCTCCCTGTGTCCATCGTCGAGACGCCGTCCATGACGACGTTCGTGGACATGCAGTTCTGCGTGCCCTGCGCCGTGGTGCCGGTGACGCCCGGCGCGAGCGATGCCAGCGTCGTGAAGCCGCGATTCGCAAACGGCAGGTTCTGAACCGATTCGGTCGGGATGCTGAACGACCGCTCGCCGCTCGCCGACTGGATCATCGAGCTCTCGGCCTTGACGACAACGGTCTCCGCGGTGCCGCCGACTTCGAGGGTGACCACGCCGAGTGACACTCTCGACCCAGGGCTCACCCCGACGTTCGACTGTTGAAAAGTCTTGAATGAGTCCATCGAGATTTCGATGGTGTAGGTGTCGACGGGCGTCACGGGTAACGCGAAGTTGCCCGAGCTATCGGTGACCACCGGTGTCAGGGTGGTGCCTTTGGTCTCGCTTTTCAGGGTCACGGTCGCGCCTGGCACCACGCCACCCTGCGCGTCTTTGACGGTTCCGGTAACCGACCCGGTGGTGACCTGAGCCCTCGCTGGCAGCCCGGCCATGATGAAGATGACGAACGCTGCCGCACTGACTCTGATGCACCGTGCACACTGTGTCACTGCACCCTCCTGACTTGCATCCGACCTGTGTCCTTCTGCTTCTGGTGGGGGTCGACGAGATCCACGTCTGGCCGAAACGAAACCGGCTGGACAGGGAGCGCGCTCATCCTATACCAGGTACGCTTGGCGTCAACCGGTTCATCGCATCTCCTCGGAAAAACCGGGGCGAGCATCCTCGGCGCGCGACAAATGAAGCCGGCTGCGCGCCAATGACGGACAAAAACGTCCGGATCGCGAGCCCTCTGCTTCCGCACGCGGTGAACTCGAGCGCGCTATGGCGCGATGTCCCGCCGAAGCCCCGAGGGCGAAGGCAGACCACCGAGCCGCAACCAGTTGCGAAAATCGTGCAGTGCGGCGAGCCAGGTGACAATCCAGTTCACTGTGTGCGCCACAATAGGTGGATGGGACACGCGTGGGTGCAGCTGCGGATGGCGGACGTCAGGGGATGATGTGAGCCGCGCGCCAGGGATCTCGCGCCGGGATGCGATTCGCACGGTGGCGGCCGCGGCGGTTGCCTCCCTCGTCGATCGCGGTCCGGTGGTCACGCGCCTGATCGCCGAGCAATCGGCTCGTGGCTGCGGTGCGGACCAAGCCCTCGGACGACTTGTTGACACCCTGCCGCTCTCTCGCCCGGGCGGTGTGGTGCAGCCCTTCGGCGTCAAGATTGGCGGTCGAGGGCTGGACGCCCGGCTCAACACGGACCTGTCG
>JBPYFA010000447.1:0-6324 GCA_051986585.1 Vicinamibacterales bacterium | reverse complement strand
TCTTGTCGGGCGTCACGAGATCGAACTTCTCGCTCAGGTTCCCCTGAACGACGGAGAATGGGTATCCCGCCGGGCCGGTCTCGTGGATGACGAAGATCGCGCTGGCTCCCTTTCGCGCCCCTTCTTCAAACTTGTACGTCCACCGCCCGTAGTACGTCATCGCGTCGCCCTTAAACGTCTTCGGGTCGCGCTTGGTGGGATCGGCTGGATCGGGAACTGCAGGGTCGTTGACCAGGACGAGGATCGTTTTCCCCTTCACGTCAACGTCTTTGAAATCGTTCCAGTTGAACTCGGGCGCTTCGACGCCGTAGCCAGCAAAGATCACATCCGAGTTGTCGACCGACGCGCCATCGCTGACGTGTTTCGTCCAGGCGACCACATCGTCCGACCACTTGAAACTCTGTTTCTTGTCGCCTTTGGTGAGGGTGAGCGATTTGGCTTCGCTGCCTGTGATGCCAACCAGAGGTACTTTCTGGATGTAGGTCCCGTCAGGATTCCCCGGCTTCAAGTTCAGCTGTTTGAACTGATCCTGGATGTATTTGACGGTCAGCTCTTCGCCCTTCGTACCAGGAGCCCGTCCTTCATATTCATCCGACGAAAGCACCTTGATGTGCTGCAGAATCTTCTGCTGATCGATCTTCGGCATCGACGCCACGGGCAGCTGCTGGGCTGACGCCGTCTGTTGCGAGCCCGGCGTTTCCTTCTTGCTGCAGCCATCCACGAGGCAGCAGAGCGCCAGGAGGATGGCGAGCCAACTCAGTCCCTTCATACGGAACATTGTACTTCTGTTTCACAGGTATACTAATGTCTTCGTACTTGTAAACCGGTCGACGCGGTGCACGTCCAAGGGTGAGAAACCATGAATCCAATCTCGCGCGACATCCGATACGCGATCCGCAGTCTTCGCAAGGCGCCGGCGTTCCTCGCCATCGTCGTTCTCACGCTCGGCCTCGGAATCGGTGCAAACACCGCGATCTTCTCGTTGCTGGATCAGGTGCTGCTGCGTCCTCTTCCAGTTCACGATCCGGGTGGGTTGGTTCTCCTTGACGGTCCTGGCGCATTCTCAGGCCGGACCATGAACGAGATGACGTTCTCGTATCCTGTCTATAAGGATTTTCGCGATCGCAACGAGGTGTTCTCGGGGGTGCTGGCGCGGTTTCCGCTGGCGATCACCGCGGTCTGGCGCGGCACATCTGAACGGGCGAACGGGGAGCTCGTGAGCGGAAACTACTTCGACGTGCTTGGAGTGCAGTCGGCCATCGGACGCGTCTTCAACGCGGCGGATGATCGGACGGCCGGCGGCCACCCGATTGCGGTGCTGAGCTATGGCTACTGGCAGCGGCGATTTGGCGGCGACCCCAGAATTCTGGGCGAGACGATTACCGTCAACGGGCACCCGCTCTCCGTTATCGGGGTGAGCGATCGACGGTTCACCGGCATCCAGGTTGGCCGCTCTGCCGATGTCATGATTCCGATCATGATGAAGGCGGAAATGACGCCGACGTGGAACGACCTCGATAATCGACGGAGCCGATGGCTCACGGTCATGGCACGGCTGAAGCCCGGCGTTACGCGCACACAGGCCGAAGCCGCGATGAATGTGATCTACCGGCAGATCAACGAGCAGGACATCAAGGAAATTCCAAACGCGTCGGCGTCGTTCCGGCAGCGGTTCACGTCAAAACACCTGAACGTGCTTCCTGGACAGAAGGGAATTTCCGATCTGCGCAGAGAATTCTCGACGCCGCTCATCGTTCTGATGTCGATGGTTGGCGTCGTGCTGCTGATTGCGTGTGCGAATGTCGCCAACCTCTTGCTTGCCCGCACCACGGCGCGCTACAAGGAGATGTCGCTGCGGCTGGCGCTCGGCGCGAGTCGTGGACGGATTCTTCGTCAGCAGCTCGTCGAGAGTGCGCTGCTTGCGATCGGAGGAACCGTGGCAGGCGCGTTCTTCGCCTGGTGGACGGGCGGACTCCTGCTTGCGGCGCTGCCGGGCGATCCAGCTGCGCGAACGCTTTCGGCGCAGCCGGACGGGCGGGTCGCACTGTTTGCCATTTGGATTGGCGGCCTGACCGCGTTGATCTTCGGCATAGCGCCGGCCTTCCAGGCGACGCGCGCATCGGTGACGGGCGCGTTGAAAGAGGACTCCGGCAGCGTTGCCGGCGGCGGGCGCCAGGCGCGCCTGCGCAAGGGGCTGGTGATCGTCCAGGTCGGCCTGTCGATGTTGCTCCTCTCGGGCGCGGGTCTCTTCGCGCGCAGCCTTTACAACCTGAAGACGCTCGATCCTGGATTCAAGGTCGACCGTCTCTTCGCGTTTTCGATCGATCCGTCGCTCAGCGGGTACGACGGAGACCGGCTGCTGTCGCTGTATCAGCGGATACAGCAGGAACTCACCGGCGTGCCAGGCGTGCGCAGCGTGTCGATGTCGGAAGTCGGTGCCCTGAGTGGAAACGACTGGAGCCAGACGGTTCGCGTCGATGGGTATCAGGCTAAAGAAGGGGAAGACATGAACCCTAGCGTGGACGGCGTCGGGCCACGCTACTTCGAAACGATGGGCATCCCACTCGTCAGCGGCCGCGGCTTCACCGATCGCGACGCCAAGGGTGCACCACGCGTCGCGGTGATCAACGAGACGATGGCGAAGTACTTCTTCAACGGCACAAGCCCGATTGGAAAGCGATTCGGGTTTGGACGTGGAAACCCCACCGACATCGAAATCGTCGGTGTGGCTCGCGATGTGCGGTCACTCGAGCTCAAGGATCGGGCGCCGCGGTTCATCTATCTTCCCTACGCCCAGGACGACAGCCTGACACAGCTGACGTTTTACGTTCGTGGCGCTGACACGGGTGGCGCGACCACGCCAACTGCGATCCGACAGGCGGTTCAGCGCCTGGACGCGAACCTTCCAATTTTCGACATGAAGACGATGGAGGTCCAGGTCGACGAGTCGCTGTTCGTCGAACGGATGGTGGCGGCGCTCTCGGTCGCCTTTGGCGGCCTCGCCACCCTGCTCGCGGCGATCGGACTCTACGGCGTCATGTCATACGCCGTCACCAGACGAACGCGGGAAATCGGCATTCGTATGGCGCTCGGCGCGGAACGCGGCCGCGTCCTGTGGCTCGTGCTCAAAGAGGTGGCCCTGTTAGCCGCGGCAGGGATCGCCGGCGGTCTGCTCGGCGCGCTCTGGCTGACGCGACAGGTCCAGTCGCAGCTGTTCGGTCTTGCAGCAAACGATCCGGCGACGCTTGCCGGCGCCACGATCCTGCTCGCGCTGATCGCGACTGCCGCCGGGTATTTGCCGGCTCGTCGGGCGACCACCATCGATCCGATCCTGAGCTTGAGGAGCGAATGAGTCTCGAAGCTCACGTTACGGAGGAAACGGAGTTCACAACGAAGGAACGGAGCTAACGGAGACGAACGAAGAAAAATTTGGTCAGAAAACGAAGAGTATTTAACCGAGAGGACGACTGACATCTAGAGTGTCCGGGTGTAATCCTTCCTTCGTCAGTCTCCGTTCCTGATCATTCTTTGTTCTTCGTTCGTCTCCGTTCCCTTCGTTCCTTCGTTTTGAACTCCGTTCCCTTCGCGATCTCCTGCCGGCTCACGTCCCGCCATTCTCCTGCCTGCAACGTTCCAAGCTCGACTGCGCCGAACGCGATCCGCATCAGCTTCGTAACCGGGTGCCCGAGCGATTCCAGCATTCTCCGGATCTCGCGGTTCTTTCCCTCGACGAGCTCGACGATCAGGTGCGTTTCACGAGCCGAGCGCTTTCGTACGACGACCGAGCGGGCCCGCAGGCCATCGATACCCTCGGTCATCTTCTCCGCGTTCCCCTCGTTTAGTGCGCCGCGAACCGTGACGACATAGCGGCGAACAATCGCATTGGCCGGGTCGGTCAAATAGTTGGCAAGCTGGGTGTCGGTCGTGAGAAGCAGCAGCCCGGTGCTGGCGAGATCGAGGCGGCCGACGGCAACCAGCGACCGCACATCCTCATCGAGCAGATCAAATACCGTTGGTCGGCCGTCAGGATCGCGGCGAGTCGTGACCACGCCGCGTGGTTTGTGAAAAGCGATCGTTCGCCATTCACGGCGTGCGGCGATCGTTCCGTCGACCGTAATCGTGCCCTGTTCAGGAACCACGAGCGTTGCGGGATCGCGAACGATCCGTCCACCCACTCGCACGCGACCGTCGTCGATCAGCCGCTTGGCCTCTGCACGCGACGCTACTCCCAGCTTCGACAGCGCCCGGTCGAGCCGCGTGGAGGGACGACGCATGCGGCTCATCATTTCATACCAACCGAACTTCCCCGGCGCCGTCTTAGCTTGACGTGGGTCGATGCCGATGCTGATTGGGGAGAAGAGGCTGTGAAACACGACGTGATTTACGCACTCCGTGGACTCAGAAAGTCACCAGGCTTCACCGTGGTTGCCGTCCTGACGCTCGCCCTCGGCATTGGCGCCAACACCGCCATCTTCAGTGTCATCAACAGCGTCATCCTGCGCCAGCTTCCGTATCGCAATCCGGAGCGGCTGGTGTTCGTCTGGTCGTCCACCGTGTCGCTTCCGCGCGAAACACTCACGCCAGGCCGCCTGGTGGATGTTCGGGAGCAGCTGACGTCGATGACGTCGATCGCAGGGATCAGCCAGATTCCGCTGAACCTCACAGGCAGTGGAGAACCGGAACGCATCAACGCTTCCAGCGTGTCATCCAGCTTCTTCGATGTCCTTGGTGCCCCGTCGTTGCTGGGCGAGGCATTTCATACAGGAACGGCCGATGATCGGGCGGTCGTGCTCAGCTACGGGCTGTGGACGCGGCGTTTCGGTGGCGATCCCACGATTGTGGGGCGACAGATTACGCTGAACGGATCGGCGCGCACTGTGGTGGCTGTGATGCCGCCGGATTTCGAATGGCCGACCATCGGTGGCGCCACCATCCGAGTTGACGGGCCGCAACTCTGGATTCCAGCGGCAATCCACGACATTCCGAGAACGCCAGCGGACCGTGCCGACCAGGATTTGTCGGCAAACAGAACGTCTGGATACGTTCGAGCGGTGGCTCGCGTGAAAGACGGGATCACACTCGAACAGGCACAGCGCGAGGCGGATCTCGTTGCCGCACGAATCGGGCAGCTCTATCCCGACACCGACGGTCCGCGAGGGCTGGCACTGGTGCCTCTTCGCACGCAGTTTTATGGGCTGGTCCAAGGTCCGCTGCTCATCCTGGTTGGCGCGGTGATTCTGGTTCTGGCCATCGCGTGCGCCAACGTGGCGGGACTGCTGGTCGGACGGGCAAGCGCGCGACGGAAGGAAATGGCGGTCCGTCGCGCGCTCGGGGCGAGCGGCAGCCGCGTCGTTCGGCAGCTGGCCATTGAATCCGTCGTGCTCGCCCTGTGCGGCGGCGCGTGTGGTCTCCTGCTCGCCTGGTGGGCACAGCGCGCGCTCGTCGCGCTGAGCCCAATGGATCTCCTGCGGATAAGCCACACACGAATCGACCGCGTCGTCCTCGCATTCACCGCGGTGCTGTCGATTGTGACCGGGTTGCTCTTTGGTTTGGTGCCGTCAGTGCACGCCGCACGCGACAGCGTGACTGCGGATCTCAATGACGGTGGCACACGTTCATCGGCTACGCCGCGATCGGCGCGCACTCGCGAGGCGCTGGTGGTGCTGCAGCTCGCGGTGGCGCTCGTGCTCGTCGTCGGAGCGACGCTTCTGCTCCGTAGCTTTACTGCGCTGGAGCGGGTCGACACCGGGATCAACACGCACAATCTTTTGACTTTTTCGGTGTTCCTCAACGGCGCGAAGGCGCAATCCCAGGAGAAGCAGGCGGCGTTCTACGACGAAATGCTCGCGCGCATTCGGATGCAGCCGGACGTCGTTGCCGCTGGCGCCGCGGTCACGCTGCCGATCGGCGGCGACGATTTCTCGACGTCCTACACGGTCGACGGTCGGCCAACGCTGCCAGGTCAGGAGCCGTCCGCAGGCTATCAGGCCGTCACGCCAGGTTACTTCGGGGCGATGGGCATTCCGATACTTGCCGGACGCGACTTCAATTCCGGCGATGTCCGTGATGGTGCACGTGTCGTGCTCGTCAACAAGACCTTTGCGAATCGTGAGTGGCCGGCAAGCAATCCGGTCGGCCGCCGCATTCGCACCGGCCAGAACGATCAATGGATGACGGTCGTCGGCGTGGTCGGTGACGTCAGACACCGGGGACCATCCGGGTCTGTGCGTCCGGAATTCTATCAGCCGGTTTCGCAGCGGTCGTTTCCATTCATGGCGTTTGTCGTGCGCACCGGCCACGATCCTGCGCGCGTTGTCCCCTTGA
>JBPYFA010000446.1:0-28463 GCA_051986585.1 Vicinamibacterales bacterium | reverse complement strand
GCAGCACCCGCGACACCCCGCGCACCGGCACCCCTGGCACCCTCGGCACCCGGCGCACCCGTAGCACCCTCGACTCCCCTGGCACCCCCGCCCCCCCTGGCACCCTGACCAAACCCTCTCCCTCGCTCGCCGGGTCCCCGCGGCCGAATGCTGCCCGATCGCCCGGTGCCCCGAAGGTCGTACCGATTCGTGTTGCCGTCCTGCGACTCGGTGTAGACGATGTTGTAGTCCGTCGGATCGACGGCAGTCTGGAACCCGTCACCGCCGCCGATACCGAACCAATCGGAATTGAGAATGCCGTTGCTGGTTCGCGTCGCGCTTGGACCGCCCCAGCTGCCGTTGTCCTGAAGTCCGGTGTAGACAAAGTACGGGTGCCGCATATCGGCCGTTACCCAGTACGCCAACGCGGTGGCCATCGTGTTGACGTAGTCCCATGTTTTGCCCTGGTCGTAGGAGACATCGAGACCGCCGTCGTTGCCGATCATCAGGTGCTTCGGATTCTTCGGATCGATCCAGATCGCATGCTGATCGACGTGGCCCGGTTCACCATGTCCACCTGCGTCATCGAGGGTCGCGAACGTCTTGCCGCCGTCGAGTGACTTCGCGACCGGCAGGCCGGCGACGTAGATGGCTTTGTCATTCGACGGATCGATCCGCAACTGACTGAAATACATCGGACGCGCATTGCAATTGGTGACGAGCGTCCAGGACGATCCCTTGTTGTCCGATCGGAATATGCCGCCGCGCGCCGGATCGAGCGGTGGCGGAGTGCCTGCGTCGTTGCCGCGGCCAAACCCCCGTCCTGGCCCGGCGTTGTTGCACCAGTTGTAGGCACCGCGACCGCCACCACCTCCGAAGCCTCCACCGCCACCTCCCGCGGGCGCGGCTTGCTGCTGCGGGTTGGTTCCTCGCGCGCCGGTCGCGGGCGCGGTCCCTCCCGGCGGTGTGACCGCCGCCGCACCTGGGGGTGTCGCCTCTGTGCTGGCATTCGGATCCGCACCGCGAGCCGGAGCTTCAAGGCCGGTCGGTCCCGCCTCAATCTGGAGGTAGACGACGTTCGGATTCGAACGCGACACATCGAGCGCGATCCGTCCATATGTTCCTGGAGGAAGGCCGGTAGCGGTCAGCTTGGTCCAGGTCTTACCGGCATCCGTTGTCTTCCACACTGCACTGCCGGGACCGCCGCCGTTGAAGCAACATCCGCTTCGGCGACGCTCATAGCTGGCGGCATAGAGGATGTTCGTGTTGGACGGATCGATCGCGATATCAGTGAATCCGGTGTCATCGTCGATGAACTTCACCTTGTTCCAGGTCTTGCCGCCGTCGGTCGTCTTGAACACACCGCGCTCCGGATTCGGGCCGAATAAATGTCCCGGCGATGCCACGTACACCGTCTCGGGATTTTTCGGATCGATGACGATTCGCGCGATGCTTTGCGTCTCCTTGAGCCCAACGTTCGTGAACGTCTTACCGCCGTCGGTCGTCTTGTAGATGCCATCGCCGAACGAGGAGGTCTGCCGATTGTTCGCCTCGCCGGTGCCGACGTAGACGATGTTTGGATTGGTCGGATGAATCGCGATATCGCCGATCGACGCGGTGCCATACGTCTCGAACACCGGAGTGAACGTCGTCCCGTTGTTTTCGGACTTGAACACGCCGCCGACTGCATAACCGATGTAGATGATGCTGGGATCGCTCTCAGACACCGCGATATCGTCGATTCGGCCGCCCATGCTCGCGGGGCCGATCGAGCGGAAGCGAAATGGCTTCAGCAGCGGGTCCGTCGATTGATTGAGCATGCGCGGCTGTTCCACCGGGGGAATGCCTTGAGGAAACACCGTGGTGATGAAGAGCACAACAAGTATGGAAGCCAGTGCAGCGCGAACAAGTCTCCGAAACGTGTGCATTGAACGAACCTCTAAACAGGAAAAGCGTGGGCGGTAGGACCGGGCGGGAGTGTCCCATCACCGAAGGACTATGGTCAAGCATGTGGTATGCATCAGCGACATTCACTGTCGCGCTGAAACGAGCCCACGGCCATTACGTCGAAGATGCGAAGATTCGAAGAAGCGAAGACAACAACCAAACAACTCGCGGCCGCGCGGGCCGGACGGCGGCCGACGGCCGCCGTTAGAGCGGCATGACGATCTGGAAATACAAGCGCCACATGCGACGGAAGGCGTTTGTATTTCCGGATCGTCGTGTCGCTCAGCTGCGCGTAGCGCAGCCCGGCCCGCCAAGCCTGTCAATCTCGTGAACGTTGAGTCGAGTAGTCCGTCTACTTCTTCCCTTCGATTCTTCGATTCTTCGACGCTAACCGTCGGTGCGTGCACCGCTACAACCTGTTCACTGGGCGATCTGCACCACGGTAAACGACTGCGGTGGTCCGAGCGGTGTTACGGTGTCTCCAACCAGCTTGCCAAGCGTTGCGCGATAGCGACCTGGAGAAACGAGCGGAACTTGGGGTGGACCACCACGCCCGCCAAAACCACCACCGCCGAATCCGCGACCCTGATTGGTGCCGGGCGGGGGTGGGTCGGCGCGCAGGTTCCATGCAACCCGCCGCAAGCCTGGCTGCTTCTCAAGCTCGAGGCGGCGCACTTGACGGCCGCTTTCGTCGGCAATCGTAATCACCAGTTTCGCGTCGTTTGGCAGCGCCTGTTTGACGTTGTACGTGAGCACCGCACCGAACGGTGGGTTCGGACTGGTCCAATTCCCCGCCATTGCGCCGATGCCGGCCGTGCCCGCCGGCGCCAGTCCAATCGGGCTGAACAAATACGCATCGCGCAGCGGAAACAACCGCGCGTCCTCGGCGAGCGTTTGAGGTGTGATCTCGCGAAGGGGACTGTAGTCATCGAGCACGTAGAACCCACGGCCGAACGTCGCGAGCACGAGATCGTTCTCGCGCTTCTGGACCGCCATGTCACGCACTTGTATCGTCGGCATCCCGCCCTTGAGCTGAACCCAGCTTGCGCCACCGTCGACGCTCGTGAACAATCCGAACTCTGTTCCTGCGAACAGCAGGTTGCCGTTGACGTGGTCCTGGATCACCGACCACACATCGTGGCGATCGGGTAAGTCGCCCGAGATGTTTTTCCAGGTCTGGCCTCGGTCCGTGCTCTTGACCAGATACGGCTTGTAGTCGCCGCGTTGCCAGTTATTCAGCGCCACGAAGACCGTATTCGCATCGCGTGGCGATGCGAAGATGTCTGACACGTACGTCCACTTCGGCACACCTGGGAAGTCCTCGATCTTCCGCCAGTTCTTGCCGCCGTCCTCGGTCACCTGCAGCAATCCGTCGTCGGTGCCCGCATAGATCAGACCTTCCATCAATGGCGATTCGTCGAGCGAAACAATGTTGCTCAGCGCGGTTGTCGATTCATGATACGCAACCGAATCAGTGGACCAGACCTTGCCCATGATCGGCAGCTCTTCCCATTTGAGTTGCCTCGTCAGATCCGGGCTGATACGCGTCCAGCTGTCGCCACGATCGTCCGATCGGTACACGTAGTTGCTGGCCCAGTACAACCGGCGAGATGAATGTGGACTGATGATGTACGGCGCATCCCAGTTCGCGCGATCCGCGTTCGCGCCGCCCCGTCCACCTCCGCGCCCACCACGTCCCGCACCTTGTACACCGGCGGCACCCTGAGCACTTGCGGCACTCTGAGCACCCGCGGCACCCCTGACATTCTCAGCACCCGTCGCACCCCTGGCACCCTCAGCACCCGCGGCACCCCTGGCACTCTCCGCACCCATGGCACTCTCCGCACCCATGGCACCCTCAGCACCCGCGGCACCCCTGGCACCCTCGGCACCCACGGCACCCACGGCACCCGGAGGGTTGGCTCCTCCAGGCACCCCTCCGCCCTCATCCGAGCTCGCCTGTGCGCCGGCGAGCGATGGTCGAACGCTCTTCGATTGTCCGGTGCGCAAGTCGAGCCGTCGAACGTTGCCGTCCTGCGACGTCGCGTAGACGATGTTTGGATCTTCAGGATCGCTTCTCGTTTGAAATCCATCTCCTCCGCCGACGACGTACCAGTCGCTGGTGCGGATTCCCCAGCTGCTCAGCGTCCGCGATGGGCCGCACTCCGACCAGTTGTCCTGGGCGCCGCCACACACGTTGTAAAAAGGTTTCGCGTTGTCGACCGACACACGGTAGTACTGCGTCACCGGAATGCTGGCAAAGAAACGGAACGACGCGCCTTCGTCGTAGGTTTCATAGAGGCCGCCATCATTGCCAATAAGAATGTGGTTCTTGTCGCTGGGATCGAACTCGACGACATGGTGATCCACGTGCATGCCGGTCTCTTCCCAATTCGTCTGCCGCCACGTCTTGCCGCCATCCGTGCTCCGGTCGAGATTCGTGTTCACGGAATAGATCGTGTCGGGTCGAAATGGGTCGACGAAGATCTCCTGGTAGTAGGCCGCGCCGCCGCCGCGATACCAATCGCCGGTCGCCTCAGCCGCGGGAGCGGAAGTCGCCCCTCTCGCACTGCCGCCGCCCTGCGCGCCGACAGCGCCCTGCGCACTCACCGCACCCCTGGCACCCTGGGCACCCTCGGCACCCGTGGCACCCTGGGCACTCTCGGCACCCCCGGCACCCCTGGCACCCTCGGCACCCGTGGCACCCATGGCACCCGTGGCACCCGTGGCACCCGTTCCGCGGCCTCTCCCCGGATTCGGTACCGTCCTCCCGATCCGTGCCCACGTTGCACCCGCGTCATCGGAGCGATAGAAGCCGGCTTCATCAACGACCGGTCCTGGTGGCGTTTCGGTGACGACACCAAAGGCACCGCGACCCCTGGGCGCCTTCGCGCTGATGAGCGCATACACGCGTTTCGGGTTTCTCGAATCCACACCGAGTGCAATTCGCCCGACGTCGTCTTGTGGCAGGCCCTTGGTCAGCTTTGTCCAGGTCTTTCCGGCATTGGTGGATTTGAAGATGCCGCCCTCGGGTCCGCCTCCAATCATTTGCCCGACCGCCCGTCGACGCTGATACGAGGACGCGTATAGAACGTCCGGGTTCTTGACGTCGAACACAACATCGCTGATGCCCGTGTCCGGACTGATCGTCAACACGGCGTTCCACGTCGCACCGCCATCGGTGGTCTTGTAGAGTCCGCGTTCACCTCCCGCCGACCACAACGGTCCTTGCGAGGCGACATACACGACGTTCGAATTGCGTGGGTCGATGATGATTTTGCCGATGTGCTCGGACGTCTTCAGTCCGACGTTGGTCCATGTTCTTCCCGCATCGGTCGATTTGTAGACGCCGTCGCCGAAATGCGCACTGCGCTGGCTGGCGTTTTCGCCAGAGCCAACCCACACGACATTGGAGTCCTTGGGATCGACGACGACACAGCAGAGCGTGAATGATCCCTGATCGTCGAAAACGGGAGCGAACGAGATGCCGCGGTTCGTTGTTTTCCATAGACCGCCGAACGCGGTCGCGATGTACCACACGCTCGGATTCTTCGGATCGATCTCAATGTCCTGAATGCGGCCGGTCGCCAGCGCCGGACCAAGGCTCCGCAGCTCGATGCCTTTCAGCGTCTGGGCATCGAGCCCGCCTCCGTTCTGCCCTGACAGCGGAATCGATGCAGCCATGGCCGACACAGCCACAATCACCAGCAGTCTTTTCATACGATCAAGCTCCGTGGGGTCTGGAAGTCGCCATTATATGCGGGCACGCTCCAGGTGGCCGGGATCCACAGTGACGGGTGGACGTGCTGACAGCTGAGTCGAAGCGTCGAAGGACAGATTACTAATTCTTCGACTCTTCGAAACTTCAACTCTTCGACGTTAAGCCGTCGGCCCGTCGCAGGGATTGCTGGTGATTAAAAGATCGTGGAGATCGAATCGAGTGCGAGATCGAGCACGCGCGCCGGAAGAATTCCGAGATAGAACACGGCAACGACCGCCAGCGTGAGGCCGGCCATGGCGATACCCGCAATCTGTGGACGCGGGGTTTCCTGTCCTTCGGTCATGTACATCATCACGACGATCCGCAGGTAGAAGAACACCGACACCACGCTCGTGAGAACGCCGATCACGGCGAGCCAGTAGTGCCCTTCCTGGATGGCGGCGCTGAAGATGTACCACTTCCCGATGAACCCCGCGGTCGGGGGGATGCCGCCCAGTGACAGGAGGAACACCGTCATCAGTCCGGCAAGCGCCGGCCGCGATCGCCATAGTCCGGCAAAGTCGCGCAGCTCGTCGTGCTGGTGCTGTGCCGTGCCGAGGAGTGCCACGATGCCGAGCGCGCCGATGTTGGTCACCGCATAGGCAAGCAGATAAAAGAGGATGGCGGCCTTTCCAGCACTGTTGGCAGACACGATTCCAAGCAGCAGATAGCCGGCGTGCGCAATGCTGGAGTAGGCGAGCATCCGTTTGACGTTCGTCTGCACCACGCCGACGACGGTGCCCAGAATCATGGTCACACCGGCAATGACGGCGAGTACGGGGATCCACTCCCCTTGGAGCGGCTCGAGCGGCGACAGGAACACGCGTGCGAACGCGGCAAACGCGGCCGCCTTCACGCCGGTGGACATGAATGCCGTCACAATCGTCGGAGCGCCCTCATACGCGTCGGGCGTCCACATATGGAACGGCACGGCGGAGACCTTGAACGCGAAGCCCACCGCGAGAAGCCCCACGGTCAGCAGTGCCAGGATACTGGGCGTGCCGGTGGCTTGAGCCGAGAGCGCAGTGCCGATTTCTTCGATACGCGTCGAACCGGACAGCGCGTACGCGAACGCGACGCCGTACAGGAAGAACGCGCTCGAAAATGCGCCGAGCAGGAAATACTTGAACGCCGCCTCGGCGCCGGTCGCGCTCTGCCGGCGGATGCCGGTGAGGACGTAGACCGCGAGCGACAGGATCTCGAGCGCGATGAAGATGACGAGCAGATCGGTCGCCGCCGCCATCATCATCATGCCGCAGATGGCAAACAGCGTCAGCGAGTAGTACTCCCCCGGCGGAATCTGCTCGCGCTCGATCACCTCACTCGAAAACAGCATCGTCAGCACGCCGACGATGCAGAGGACGATGTTGATGAACAGCGCGAAGTTGTCGGAGCGGATCACCCCGAGGCTTTTCGCATCGCTGTTCCAGAGGCATCCGGATGCGATCGCCGCACCGACCAGGCCGATGAGACCGAGCCCGGCAATCGGCATGTGCTCGTCGCGCTGCCGGTAGGCTTCGGCAAGCATCGCCGCAATGGCCGAGAGCGCGACGATAACGATCGGGATGATGGCGGCAGGGAAAACTCCGGCGTACTCAGTCATTGCTTCTTCGCTCTCGCGATTGGCTGTTCGCGATTCGCGATTCGCGATTCGCGGTTCGCTGGTTCGATGTTCGCCGATTCGCTGCTGGCGATTGGCGACTCGCTGCGCGGCTTCGCTGCCTCTCCGGCACTGCGAATTGCCGACTGTGAATCGCGAATCGCCACGTTATTCGCAAAACTCCGGCCCGTGACCCGCTCGATGGTCTTCTTCACCGACGGCTCCATTGGCCGCAAGAACAGGTTGGGGACGATGCCCATCACGACGGCCATGGCGATGGTCGGGACCATGAGCGCCCATTCGCGCGGGACCAGGTCGGCCATCCCTTTGTTCTTGTCGTTGGTCACGTCGCCGTAGTTCACGCGCTGGAACATCCACAGCATGTAGACCGCCGAGAGAATCACGCCGGAGGCAGCGAACGCGGCGAATCGTGGATTCCAGAGGAAGCCGCCCAGCAGGATCAGGAACTCACCGACGAAGCCGTTCATCCCGGGAAGCGCGATCGACGACAGCGTCACCAACAGGAACGCGGCCACAAACCGCGGCATGACCGCCTTCAGTCCGCCGAACTCTGAGATCAGGCGCGTGTGCCGGCGATCGGACAGCATCCCGACAATCATGAAGAGACCGCCGGTGCTGACGCCGTGATTGAGCATCTGGTAAATCGATCCCTGCAGCCCCTGCGCGTTCATCGCGCAGAGCCCGAGCACGACGAACCCGAGGTGGCTGACGCTCGAATACGCAACCAGCTTCTTCAGATCCGGCTGCACCATCGCGACCAGCGCGCCGTAGATGATCCCGATTACCGCGAACGCGGCAATCCAGGGAGCGTAGTGCATCGCCGCCGAGGGGAACAGCGGGAAGGCAAAGCGCACCAGTCCATAGGTGCCCATCTTCAGCATGACCCCGGCCAGAATGACGGAGCCGGCCGTCGGCGCTTCCACGTGCGCATCGGGAAGCCACGTGTGGAAGGGGAATAACGGGACCTTAATCAGGAACGCGATCGCAAACGCGAGGAAGAACCAACGCTCCATCGGCCAGGACAACGTCAGCTTCTGCAGATCGAGCAGGTTGAAGCTCGGCGTGCCGCTCATCCCGGCATAAGCCCAGGCCAGGCCGATAATCGCGACCAGCATCAGCACGCTGCCGGCCATCGTGTAGAGGATGAACTTGACCGCCGCGTAGACGCGTCGATCGTAGCCCCAGATGCCGATCAGGAAATACATCGGGATCAGGACGAAGTCCCAGAACACGTAGAACAGAAACAGATCGATCGCGACGAACACGCCGAGCATCGAGCTCTCGAGCGCGAGCAGGAAGAACGCGAACATCTTCACGTTCTTGTGTACCGAGTCCCACGACGACAACAGCGCGAGCGGCGTCAGGAAGCCGGTCAAAACGATCAGAAACAGGCTGATGCCGTCGACGCCAATCAGGTACTGGATGCCGAACGCGGGCATCCAGGCGTGGCGCTCGACGAATTGATAGTCGGCACTGGCCGGGTCGAACCGCCACCAGAGTACGAGCGTCGCCGCAAAGGTCAGAAGCGACACGGCCAGTGCAATGTTGCGCACCAGCCCTTGGCGATCCGGACGGTCGCCGCTGCCCCCTGCAAGAAGGACCAGCAACGCGCCGGCAAGCGGCAGAAAGACAATCAGTGAAAGAATCATCTAGGTCTTGAGCAAGTACCAGCCGAGAATCAGCACGACGCCAAAGAAGAGCGACGCCGCATATGTCCGGACCGATCCGGTCTGCACGCGGCGGAGCACATCGCTGGTGGCGCGGACCGCTTGACCGACGCCATTGACCGCGCCGTCAATGACGCCGGCATCGGCGCCCTTCCACAAGCCGCCGGTTGACAGCAGCTTGATCGGTTGGACGATGGCCGCATCGTAGAGCTCGTCGACGTAGTACTTGTGCATGAGCAGGGTGTAAAGCCCGTGCATGCGCGTCGCGATGGCATCCACCGCCGGCCGGTTTCGCAACCAGAAATACCAGGCGATGAAGATGCCGGCCACCGCAACCCCGCTCGACACCGCCATGAGCATCAATTCGGTCGACGTGTTTTCGCCCGCTTCCGAGGCCTCGTGCGTCTCTTGCACCGCAACGGTTCGCACTCCGGCCTCGGGCCGCGCGCCGGACGCTTCGATTCTTTGCGTCGTCGAAGCGACCTCGAAGCTCGGCTCCAGGAACCGCTCGATACGATTCGAGCCACCCAGCGCATGCGGCACGCCAACGTAACCGGCGAGGACGGAACCAATCGCGAGCACGATCAGCGGGATCGCCATTGACGGCGGAGCGTCATGAGGCGCGTGACCGTGACCGTGGGCATCACGATGCGCGGTTGCCGTGTGACCATGCGCCGCGTGTGCCGCCGGCTCCTCTTCCTCGGGATGCGCCGGAGCAGGCGCAGCCTGATGCCGCTCGCCGTGAAACGCGAGGAACACGAGGCGGAACATGTAGGTGGCGGTCAGGAGCGACGTCACCATACCGACGCCCCAGAGGACCAGATGATACGGGTTCGCAGACGTGAATGTCCTGAACAGGATTTCGTCTTTGCTGAAGAAACCGGAGAGGAAGGGGACACCCGCAATCGCGAGCGCGCCGATCAGGAAGGTCCAGTAGGTCACAGGCAAATACTGTTTCAGCCCGCCCATGTTGCGCAGGTCCTGCTCGCCTGCGAGCGCATGAATCACTGCCCCCGATCCAAGGAACAAGAGCGCCTTGAAAAACGCGTGCGTGTAAAGGTGGAAGATGCCCGCCGCCCAGGCGCCCACTCCCATCGCGAGGAACATGTATCCCAGCTGGGACACGGTCGAATAGGCCAGCACGCGCTTGATGTCGTTCTGAACGAGGCCGATGGTGCCCGCCATCAGCGCCGTGGCGACGCCAATTCCGGCGACGACCGACATCGTGACCGGCGCGTGCGAGAACAGCACTGCGTTTCGGCCGATCATGTAAACGCCCGCGGTCACCATCGTCGCCGCATGGATCAGCGCAGACACCGGCGTCGGCCCTTCCATCGCATCGGGCAGCCAGACGTAGAGAGGAATCTGCGCCGACTTGCCGGTCGCGCCGAGGAACAACAGCAGCGTGGCGATCGTCAGGATGCCGACGACTCCGTGCTCGACGGCTCGCGTGTCGGCCGCGGCGGCGACCTGCTGGAAGTCGAGCGTGCCGAAGGTAGCGAAAATCAGCAGCATGCCGAGGACGAAGCCGAAATCGCCAATCCGGTTGACGATGAACGCCTTCTTCCCGGCATCGGCCGCCGACTGCTTCCTGAACCAGAACCCGATCAGCAGGTATGAGCAAAGGCCGACGCCTTCCCAGCCGACGAACATCACCGGGAAGTTCGCGCCCAGCACGAGCACGAGCATGAACGACGCGAACAGGTTCAGATACGAGAAGTAGCGCGCGTATTCGCTGTCGCTCTCCTCGTGCATGTAGCCGGTCGAATAGATGTGAATGAGCGAGCCGATGCCGGTCACCACCAGAATCATCAGCGATGACAGATGATCGAGCCGCAGGGTGAAGGGGACGCGCAGGTTCCCGGACGTCATCCACTCGAAGGCGGTGAATTCGATCGGAGCGGCTGCCGCGCCGATCACGCGCCAGACGAGCACGACCGAGACAATGAATGACGCGATCATCACGGCGCAGGCGACGCCGCCCGAGATGGACTTGGACAGACGACGGCCGAGGCACGCGTTGACGACAAACCCGAGAAGAGGAAACAGCGGAATCAGTGACAGCATCGGTCAGGCCTGCCGGCGCAAAGTCGAATCGGCCGTTACCATTTGAGCGCGGTAAAGGCGTCAGGGCTCAGCGTCTCGCGATGCCGGAACAACGCGATGATGAGCGCCAGGCCGACCGCCGCTTCGGCGGCCGCCACGGTCATGACGAAGAACGTGATGATCTGCCCGTCGACCGAACCTCGAAATCGCCCGACGGCCACGAACGTGAGGTTAACGGCGTTCAGCATGATCTCAATCGAGAGCAGGATGGTAATCAGGTTACGCCGCAGAAATACGCCGGCCGTGCCAATCGCGAACAGCAGGCCGGACAGCACGAGATAGTAATTGAGCGGCACCATCAGGAGTGCTCCCTCCGAGCCAGCACCACCGCGCCAAGAATCGCCACGAGTATCAGCACCGAGGTGGCTTCAAACGCGAACACATGACGCGTGTAGATGCCGCTGCCGATGAGCGCGACCGAACTGACCGATGCGGCCGTCGCCCCCTGAGTGAACCAGCCGACACCAATGCGCCAGAGCGCCCAGAGAATCTCGGCGGCGAGGAACATCGAGAGCACGGCGCCGATCCGCATCCCCATCGGCCCAAGCACCGTCGACATCGTTGCCGGCGCCGGCTCCTCGCGCGGCACGTTCAGCAACATGACCACGAACAGGAACAGGACCATGATCGCGCCGGCATAAACGATGATTTGGGTCACCGCGGTGAACGGGGCGTCGAGCAGCACGTACAGTCCCGCGAGCCCGCCAAACGACAGGATCAGCAGCATTACGCTGTGCATCGGGTTTCCCTGCCCGATCACGAGCAGCGACGCGATGACCGCGATGGCTGCGAAGATGAAGAAAGCGATTAGCTCCATTCGTACTCTCAGACACCCGTAGCGCGGGGCTTCAGCCCCGCGACACTGACGCCCTGCTAAAGCAGCGCGCTACGGATGTCACCGTCTCTACCCAACCCACAGCACGATTGCCGCGGTGACAAACAGGTTCAACACCGCTACCGGCAGCAACCACTTCCAGCCGAACTCCATCAGCTGGTCGTATCGATAACGCGGCAGCGTCCAGCGCATCCAGACATAGAAGAACAGGATCAGGAATACTTTCACGAGAAACCAGATCCACGCCAGCCAGTCTGGCAGGAATGGCCCGAGCCATCCGCCGAGATACAGGCTCGTCGCGACCGCCGAGACGGTCACCATGTTCACGTACTCCGCGAGAAAGAACATCGCGAAGCTCATGGAGCTGTACTCGGTGTGGTATCCGGCGACCAGTTCCTGCTCGGCTTCGGGGAAATCGAACGGTGCACGATTGGTCTCGGCCACGCCCGCGGTCAAGTAAATGATGAACCCGAGGAACTGCGGAATGATGTACCAGCGTGGCACCGGCAGGACGCCGAACACCCACCAGTAGCCGGCCTGATTCATCACGATCTCACGCAGCGACAGCGATCCGGCCATCATGATCACCGCCGCCATGGCGAGGCCGTAGGAGAGCTCGTAGCTGATCATCTGCGCCGACGAGCGCAGGCCGCCAAGCAGCGAGTACTTGCTGTTCGAGCTCCAGCCGGCGAGGACGATGCCGTAGATGCCCATCGAGGTGATGGCGAAGATCACCAGCACCGCGACGTTGACGTCGGTAATCTCGAGTGGAATCGGACGGTCGAGCAGACCAAAGAGCGTGGTCTCGGTTCCGAACGGCACGACCGAAAACGCCGCAAACGCCGCCGTCGTCGACACCAGCGGCGCGAGCGCGAACAGTACGGTATCGGCCGCCTTCGGCTTCAGCTGCTCCTTGAACAGCAGTTTGATGACGTCGGCAAACGGCTGCAGCCAGCCCTCGAAACCGACCCGGTTCGGGCCGCTGCGGTCCTGGATGTAGGCGCAGACCTTCCGCTCCATCCACACCATGAAGGCGGCCGAGAGCACGAGCATGTTGAACACGACGAAGATCAGGCCCAGGTGGGCAATGATCTCCGGCGACGGAAGCCAGCTCATCTCAGTGCGCCCCCACAACTGCGTGCGCTGAACGCCAATCGGCAGGAACCGTGCAACGGCCCTCGCGTACGTGCGCTTCGAACTCGGCTCGGAAATGCTTCACCGTGGTCAGCGCCGGGGTCGCGGCCGCATCGCCAAACGCGCAGAGCGTCTTCCCGGCGATGTTGTTTCCGACACTGACCAGCAGGTCGATATCCCGCATTTCTCCTTCGCCGTTTTCAATCTTCGTGAGGATCTTATGCAGCCAGTCGCCCCCCTCGCGGCACGGCGTGCATTTGCCGCACGACTCGTGCTTGTAGAAGTAGAGAAGGTTGCGCGCCGCCCAGACCATGCA
This sequence comes from Vicinamibacterales bacterium, assembly GCA_051986585.1. Taxonomy (GTDB): domain Bacteria; phylum Acidobacteriota; class Vicinamibacteria; order Vicinamibacterales; family 2-12-FULL-66-21; genus JALZOC01. Next base: position 15,098 of record JBPYFA010000446.1, on the reverse strand, counting down.
CGTGGTCTCGTCCATCACGATGATGCCAGCTGAGCCCAGCATCGATCCCGCCTTCTGAACATCGTCGAAGCTGGCAGGAATATCGAGCTGATCGGGCAGCAGGATTGGGACCGACGATCCACCGGGAATAACGGCCTTCAACGTATGTCCGTCGCGAATGCCCCCCGCGTAGTCGAAGATCAGCTCGCGGAGCGTCGTCTTCATTGACGCCTCGAAGACGCCTGGCTGCTTCACGTGGCCGCTGACGCAGAACAGCTTGGGGCCGCCATTCTTCTCAGGTCCCAATGACGTGAACCATTCGGCACCGTTCAGCACGATCGGCGGCAGGTTGCAGAGCGTCTCGACGTTGTTGACCGCGGTCGGCTTGTTGTAGAGGCCGGCGACTGCCGGGAACGGCGGTTTGATTCGCGGTTGGGCGCGCTTGCCTTCGAGCGATTCGATCAGCGCGGTTTCCTCGCCCGCTTCGTATGCGCCGGCGCCGCGGTGAATGACGATGTCGCAGTCGAAGCCAGTGCCGAGGATGTTTTTTCCGACGTAGCCCTGCGCGTACGCCTTGGCGAGCTCCGCCTCGAGCACCTGTTGGACGTGAAAGAACTCGCCGCGGATATAGATGTAGGCGACCTTCGCGCCAATGGCCCAGCAGCCGATCAGGCAGCCTTCAAAAAGCAGGTGCGGATTCCGCTCCATCAGCACGTGATCCTTGAACGTGCCAGGCTCACTTTCGTCGGCGTTGCAGGCAATGTAGCGTGGCTCGATCTTCTTGTCGACGAACTGCCACTTCAGCCCGGTCGGAAAGCCGGCGCCGCCGCGTCCGCGAAGACCAGACGCCTTCACGAGCTCGATCACGTCGTTCGGCTGCATGCCGAGCGCTTTCTTCAGCCCGTCGTAACCCTGGTGCTTCAGAAAGAAGTCCAGCGTGTAGCTGTTCGGCTCGCGGACGTACTTAGTAAGGATAGGGTCCATCACTTGTCCTTCCGCCTAAAGGCGGAAGCCACGGGTGTCGGCACAATGTCCTTCCGTCTATGGGCGGAAGCCACGGGTGTCGACACGAAAACGCTGCACTCAGATCGGAATCTTGTGGCTTCCGCCTTCAGGCGGAAGCTCATTTCTCTACCTTCAAATGGCATCCGGATAACGCCGCGCCGCCGCGCGATTTGATGTCGTCGACCAGCTTCGAACAGCTCTCGGGCGTCGCTTTCTCGTGCCACAGCTCGTTGTTCACCATCACGACCGGCGCCCGATCGCACGCGCCGAGACATTCGAACTCGAGAAGCGTGAACATGCCGGACGGATCGGTCTCCCCCGCCTTGATTCCAAGCTTGTCCGACAGGGCTTCGGTGACGCGCTCGGCGCCATTCAGCGCGCACGAGAGCGTGCGGCACACCTGCAGCACGTACTTGCCGACGCGCTCCTTGAAGAACATCACGTAGTAGGTCGCAACGTCTTCGACCTCGGCGGCGGTCATGTTGAGAATGCCGGCAACGTGCCGCACGGCGTTCGCCGTCAGGTAGCCTTCCTGTTCCTGGACCAGATACAGCGCGCCCAGCACCGCCGACCGCCGCTGATCGGACGGGTACTTCGTCAGCATGTCGTCGAGAATCGCCCGCCGCTCCCGGCTGAACTCGAACGGCTTCCCTTCGTCGAGTCGCTCGCGCTCGGACTTCTGGAACCGCGCCGGGTCGTACACCATCAAGGGATGGAAACTCATCGATCCACGTCTCCCATCACGACGTCGGTCGAGCCGATCACGGCGATCACGTCGGCAATCATGCCGCCCACGATCGCGCGCGGCAGCGCCTGACACGCATAGAAGGAAGGCGCGCGCAGCTTGATGCGGTACGGACGATTGGTGCCATCCGACACGATTGAGAACCCGTGCTCGCCACGCGGCCCTTCAACCGGAACATAGGCTTCGCCGGCGGGGACGGTGAACCCCTGCGAGTAAATCAGGAAGTGCTGAATCAGCCCTTCCATCTCGGTGTAGACCTTGTCCTTCGGCGGCGGGACGATGCGGTAGTCCTGGATGTCGTACACGCCGCGCGGGCTGATTCTCGCGAGCGCCTGCTGCGCAATGCGGGTGCTCTGGCGCAGCTCCTCCATCCGCACGAGATAACGATCGTAGACATCGCCGGCGGTGCCGACGGGGACCTCGAAATCGTAGGTCTCGTAGCCCGAGTAGGGGAACGCCTTGCGCACGTCGTAGGCAATACCAGTCGCGCGAGCCATCGGGCCGACGAGCCCGTAGCCGACCGCCACATCCGCCGGGATGACGCCCACCGACTTCGTCCGCTTCAACCAGATTTGGTTTTGCGTCAGCAGGTCCTCGTACTCCCGCAGCTTGTCGGGAAACGCGTCGAGAAACTTCTTGACCGCATCATGAAAGCCGGTCGGGAGATCTTCACGCAGCCCGCCGATCCGCAGATAGCTCGGGAACATGCGGAACCCGGCCAGCATCTCGTTGATGTTGAGCAGCTGCTCCCGCTCGCGGAAGCAGTACATCATCACCGAGACCGCACCGATTTCGAGACCGTGCGTGCCAAGCCACACCAGGTGGCTGGCGATCCGCTGCAGTTCCGCGATCAGCACGCGGATATTGCGAACGCGCTCCGGCACCTCGATGCCGAGGAGCTTCTCGACCGAGAGGCAGAACGCCAGGCTGTTGGATTGCGCGCCGAGGTAATCCATCCGCTCGACCAGCGGAATCACCTGCTGCCACTTCTTTTGTTCGGCCGTCTTCTCGATCCCCGTGTGCAGGAAGCCGATGGTCGTGTCGGCGCTGACGACGGTCTCGCCCTGGAGTTCGAGCACGAGGCGCAGCACGCCATGCGTGCTGGGGTGCTGCGGCCCCATGTTGACCGTCATCGTTTCCTGTCGAAGTTCTGGAGTGCTCGTAGCCATTGGGTGAATCGTGTAATTGCTGAAGTTTGAATGCTGAATGCTGAATTCGAGCGCCTTCATTTCAGCATTCAACCTTCAAACTTCAGCATTCAGAATTTCCGTTACCTCGCTCTTTCGACTAGCGCACAGATCGCATGAATCACCGTGCGATGCACTTCCTGGATGCGCGCCGTGGACTCGTGCGGCACATTCAGGTGAATCGCCGCGGCCTTTCCGATCGTGCCGCCGTCCCGTCCCGTCAACGCGATGGTCCGAATCCCTCTCGCCTTCGCCGCTTCGAGCGCCGACAGCACATTTCCGGATCGGCCGCTGGTTGAAATCCCGAGCGCAACATCGCCGTGTCTGCCGAGCGCCTCGAGCTGCCGGGCGAACACCCGCTCGAACGTAAAGTCGTTGGCCACGCTGGTGACGATGCTCGCGTCGGCGGTCAAGGCAATCGCGGGCAAGCCCTCGCGTTCGCGCTCGAATCGGCCCACGAACTCCGCTGCCATATGTTGCGCATCGGCGGCGCTGCCGCCGTTGCCAAAGACCAGCAGCTTCCCGCCTGAGTCGAGCGAGGAGCGAATTGCCGCAGCGGCCTCAATCACCGAATCCTGCATCGCATCGCGCATGCGCCGGTGCAGCGCGATGGCCTCGTCGAACACCGCCTGAACGATTGCGGCATCGCCCACCGCGGTGCGCGCCTCCATCAATCGCTCCGCGCGCGGTCTCTGGTCGCCTCGATGTTGGCCACGAACTGCTCCTGCGAAACCTGGAGCGGCTCGTAGGTTTTCACCGGCTGCTTGATCTGGACCGGATAGTCCTTCCGAAGCGGATATCCTTCCCAATCCTCGGGCATCAGAATCCGCCGCAAATCGGGATGATCGGTAAAGAGAATGCCGAACAGATCGTAGGCTTCGCGCTCCGACCACGCGGCCGCCGGCCACACGCCGGCCACCGACGGCACCGTCGGGTTCGCCCCCGGCACCCGCACTTTGACGCGCAGCCGCTTCGCGGTCTCGCCAAACCCGGACGTGCCCAGGCTCGCGAGCAGGTACACGATTTCAAAACGCGGTTCGCGTGGGAGGTAATCGACCGGCAGCAAATCTGCGAGGAACGCAAACCGGAGCTCCGGCGTGTCGCGCAGCGCCCGGCAGGTTTCCACCAGCTGGTCGAGCGCCACGTAGATCGTCGGCATACCGTCCGCTGCGGCGACCGACTCGAGTCCGGCCGCAGACACACCGCGCGACAGTATCTCGATAATCGCGGCCGAATCCATTACGCGAAGACCTTCGACTTGTCGATTTTCTTCTGCAGTTGGACGATGCCGTAGATGAGCGACTCGGGACGCGGCGGACAACCGGGCACGAACACGTCGACCGGGACGACCTGATCGACGCCCTGCACGATCGCGTAATTGTCGAACACTCCGCCGACTGACGCGCACGCGCCCATCGAGATCACGTACTTGGGTTCGGGCATCTGGTCGTAAATCCGGCGCAGCACCGGCGCCATCTTCCGCGACAATCGGCCGGCGACGATCATCAGATCCGACTGGCGCGGAGAACCGCGAAAGACCTCGGCGCCAAAACGTGCGATGTCGTACCGCGACGCGCTCATCGCCATCATCTCGATCGCGCAGCACGCCAGCCCGAAGGTCACCGGCCAGATGGAGGATCGTCGAGCCCAGTTGACCATCTTGTCAACCGTCGTCAGCAAAACGGGAACGTCTTCGTCTTTATCAGCCATGGCAGGCAATCAGCAATCGACAATCTCATTCGACAATCAGCAGTCACGAAATCGGCAGTCGCCAATCCCGCAGTCAACCATTCACCGTTCGTGGCCCCAGTCCAACACGCCTTTGCGCCAGACGTAGATGTAGCCGGCGAGCATGATGAGAAAGAACAACAGCATCTGGATGTAGCCGAACCAGCGCAGCTCGCGCAGCGCCATGGCGAACGGATAGAGAAACGCGATCTCGATGTCGAACAACAGGAAAATCATCGCCACCAGGTAAAACTTGACCGGGTGGCGCTCGCGCGCATCACCGACTGGCGGCATGCCGCACTCGTACGGCGCCAGCTTTTCAGGCGTGGGCTTCCGCGGCGCGACCAGATGCGCACCGATGATGTTCACGGCGCCGAATCCAGCGCCGAGGCCGAGCATGATCAGAATAGGAATCCAGCCGTGCATTGCTATCGAACGCGCCGCGCTTGTGAATGTTTTCTCAAGGCGGGGCTAAAAAAATGGGCCTCACACGACCCGATGTCTGTCTGCGAACAGCCCGAACTCATGAATGCTATCACAGGCCGCTGATAAACACGGATGAACGCGGACGCAAACCGCTTCAGGCTGGCAGCTGGCAGCTGCTGCCTGACACAATACAGACGATGCGTCTCGCATGGTTCAGCCCGATGCCGCCCGTGCCCTCAGGGATCGCCACGTGCAGTGCCGAGCTGGTCGAGGAGCTCGGCGCGCGTCACGCCATCGACGTGTTCGTGCATGAGGCAGCCGAAAATCGCTCGGCGGTCGCGACGAACGAGCGTGTCCGTGTGATGTCGGCGCACGACTTTGTCTGGCGGCATCGAGCCGAGCCTTACGATCTTCAGGTCTACCAAATCGGCAACTCCTCGCATCACGATTACATCTGGCCATATCTCTTTCGCTATCCGGGACTGACCGTGCTCCATGACGCGCACGTGCACCATGCGCGCGCCGCGTCGCTCTTGCGAACGAAACGGACTACCGATTTCCGTCGCGAATTCGGTGCCAACCATCCCGACGCATCGATCGACCTCGCCGAGCTGGCAGTCGCAGGGCTCGACAGTCACCTCTATTATTTTTTCCCGATGACACGATTGATCATCGAAGGCTCGCGGCTGACGGCGGTCCACGCGCCACCGCTGGCCCGACAGCTCGAACAGGAGTTTCCGCATGCCAACATCACATCCATACGCCTTGCGCACGGACGGTTGTTGAGCCCGGCCGACAGTCAGCGCGGACGCAAGATCGTCCGCGATGCCTACGACATTCCGGACGACGCGGTTGTGTTTGGCGTCTTCGGTGGTCTCGCGCCTGACAAGCGAATCAGTCAGATTCTGTCGGCGCTCGAGGCGATCCTCGCTTACGCGCCGTCCGCGCGGCTGCTGCTCGCCGGCACCCCCGCGCGGCATTACGATCTGGCCGCCGATATCCGCCGCCACGGCCTGGAGGAACGAGTCACCACCACCGGATACCTGAAGACGGAAGCCGACCTGACCGACTGCATCGCCGCGTGCGACGTCTCGCTGAACCTCCGATGGCCAACGGCTCGCGAAGTGTCGGGCCCGTGGCTTCGTGCACTCGCCGCTGGACGGCCGACGGTCACAATCGACCTCGCGCATCGTGTCGATGTGCCGTCAATCGATCCGCGGACGTGGAAGGTGAACGTTGACGCGATTCGCTATCCGCAGTTCGCGGCTCCCACCGACGTGATAAATGATGCGCCGCCTGTTGCCACCGAGGCAAAACGGGAACAGCAAATCGCGAATCGCGAACCCGTCACCGTCGCGATCGACATCCTCGATGAGGACCATTCACTCCGGCTCGCGATGCGTCGGCTCGCGACCGATTCCAGACTTCGCGAGACCCTCGGTGCCGCCGGCCAACGCTATTGGAGCCGCGAGCACTCGATGCCTCGCATGGTGGAAGACTATGAACGTGTGATGGCGGAAGCGGCTGCGCTGCCGAATCCACGGGTCGCGCTGCCAGCTCACCTGGTCAATGACGGACAACAGGTGCTCGATCGAGTGTTGGCCCGATTTTCGCTGACATCGGTGTGGCAGACGCGGACCGGCGAGGGCGCTGGTCAGGATAGTTTGGAGTAGACTTTGACCATACGATTGAACGGCGAGCCATTTGAAATCGCCGGCCCCGTCAGCATCAGCGCCCTGCTCGCCGCGCTCAGCATCGACCCCCGAATTGTCGCCGTCGAGCACAACGTCGTGGTGGTCAAGCGTCAGCAGTACGATGAAACAATGGTCCGCGACGGTGACGAGGTAGAAATCGTGCGATTCGTCGGCGGCGGCTAGCGGGGGACGAGCACAAAGCAACACGGACAGAGAAGCCGCGGAAGCATGCAGAACAACGCGGAGGGCCGGCAGCCGGCCAGCAGCCACAACCAGAAGCCAGCGCCAAACTTTTTATGACCTCCGATCCACTCGTTATCGCCGGCCGGACGTTCCGTTCCCGACTCGTCGTCGGGACCGGCAAATATCCGTCGAATACGGTCATGGCTGATGCGCATCTCGCATCAGGCACCGACATGGTCACCGTCGCGGTTCGCCGCGTGAATCTCACCGATCGCACCAAGGAATCGCTGATCGATTTCATCGATCGCGAACGGATCTTCATCCTCCCCAACACCGCGGGCTGCTACACGGCCGACGATGCGATACGGACGGCGCGGCTGGCACGGGAAGTTGGGCTCTCAAACTGGGTAAAGCTCGAGGTGATCGGCGACGAGCGAACCTTGTTCCCCGACAACGTCGCGTTGCTCGAGGCCACTCGAGTCCTGGTGAGCGAAGGATTCGTCGTGTTGCCGTACACGAACGACGATCCGGTGATCTGCCGCAAGCTGGAAGAAGCGGGCGCAGCTGCCGTGATGCCGCTTGGGGCGCCGATCGGGTCGGGACTCGGTATCCAGAATCCGAACAACATCAGAATCATCAAAGATCAGGCGCGCGTGCCCGTGATCGTCGATGCCGGCGTCGGCACCGCGTCCGACGCGGCGATTGCGATGGAGCTTGGAGCGGATGGCGTGTTGATGAACACCGCCATTGCCCTGGCCGACGACCCGGTCGCCATGGCCACCGCGATGAAGCTCGCCGTCGAAGCGGGACGTCTCGCCTATCGTGCGGGGCGGATTCCGCGGCGCTCGCACGCCTCGGCCAGCAGTCCCGTGGACGGTCGAATCGCTCCCACAGCCGCCGTCGCAGGGGGACGTGCCGGAGCCTGATGACGGAACACGCGGTCGAACCGCTCGAGGCGGTGCTCCGGCGCCTGAAACAGGAACGCGACGACGCCGATGCGCGGTATAACGACGCTCTGACCGCCGTCGATCGCGCAATCCGTTCGCCCACGACGATCCCGCAACCGCCGCCCACGCTCGACGGCCATCAGCTCGCGGCCCTCAACGATCACTGGAATATCATTCCCGCGCCGCCCAGCCTGGGCGGCCTTCGACAGAAGGCGGCCGGCTTCATCTGGCGGGTCATTGGCCCGTATTTGCAGCGACAGCTGACGTTCAACTCGCTGCTGGTCGATCACATCAATCGCAACGCGACGACTGTCCGAGAAGGCGATCGTGTGGCCGAGCAAACCGCCGACGCGCTCCGGGATCAACTCGCAGCGATCGCGCAGTTTCAGGGACGGCTGATTGGGTACTTCCAGCAAATCACCGCCTACGTCGATACCAAGGATCGTGACACGGCCAGTACGTCTCTCGTGCTGAACGCGTCGCTGAGTGGTCTCGCCGACAACGTCGCCAAGCGGTGGGAGTCGATGTCGGCCCGCGAGCTGCGGGTCAGCGCGCGCATGGATGCGTTGACGGCCGCGCACGACGATCTGCGCAACACGATCGGCACGCTCCAGCAGGGGCTGATGACAATCAAACGCGAGATGGAGCGGATGACAGCGGCCAGCTCAACGCCCACACATCCTGCATCCGCGCGGATCCCGGACTCCGGATCCCGGACCCCGGATCCCGGATCCCCGATCTCGGACCCCGCTCCCCGTGAGTCGGTGTTCGCTCCTGCGCTGGACGCTTACAAGTATGTCGGCTTCGAGGATCGGTTTCGCGGCTCACGCGAGGCGATTCGCGAGCGGCTGGAGTCCTATGTGCCGCTCTTTGCGGGTCAGGACACGGTGCTCGACGTCGGCTGCGGCCGGGGTGAATTCCTCGACCTGCTCGTCTCGCATCAGATCGCCGCGCGCGGGATCGACCTCAATCACGAGATGGCGGAAGCGTGCCGCAGCCGCGGCCTTGATGTCACCGAGGCTGATGCGGTCGGGTACCTTTCGGCCCTCGACGATGGGTCGCTCGGGGGGATTTTCTCGGCGCAGGTTGTCGAGCACCTCGAGCCCGCCTACCTGCTCCGATTTCTCGAGCTGTGCTTTCACAAGCTTCGGCCGCGCGGCCGGCTCGTTCTCGAAACACTGAACCCCGCGTGCTGGGTTGCGTTCTTCGACAGCTACATCCGCGACATCACGCATGTCTGGCCGCTGCATCCCGAGACGCTGAAATATCTCGTGGTGGCCAGCGGCTTCACCAGTGCCCGAATCGAGTTTCGATCGCCCGTTCCACCGGAGGACAAACTGCAAGCGTTCGCCGCTCCGGCCAACGCCGCACCACTGGCCGAACTGGCCGAAGCGTTCAACGCGAACGTCGAGAAACTGAACGCTCGCATGTTCACGTATCTCGATTACGCCGTCATCGGCGACAAATAGCGTCACCGCACCCCTCCAAGCGGCCGGCCCGTCGCCAGTACGTAACGGCTGGGGTCGTTAGGTCAGCCGTTTCTCTACATTAGGTAAATCGCTAGCAATCTGGCGGTGAAATCCGCGCCCGACCTCGGGCATATCCGTTGCTCAACCGTTTCACCGGTGAGGGTGACCTATGAAACTGGGAGTCCAGAGTGTCGCGGTGTGCGTGTTTGGAGTAATTGCAGCGAGGGCGGGGGCTCAGACCGTCGATCTGGCAAGTCCGTCTGCGCGTCAGATCGTGAGTGGATCGACGGCCGGCGGACAAGCCGGAACCTGGCTATCGGTCGGCGACGTCAATGGTGATATCAACAACAAAGATCTGTTGATTGGTGCTCCGGCGGCAAACAGTAATCGAGGTGAAGTCCGAGTCCTTTTCGGATGGTTGCGGCAATCGACGGGAGACTTCTCTCTCGATTTGGCAGACGTCATTCTCACCGGGGGCGCTATCGGCGACCGCTTTGGCGCGTCGGTCGATGCCGGCTTCATTACACAACGCGAGACGATACCTGCCACCGGCGCGCGCGATCTGATCGTCGGCGCACCCGGCGCACTCTCCGGCCGAGGGGAGGTCTACGTCTTTGCGGGTCCGTTGACCGGCAACAGTGCACTGACGCCGGCAAATGCGATCCTGCGAATTCGAGGCGCTGCCGGCGATCAGCTGGGAGCCGCCGTTGAGTCTGCGGACCTGAACAACGACGGCTTCCGCGAGATCATCGTCGGCGCACCCGGCACCGGTCGCGTCTACGTGATCGACTATCACAACGCGCCGGCGACAACAGTGGACCTGTCGACCCAGGCCGCCACGATGACCATCTCCGGCCCCGGTATCGGCAACGCTTTGACGGTCGGCGACATCACCGCCGATTCAGTGTTCGATCTCGCGATCGGATCGCCCTCTGCCGCTGGCGGCGCTGGTGCGGTCTATGTCGTCAACGGTCGGACCTCCGGCCCCTTGCCGTCGGCCGTCACCCTGCCCGCCGGCGCAAACGAAACGTTCACCGGTCTCGACGCGGGCGATCATGCCGGAACGTCGGTGTGGATCAAGGACGTCGATGGTGACGGCATCTGGGATCTTGCCATCGGCGCGCCGGACGCCGACGGTCCGGCCAATGCGCGCGTGGATGCAGGGGACGCGTACGTGATCTTCGGGCGTCCAGGACTGCCGTCAGTCCTCGCGCCTGACACCGTCATCTACGGGGCGGCCGCGGGTTTCCGCACCGGCACCTGGGTGCGATCCGGCGACATCACGAAGGACGAGCCCGACGATCTCGCGTTGCTGGCAAGCGGGGCGAACGCCAACATGGGTGCTGTATTTGTGGTCTACGGTCGGAGTCGGAATGAGTATCCGGCAGTGATTGATCTCGCGACGCAAACCGACCGGCTGCTCATCAGCGATGAGACCGTCGCACCAATTCAGAGCATCGCGGTATGGGAAGTGACGGGAGAAGGCGCAGAAGACCTGGCGATGGGTGTCCCCGGCGCAGATGGCGGGACCGGTCGTATCTACTTGTCGATCTCGCCGCGGATGAACGTCTCCCCCGATTCTCCCTATATCGCGGGAGTGCAGGGGACGAACGCGAGCACTACCGTAACCGTCACAAACGGCGGCGCCGTGCCCATCACCTGGAGTGCCGCGGCACAAGCGACATGGCTCAATGCCTCGCCCTCGACGGGGAGCGCCGCCATTAGTGCACCCGGCACGTTTACGTTGAGCGCAAACCTCGCCGGATTGTCCCCGGGCGTGTATTCGGTCGAACTCAACGTCAACTCCACCAGCACCGACCTCGCCCATCGAGCGACCGTACCAGTCACCGTCGCAGTGCTTTCCTCGCCGTCGATATCAGCCGATCGTGCGTTTCCCGCGTCGTGGGGTGAATCGATTACCTGGACGGTGCAAGCATCTGCGCCTGGCGCGACGCTGTTGTACGAGTTCTACCGGTTTGATTCGGCGGGCGGTTGGCGCAAGGTCCAGCCGTTCAGTCCGTCGAACACCTACGTCTGGAAGCCTGCCGCGCAGGACGCCGGCGATCATTTCGTTCAGGCATGGGTAAAGACCGCACAATCAGCATCTCTTTACGATGCGTACGTGAGCACGTCATTCACGATCACCCGGCCGGTTCCTACGATTACGTCATTCACCGAAGACGGTGTCTTCCCGATGGCGCCGAATACACCGGTCCACGTTGCCGTCACTGCGACACACGGCAGCGGACCGTTGGAGTACGCGTTCTACGTTTATCGAGAAGGTGCCGGCTGGGCCGTCCTTCAGAACTACGGCGCGTCGAATGCGGCCACCTGGACGCCGGCGGTATCGGGCAACTACATATTGCAAGCGTGGGTGCGGAGTACAGGCATTTCTGACGCGTTCGAAGCCTGGGCCAGCACGAACAACCTGCAGGTGACGAACACAGAGCCGGTCCGAGTCATGTCGCTGGCGCCGGACAAACCTCTCCCGGCTCACGCGGGCCAATCCATCACGTTCACCGCCGCTGCCAGTGGCGGATCCGCCGGTCCGCTGCAATATCAGTTCATTCGTTACGACGAGGGCAGCGGGTGGACCATTGCTCAGCCCTACAGCTCGCAGCGAACCTACACGTGGACGCCTGGCGCGGGCGCGGCGGGCACGCACCTCCTCCAGGTGTGGGTGCGCAGCGCGGGCGCGACCGCTCAGTACGAAGGGTGGCTTGGAACCGATTACTTTTCCGTGGTTGTTGATCCACTGAGTTCTGCAACATTGACCGCCGACGTCGTCTTTCCGGTTCCAGCCAACACGCCGATCAAATGGACCGCGACCGTGTCGGGGGGCGTGGCTCCGCTCGAGTACAAGTTCTTCGTCTTTCAGTCCGGCGTCGGGTGGGCGGTCGCGCGCGACTTTGCCACGTCGAGCACCTTCAGCTGGACGCCCGCCAGCGCCGGAACGTACACGTTCCAGGTCTGGGTGAGAAATGCGGGTTCATCGGCTTCGTACGACACGTGGGCCGGAACGGCGATGTTCACGGTCGGCAGTTCGGGTCCTGCCAGTGTGGTGAGTCTCGTTGCGAACCAGGGAATGCCTGGAGCATCCAGCATGGTCTGGACTGCAATTGGCACCGGCGGCACGGCCGGCCCGTTACAGTACAAGTTTTGGCGTTACAACGCGTCCACCGGCTTGTGGACCGTCGTTCAGGATTACTCGACCGCGAACACGTTCTCGTGGACGCCGGCCGCGGACGAGGTGGGCACCTACATGCTCCAGACCTGGGTGCGCAGTGGCGGATCGTCGGCTCAGTACGAGGGCTGGGCTGGAACAGGGTATTTCATCGTGAAGTAGGCCGGAAGCGGGGCGGGCGTTGCTCCCTCCGGCGCCCGCCCTGCGAACTACTCCGACTCCCGTTCGGCTCCGCGTCGAGCCGGATGATCGCGCGTGCCGGATCGATCGCAGCAACCTTCGCTTCACACAGTACAATACCGCTCGTCCGTGGCTACGAGGACACATCGTTGCTGAAGAGAGTGGGTCGCGCCCTGTCCGCGAAGCTCACCAGGGTCACGCTCGATCGTTTCATTACGGCGCATGCCAGCAGCCTCCGCACCCTCGACATCGGCGCTCAGAACGGCCCGTACGCCGCATACTTTCCAAACCGCATTGCGCTTGATGTCAAGAACGGGCTCGGCGTCAGAATTATCGGCGACGCCCAAGCCCTCGGCATCGTCGATGCCAGCTTCGACATCGTGCTCTGCACTGAAGTCCTCGAACACCTGCCGGAGCCACAGCGCGCGATTGACGAGATCTATCGGGTGCTGGTTCCCGGCGGCCAACTGCTCCTGACCACGAGGTTCCTGTTTCCGATCCACGACGCGCCGCACGATTATTTCCGCTTCACGAAGTACGGGCTTCGCCACCTGTTGCGACAGTTCGAGATTGTCGAACTGCAGGAAGAAACCGATGCCGTCGGTACGCTCGCGGTGCTGCTGCAGCGGCTCGGTATGCAGGCACAAACACTGAGACGGACGCCATTCCGGGCGTTCTGGCTGCTGTCGGCGCAGATCGTACGGCCGTTCTCTTTTCTCATCACCCAGGAATACGGCGACAGCCGTCGGCTCCAGCCCGAACGTGGAATCATGACGAGCGGGTATCACGTGGCGTGCAGAAAACCGGCGGCATGAACCTGCTGTCGTCGACCGGCGAACGCAAAGTTCCCTTGCTCGCTGCCGGACTCATAGTCGCGGCGACTGTGGCCCTCTACTGGCCGGCGCTCGGCAGTGGCTTTCTGGGCGACGACTTCATGATCCTGCACCGGTTGCGCGGCCTCGAACGCGCGGCCGACGTGATGCGCTTCTTCCGCGGCGAGTTTTTCGAGTATTACCGGCCACTTGGTTTCGTCTCGCACGCGGTGGACTGGGCACTCGCCGGTCAGAACGCACGCCAGTTCCACCTCACCAACCTGCTGATCCACGTGGTCAACGCGATCCTCGTGCTGCTCATCGGCCGCGCGTTGTCGCCACGTCCGCTTGCGGGGCTGCTCGCGGCGGCGTTGTTTGCGTTGCACGCGTCGAACAACGAAGCGGTGGTGTGGATGTCGGCACGGTTCGATCTGCTTGCCACGTGTTTCGGGTTGGCCGCGATTTGCTTCATGATTCGCGACGGACTGCCGCAGCAGGCTGCCGCCGCGCTGTTCTTCTTGTTCGCGCTGCTTTCAAAGGAAGCGGCGGTCGCGCTGCCGATTGCGGCTGCGGGCTGGGCGACCTTCCATTTGCGATCGACAACCGTGCGCGCGATCGCGTTTGTCGTGCCGTGGCTCGTGATGCTGGCGCTGTACAGCTCGCTCCGCCATCTCGCCGGCGGCGTCTCGGCGGTTGGAGGGGCCTCCCGACTTCCAAAGCTTGCCGCGTTCATGCTCAGCGTCACTGCCATTCTCGCGATGTCGTCGGAACGTTGGATTCAGCTGCGGGAGTGGCTCCGACCGCGCCGAACCTTCTTCATCGCGATCGCCGTCGTTGCAACCCTCGGGCTGATGCTGGCTGCGGCCCTGTCGGACGGACGCGCAGGTTCGCTCGCTCGCGAAAAACTCGCCGTCGCGGGGTTCGCCGGCTTCTATCTCACGTCACCCGTCCTGATGCCAGGTGAAGCGATCTTCAGCGACCCGACCGCTCCAGCGGCCTGGATGATGGGAACCGTCGGCGTCCTCGCCCTCGCCGTGCTGGTGTTCCTCCTGTGGAACAGGCTGCTCGACGACGACCGGTATTGGTTTCTTGCGTCGTTTTTGGCGGCGACGCTTCTGCCGATCTCCGCGCTCACCGAAGGCAAGCGATATCTCTATCTACCGTCGGCAGCGGCGTCCCTCATCGTAGCGATCGTCGCTACTGACCTGCGCGGCGCGTGGCGACGGATTGCAATGTCGGGACTTGGCGCTCTGCTGGTGATTTCGGCCGGACAAATCGCACTCCGGATTCAGGACTGGCGATGGGCCGGCCAGATGACGGCTGACGGCGGCCGGCTGGTGGATTCGGCCCTGTCGCCGTCGTGTGGAACCGGTCACGTCGTGTTCCTGACCAGCCCGGTGGCGATGCGCGGCGTCTACTCGCATTTCTATTACGAAACGTTCGAGATACCACGCGGCTGTATGCCGGAAATCTTTCAGGTGCTCGTCCGGGTCGTACGGGTGGAAGAGCCGATAGAGGTCAAATGGGACGGCCCGGATCAGATCGTCATCTTGACGTCA
>JBPYFA010000445.1:0-20798 GCA_051986585.1 Vicinamibacterales bacterium | reverse complement strand
AAGCTTCGATACGTCCTCATGTATGTCTCCTTCTTGGAGCGGCGACGGCTCCGGTGTAGTGACCACGGCAATCCGAACCGTGCCGCGAGATTACGTGCGCACATGCCCGTACGGCGACAGTCCGGGTCTGAACTGTGAGTGAACTTCAGGTGAAAAGGGAGGCAATTGAACGCACCGCAGTGAGGAATTGCCGCGGGTCAGGCCGGATCAGGCCAGATTGACGACGTGCACGGGGGTGACTACACTGCCGCGAACCGGTTCACATGCACACGAACGTGCGAGCTGCCTCGATTCGATTTGGAAGGTTCGAACTGGATCACGCAGCTGGCGAGCTTTATCGCGATGGCCATCGCGTCCGCCTGCAGGAGCATCCGCGACAGGTGCTGGTGGCGCTGCTGGAGCGACCCGGAGAGCTGGTGACTCGCGACACGCTGCGTGAGCGACTGTGGAAGTCCAACACCTTCGTCGACTTCGAACACGGGCTGAATACGGCAGTCAAAAAGGCTCGACAAGCTCTCGGCGATTCTGCCGAAACACCGCAATTCATCGAAACCGTGGCGAAGCGTGGGTACCGATTCATCGGCGAAGTCGAGACGTGTCCGACTGCGCCGGAAATGACGATCGATCCAGCACCTCCTATAAGCGCCCAAGTACCCTCCGTCCGGCTCGCCGCGTCGTGGAGTCGCCAGGTACTTTTGTGGGCGGCTCTCGTCATGCTGGCAGCGGCTGGTACGGCGTCGTGGAGCGTGCGCGACCGCTCCAATTCTCTCGCGGTCATGCCGCTCCGGGTACTCAGCCAGGATCGGAACGACTCTGACTATCTGGGAATAGGTATCGCTGACACAATCACGACGCGGCTTGCTAATACGCGCGAGATAGCAGTCCGACCGACATCCGCGGTCATGCCTTACAAGGACGCACAATTCGATCCGGCTGCGATTGCAAAATCATTGGACGTGCGACAGCTGCTTCTCGGAACCGTTCAGACCACCGATGATAGCTATCGGATCAGTTTGCAGCTCGTTCAATCGGACGGCGTGGTGGTGTGGGGAAAGGTATTCGACGAGCCTGCCATGGCCCTGCTGCAGTTACAGGATCGCATCGCGGACGAAGTGGCGGCGGCGCTCCGCCTCCGCCTGAGTGCACCCGAGCGGCAGCAGCTCCACGAGCACGACACCGCGAACCCGCTGGCGTACGACAACTACCTCCACGGTCGAGCCTTGCTACTCAATTACAGCGACGAAACGAGGATGCGCCAGGCAATCAAATACTTCGAGGATGCGGTCAGCCTCGACGCGAACTACACGCTGGCGCGGGTGGGGATCGCGACTGGTTGCGCGTGGTTCAGCGTTCGATATGCGCACGAACCGGAGGCGTTCAACTGGGGCAGACGCGCGGATACAGAGGCACGCGCTGCTCTTGCAAAGGATGCCTCGTTGGCGGACGCGCAACTCGCGGTTGCAAATGCCGCCGGTACAGCATACGGAGGTTTCAACTGGAGCATCGTTCTGGATCGGACCGCCGAGGCGCTGGCGTCGAATCCTTCGCTCGACCTTGCCCACCTCGCCCGGATGCGCGCGTATTACCACCTCGGGTTGTTCGATCGTGCGCGTGAGGAAGGTCACCTCGCCCTCCAGGTGAATCCATCCGCGAACGTGGAGTACCTGCGGCTCGATGTCGCGCTCGATCTCGTCGACGGAGAATATCGGCGTGCTGTCGACAAGGCGAACGCCCTGGCCAAGCGAGTGGACATGCCTGCGGTGCCGCAGTATCTCGGGCTGGCCCTGTTCTACGTCGGTGACGGCGGCCAGGCGCGTGAAACCCTTGGCGCGATCAGGCGAGGAGCAACAACAGACATGCGCGCCCAAGCCTCCCTCGCCTCGGTCGAGGCAGCAGTGGGAATGCACAGCGAGGCGCGCACGAGAATTGCCGCGGTCGAGAGCGGTCCGGATATGGATCACCACATTGCCTACAGCCTCGGTGCTGCGATGGCTCAATTGGGTGACGCCACCGCCAGCATCATATGGCTGGAAAGAGCGGCCGATACCGGGTTCCCGTGTTATCCGTGGTTCGCGAAGGATCCACTCCTCGACCCGATCCGCCGTGAGCCAGGGTTCGTTCGACTGATGGATCGGCTCCAAGTCGCCTACCAAGCGGCGTTGCGCCGCACCTCGTGAACCAAACTTTGCACCAAGCTTTTTTTCTGCCGTTAGCCATCCACATCGGCCACATCACAACTGAGAGCTTCAGATGAACAGATCCCAGGTCAGTTTGTTCTTCATTGGCCTCCTCGCTTTCGAGTCAGCCCTGCTGAGCCACGGCGCCCAGCAGGCACCCACGGGGACGCCGCCGGCGCAGACCGCCCCGCCGCCGCGGCCGACGCCACCGACCCGCGATCCCAATACACCGGGTTACGTCACCGCAAAGGAACTGCCGGACGGTACGGTCCCGCCGGTCGATGTCGATGGCAACTTCATCATCGGCCCGACGCACAACCCGGCGCCGGAGATGACGGTCCAGGAAAGCGTGCCTCAGGGAACGATCGTCAACTTCACGATGAGTTCCGCCGACAGCAAGATGTACCCAGGTGTCGCGCGCGATGCCGGCACGTTTGGCACACCCGACCCGAGCGACCCGGCGAAGCTTGTCGTCACGACAAGCCATCCGGCTCCGTACACGAGGAAGGTTGCGGTGTATGTGCCGAAGCAGTACGTGCCAGGGACCGCCGCTCCATTCATCGTTGGCGCCGATGGTCCCGATCCATTGCTGTTCACCGCGCTCGACAACCTGATTGCCGAGAAGAAAGTGCCGGTGATGATCGCGATCTCGATTGGCAACGGCAGCGGCGATGCACAGGGCAGCCAGCGTGGTCTGGAGTACGACACGATGTCGGGGCGCTATGCGGAATTCGTGGAAACTGAGGTCCTGCCGGCGGCCGAGAAGCAGGCGAACGTGAAGCTGACGAAAGATCCAGAGGGACGCGCCACCATGGGGTGCAGTTCAGGCGCGGCGGCGGCGCTGATCATGGCCTGGTATCACCCCGAGCTGTACCATCGCGTGCTGTCGTACTCGGGCACCTACGTGAATCAGCAATGGCCGCCCAGCAATGACACGCCGCATGGTGCGTGGGAATTTCACGAACGGCTGATTGCGAACACTCCAGCGAAGCCGATCCGAATCTGGATGCAGGTGGGCGATCGTGACCTCTATAACCCGAACGTGATGAAAGACAACATGCACGATTGGGTCGTCGCCAACGAGAACATGGCGAAAGTGCTCGCCGCGAAGGGCTATCGCTATCAGTTCACGTTCTCGAAAAACGCCGGACACTGCGATCGCGCGGTCAAACAGCAGACGCTGCCGCAGGCGCTCGAGTGGTTGTGGAAGGGCTACCCGACTGACGCCAAGAGCACGCGGTAGCGGCGCGCGGCGATGAATACGCGCAGGAAGTTCCTGATCACGGCGCCGATGGGCGCGCTGGCTGCCGCCGTCGGGTGCGGCTCCGGATCGGAACAGCAAGGCCGAACATCCTCGACACCGCCGGCTGGTGCGACGGCGCCGGCCACGGCAGGAGCGCCGCCCACATTCGGAACGGGGCCGGTGTCAGGTCCTCCGGTGTCTTCTGCGACATTCGCCGAAGCGGAGAAGCTGGCGCAAGTGAGGATGACGCCGGCTGAACGCGAAGTCGCGGCGGCGAGCTGGCCGCGATCGATGGCGCCATTGCTGGAGCGGCGGACGGGGCCGCGAAAGGTAGCGCTCGACGCTGCCATCGCTCCCGCGACGCAGTGGTATCCCGCCTCGATCGCCAATGCCTCAGGGCCAATACGTGACCTGTTCGTCCGCAGCGGAAGAGAACCCATTCCACTGCCAGCCAACGATGCGGACATTGCGTATGCACCGGTCACGCGATTATCCCGGTGGATCGAGCAGAAGACGCTGACTTCCGAACGGCTGACCAGCATCTATTTGAAGCGGATCGAACAGTTCGATTCAAAGCTGCGCTGCATCATCACCCTGACCAAGGATGTCGCGCTCGCGCGCGCGAAGCAGGCCGATGCAGAAATCGCGGCCGGCAAGTATCGCGGTCCACTTCACGGCATTCCGTATGGCGTAAAGGATCTGCTCGACACGGCGGGCATCGCGACAACGTACGGCGCCGAGCCGTTCCGGAACCGCGCGCCCAGCGCCGACTCGTTCGTCGTCCGGCGGTTGAACGAAGCGGGCGCCGTGCTCATCGCCAAGCTCAGTCTCGGTGCGCTCGCGCTGAACGACATCTGGTTCGGCGGCCAGACGATGAACCCGTGGCTGCTCGAAGAAGGGGCGTCGGGATCCAGCGCGGGACCTGGCGCGGCGACGTCGGCAGCCCTCGTCGCGTTCTCAGTCGGCAGCGAAACCGGTGGCAGCATCGTCGCACCCGCGATGCGATGCGGCGTCGCCGGACTGCGTCCAACCTTCGGCCGCGTCGCGCGCACCGGCGCGATGACGCTTTGCTGGTCGCTCGACAAGCTCGGTCCAATGACGCGGACGGTGGAAGACGCGATGCTGGTGCTGCAGGCGATTTCCGGACCCGATCCCGGCGACGTCTCGAGCGTGCCCAGCCACATGGAATTCGATGCGACGGCAGCGCCCACGGGTCTGCGCGTCGGCTACTTCCCTGCCTGGATGAAGGAGAGCCCGGCGACCGACGTCGACCGTGCGGCGCTCGACACCATGCGCAAGGCAGGCATGGTGTTGACGGAGGTCAGTCTCCCCGACTGGCCGTATGGCTCACTGATGCCCGTCCTGTTTGCCGAGGCTGCCGCGTCGTTCGAGGAACTGACGCTGACCGGTGGAGTCAATTCGCTGAAGGTGCAGGTGCCTGACGCATGGCCAAATCTCTTCCGCCAGGCGCGGTTTCTATCCGCGGTGGATTTCGTCCAGGCCGATCGCCTGCGGCGGCGTGTCGCGTTGGAGATGGCGCGGATCTTTTCTCAGGTTGACGTGCTGCTGGTGCCATCGCTGCGCGACGAGATGCTGACGATCTCCAACTTCACCGGCCATCCGTCACTGACGCTTCGCACCGGCTTCGTCGAGGTCTCGGAAGCACGCAGCGACTGGGCACCGGATCCGAAGAACCCGCTGCCGAAGTTTTCACCGCCCCGTCGCGTCCCTCACGGCGTGACGATCATCGGCAGGCTGTTCGATGAAGGCACCGTCGCGCGCGCAGGGCTCGCGCTCGAGCGCGCGTCGGCGGCGTGGCAAGAAAGGCCGCAGGGATTCTGAAAGTGCTGATTGCCAATTGCTGAACTTTCAGTTGCTCTTCGCGGGCGCTTGATAGACGCGCAAGCTCCTGATCGACCAGTTCGGCGCATCGGGCACGGCCTCGGTCTCGGTGATTCGAATGAACTTGGCGCGCGTGGGCGGGAACGTGATGGTGGTATGCGCGCCGTCCCCTTTGCCCTGCGCAACCGGATTGCTCCACGTCGTGCCGTCGGTCGATACCTGCACGCTATAGCCTCGCGGGTATCCCACGACCTGCGTTCCCCCTCCGGCGCCAAAGCCGCCGCGACCGCCGGCGCCTGCAGGCGGCACTTGAGCGGCCGTACCTGGAGCGCCGGGAGCTGCGGCACCCGGAGCTGCGGCGGGTGGACCGCCGGCCGCCGGTGGCGCAGCGGCAGGTGCCGCGCCCGCTGCGCCGCGACCGCCACGTCCGCCGCCGCGGAATTCGCTCACTGAATCAAACTGCACTTCGGTCACGGACGCAGGCTGCGGCAGCTCAATCGAGAACCACATGCCTGGCGCCTGCGGCGCACCCGAATTCCAGCCGCGGAGCGTCGCCGCGCCAGCCGCAGCTTCCGACGCATGACTCGCCGAGAGCTTCAACGTCTGAACGTCGACCGGCTTCGGAAGCGACGACTCGAGTTCGGCAATCGTCCATGGCGCCTTCCGCGCTTCAGTTTCCGCGCGAACGCGAGCCACGTCGGCCGGGGTCACCATTCCACCGCTGTTGCCAAAGCTGTTGCGCACGTACGAGGCAATGCCCGCAATCCACTCGTCAGTACCCGGCATTGGCACCATGACATCGCGGTAAGTCTTGCCGTCGAGCGGGCCGTTCAATCCCTTCAACAGGACCTTGATGATGTAATCCCGATGCCCCTGAACCCGCGGCGAACCGGCAAGCGGCGGCGCGAGCATGGTTCCGGCCGGTGCGCCTTCCATCGGCGCTCCCGTGCCATCGGGCCCGTGACACGCGAAGCACACGGCGCCGAAAACGTCGCTGCCCTGCTGCAGCCGCTTCTCCTCATCCGGTGTCAGCGGACCACCACGGCGTGCGCCGCCGAATGCCGGCGTCGGCGCAAGCAGACGATCGCCAATAAGCGCGACCCCTTTCGCCTTGTTCGCCGCCTGCGCCGCCTTGATCACGTCTGCGGCGTCGGGCAGCTTGAACAGACTGGTAGTCAACATCGCCTGAATGGCGACGTTGGTGTCCGCGTCCTTCGTCATCGACCGGTAGTCCCCAGCGAAGCTCTTGTCGCCAGCTTTATAGAGCGTTTCGCTCGCACGGATCGCCTGCACGCGCATGCGAGGATTCTTATCCTCCATCGCGGCGCGGACCAGGTTCGCGTCGAGCGCGCCCAGACCTTCGAGCGTCCACAGTGCGTTGAATCTTGCGAGCAGGTTGTCTGACGAACGGACAATCTGCTGGAGCGCCGGCACGACCGATTTGTCCTGTCTGAGGATCAGCTGCCGCTGCGCCATATCTCGCCACCAGCCATTCGGGTGCGACAGATGCGACACCAGTTGAGCGGGCGTCTCGCTGTACATCCGCGGCGGCGCGAACTCCGGTGTGATCGCAGGAATCGCCGACTGTCCGATGTTGGTGCTCGTTGCCGGAACAGCCGCACGCCCGTCGTACCGCAGGCGCCAGATGCGTCCGTAGGAGGCGACCTTGTCGAGCTGGTACTGTTCGATCTTTGCACGCAGATACGACCCGGGGCCCGACCACTGCAGTTCCTGAATGATCCCGTGATACATGTCAGCGATGTACACCGTCCCGTCGGGCGCATTGCTGATGTTCACGGGCCGGAACAGCTGGTCGGCGCTGGTGATGAACTCCGATCCGGGATACACGTTGCGGAGCTGCGTCAATCCTTCAATGTTGTCGATCGCGGCGCGGCGGATCAGACGGCCGACCGGTTCGGTGAACAGCAGGTTGCCCTTCATGTCGGCCGGCAGCCGATCGCCTCGGACGATCGCCGGACCGGTTGCCGCGGTGAAGTGGTTGAGATTCTGCGCCGGCATGCGAGTCCGCGGAATCCCGCCTTGCATGTCGCCAATGCCGGGCGCTGGCCAGACGACGGCGAAGTCTTTCTCGAAGCCGTTTTCCATTCCCTGGGGGCAATTGGGATCTGGCGCCTGAGGGGCCGGAGCAGCGCCGCCCGCGCGACCGCCGCCGCGTCCTGCTCCTGGACACGGCGTAAAGGCGCCGTAGTGGATCGGATACTGGAAGTTCATCGGCCCACGTTCACCCCCCGCGTCAACAAACCACGGCTTCCCGTCGTCGTCGGACGCGAGTCCCCACTGCCCACCGTTGGCACCCGTTGGTTCACGGACGAAGCCGTTCGGAGTCCAGCGGATGCGGAACGGGTTGTAGGTTGTATAGATCCAGTTGTCCATGTTCCAGAGCAGGCCCGCCTTCTGGTGTTCGATGTTCGCGTCGCCGCTCTGACCGATGCCGCTGAAGACGACTTCGCGCTTGTCGGCAACGCCATCGCCGTTGGTGTCGGTCCACTTCACGAGATCGTCGGAGTCGGTTTCACTGGTCAGGATGACGCCGTCCTGCAGCGGCAGGATCATGCGCGGCGCAACAAGCTTGTCCACGAACACGGTGTGCTTGTCGTAGTGGCCGTCGCCCTTCGTGCTCTCCCATCGGCTGATGCGGCTGATCGGATCGTGCTCGCGGCTCGCACCCGCATCCATCATGTAGCTGATCATCTCGCCCACGTACATCCGGCCATTGCCATCGAACTCGATCAGCGTTGGACTGATGATGTCGGGATCCGCCAGAACGAGTTCCATCCGGTAGCCCGCAGGAAGCATGAAACCTTTTGCTTCTTCGGCAGGCGTCTTCGCCGTGTATGGGGGTTTCGGCGTGAAATCGGTCGCCTCGCTCGTCATCGCCCCGCGCCCGCCGCCAAAACCTCCGGCGCGCGCCGGCGCGCCTGGTGCCTGCTTCGCCGCGGTTCCGGCCATTTCGTACTGCCCGTCCATCAACGTCATGGCGGCCTTCATCGCCGTCCCGTCCGGCGTCAGCGTGAGCACCGTCGGCAGGGGCGTGCCCTGCATGCTGGCGACGTAGCGCAATACGAGGCTCTTGCCCGACATTGACAGGTCCGTGACACTTACCGTGGGCTGCGTGTCCGAACCGACAGTGGCGGCAACCTTACCCCCATCCGCCGTTACGCCGACCGCCCACGTTGCCTCATTCGCGCCCATCGACATGGTGACGAGCCAGTTACCGACGAACGGGGCCGCCTGCTGGGCAGTAACAGGGGATGCGGATGCGGCGGCGGTGCGAGCCTGCGGCGTCTGGGTTCCGCCCTGAACGACCTGCGTAAGAAAGGAGGCTGACGTGACAAGAACTATCGCGGTCGCGACAGAATAAAACAAACGGGACATACTCACTCCTTAACGCGGTCTTCGCTGGGGGACGGGGGTCTGTACCTCGATGGGCCGCGCCAGTTGAATCAACTGTGCCATTTTACGTAATTCGTCCGGCTCTCACTGGATCAACAAGCGTTTACGACCTGAATGACCTCTTCGTTTCCCCACCATGTCGTTCTGCTGAGGCGGTTTACCGAACAACACCGTCGGTCGCTTCTCTAAACGGACACCCTCTTCGCAGCACATTTGGCTGACGGCTTTGAGCCCGTGCTGCTCGAGGACAAACGCATCAGCTCGATCGCTCGAGTTGATCCTCAAGTATCGGACGAAGGTTGTAGTTTGAGTTTGTTCCGGAACCGGCTACCGGGACGGCGACACGAACGGCCGGCCGGCGCGCGCTTCCTGCACGGCGACGTGCAGATCTGACCCCAGTCGAGGCTTCACGACATAGCCGATCGCGCCGGCGGCTTTCGCCGCGGCGATAATGTCTTCTTCATCGTGCACCGTGAGGAAGACAAGAGCGGCGGTGCAACCGATTTCCCGAAGGCGCGCCGCCACCTCGAGTCCAGTCATGCCCGGCATGGAGATATCGAGCACGATCACGTCTGGTTTCAACGCTTGAGCGGCCTCGATCGCCGCGCGCCCATTCGATGCCGTCCCTACCACCAGGCAGCAGTTCTTCAGCGCGGTCGCGGCGCGCGCGACCATCGCCTGGTTGTCGTCGACCAGAAGCACGCGTGCCGGTTCAGACGATGTGGTGCTTGACAGCATACTGAATGAGCTCGGCAGTCGTCTTGACCCTGAGCTGTTCCATCATTCGATACTTGTGGAAGGCGACCGTGCGCGGTGTCAGGTTCAGCACCGTGGCGACTTCCTTCATCGAGTGCCCCTCGGCCAGCAATTGAAGCACTTCGCGTTGCCGCGGCGTCAATTCGTGGGCGGGATTGTTGTCGTCCGTGTGCTGAAGCGACTCGATCAACCCCTCGGCGACCAGCGGCGTGATGTAAGACCTCGCGCGCATCACCTCCCGTATGGCCGTCAGCAACTCCGACGCCGCAGACCGTTTCAGCAGGTACGCCGAGGCTCCCGCGCGAAAGGCCTCGGCAGCCAGATCGGGATCCTCATTCATCGTCAGGAACACGAGCTTGACGTCGCGGAGCTTCTGCCTGATCTGCCGTCCCGCCTCGAGCCCATTCAGGAGCGGCATCGAGATGTCGAGCACGACGACATCCGGCTTGAGGCGTTCGGCCGCATCCACCACCGCGCGGCCATCCCCCACTTGCCCAACGATTTCGCAGTCGCCGGCCAGCAGCTTCTCGAACGCGCCGAGCAGGAGTGCATGATCGTCGGCGAGCAGAACTCTCGGCTTCGTCATACGCCGACCACTCTACCGTCAGGGAGGGGTCTCGACGTATGCCAGGCCGGTTTCACGAGCCTCGGTGTTTTCAACATACAGGTGACGGAATTTGGCGACTATGCAGAATCGGCATGGGATCAGCAATTACAGGACTGTTAGACTGCGACGCTCTCGGAACTCTGTGCCATGGCGACAGGCACCTCGATTTCGAGGCGGGTCCCCTCGCCGGGCCGGGAGTGAATCTGCAACGTGCCGCCGATAGCTTCCAGCCGTTCGCGCATGCTGATCAGGCCGAGCCCTTTGCCCCAGGCCGCCGCCACATCAAAGCCGACCCCGTCGTCGACAATCGTTGCGGTCACGCCTTCGGAACTGCCGCTCAGGTGCACCTTGACTCCACTCGCCTTGCTGTATTTCAACGCATTCTGCAGCGCTTCCTGGATTACGCGAAAGAGGCACAGCGTCACGTCCGGTGGCAGGGCGGCTGGGACATTGTCGTGCGTGACGATCACCGCACAATCGCCGCGCGAGAGTTCCCGTTCGAGACCGTGCACGGCTGCGACCAGTCCGATCAGCCGAAGCTTTGCCGGGTGCAACCGGTGGGACAGGTCGTGCACGCTCTTGGCGACGCCTTGAACGCGCTCCAAAGCCTCGCGCGCGAGATCCTCTTGCCCAGGCGGCAGCGCCCGGGCCATCAGATCGAGATCGATTTCAACCAGCGCCATCTGTTGACTGATGTCGTCGTGCAACTCGCGAGCAATGCGTGCGCGCTCGGTTTCCTGCGCGTTCAGGAGACGGCCCCCGAGGTCCCGGATGCGATCGTAAGTGACACGGAGTGCTGCCTGGCCGCCACGAACCTGTTCTTCTGCCTGGCGCCGTCGAGCCCGCTGAATCAGTAGCCCCGCGATGAGCAACGACTGGGCCACTAGTAGCGCAAGCGCGCCCAGGACATAGAACTTGTAACGATCCCATGCCGACGGAACGCGGAACTTGATAAGTGTGCCGGGGGGAACGCGCGCCTCGCTGATGCTCCATCGCCGCAGCTGACGCCAGTCAACTTGACTGACATTCAAGTCGATCCGCGCCGGCGGAATGCTATCGGCGGGCTGGCCGCGCAGAACCTTCAGCGCCAGTTCGCCAACACGCTGTGCCTGCAGCAGCTGGTCTTTCAAGCTGCCGCCCACAATCCCGTGATCGATGGCCGAGTCTACCCAGCAATAGACCGGCGCATTCGACACCTCGACGACGCGATCGAGATAATTGAGCGGGTGGAAGTTCTCGCCGGCTCCATCCCGATCGACCACGAGGTAATAGACGATGGACTTCGGAGGCAGCGACCGCAACCGCTCCTCGAGCTCCTTCGTCGGCATACCGGACAGGTAGGTAAACGTCAATCGATCGCTGCCCAGTGACCGAAGTTGTGCCCGAGCGACTTTCTCGAAGTCGTAGTCGCTTTCGTTGGCGCCGCTGACGACAAAGATCTGCCGTATGTCCGGCTGCAGCTGCGTCGCGAGAGTCACCGTGCGACGGAGATCCAGTTCGGCAACCAATCCGGTCGAATTGGGGATCGAAACCGCAGGGAGGCGACTGGCGAAGTACACGATCGGGACATCGTTGAACAGCGTGTCGCGCCGGCTGGCCAGAAACTCGAGCGGCAGGTCCCCCATCGCGACGATCACATCGAACTGGTGATCGGCGTACTTCAACTTGAGGAAATCGTGGAACGCCCGTTGGTAGTCGGTCTCGGTGAAGCGTGCCTGCTCGATAAATTCCGAGTAGTAGTCGACCCCCTGCGGAAGCCCTTGCGCGAGCATTTTCGGCAGCTCGCGGTCACCGACAACCACAATCTGCGAGTCGCGCCTCGTCGAATACAGGACGAGCACCTGTTTCTGGTGCTCCTGTGCCGCGGCGGTTCCAATCATCAGGACCGCGTCGAGCGCGATCGCGATCAGGACGGCGGCCCGACATCGCTGGCGTGACGGCATGGCGGCCCTAGAAATCTACGCCGAGGGTGAACTTGATCAATCGCGGAGTCAGCACGGTCAGCGGCTGCAGCCACGTGCCGTTCGGAACGTACGCCGGGTTATAGGAGAGAACGGCGCTCGAGTTGAGTGCGTTATACATCTCCATCGCCACCGTCGATCGCGCATTCCCAAACCTGAGAAGCTTGGCAAAGCGGAAATCGAGCTCGTTGACCCGATCACCATACATCGAACCGGGCGCGACGAGGTTGACGGTGACGTTGGGCGCGTTGGCGGAGAGATTCCGGCCGAGCACTGGAGCGACGACCGAGTTCGGCACCGCATAATTGGCGGCCAGCATCGCGCCAGGCTTGCTCTGGAATGTTGCGGCGATCTGAACGTCGAGCTTCGGAAACAGGTACGAGGACAACCCCCGTACCTGGGGCAAAATCCCGTACGCGGCGCGACAGTACGGGCTCAGCGGCGTCACGGCGGAATTATTCAGACCGGCCCCGAACGTGCTGGTCCCCATTGTCGTCGTCGCGAGCTCAGGGAGATGCGCGCGCACGTCGCAGTTGTCGGCAACCGTCTGCCCGGTGCTCGTCCCGCCGGCA
Source organism: Vicinamibacterales bacterium (assembly GCA_051986585.1). Classification (GTDB taxonomy): domain Bacteria; phylum Acidobacteriota; class Vicinamibacteria; order Vicinamibacterales; family 2-12-FULL-66-21; genus JALZOC01. The sequence continues at coordinate 8,226 of JBPYFA010000445.1, read as the reverse complement.
AGCGTGAAACGGGCGGTATGGATGTTGACGGTCACGTCGAGCCCATTGAAATGCTGCGACCAATTTCCGTAGTTGCCTGAGTCGGTGACAAAGTTGCTGACCTGCCCTGCTTTCTCGGGAACCACATCGTAAAGCCCCGACACCGTATAGCCGCCGCCGTCAGGGAGTCGAGGATCCACAGGAGCGAGCACGCTGAACGGGGTGAGATCCGACGGCGTGAGCGCAAGGTTATCGACGACCATGAATTGCCGGAACGTTCGGCGAGTATAGGTTGCCGCGATCGAGCCCCGGGGGAAGATCTGCTGCTCGATCGAAACGCCGAGGCTCCAGTCGGAAGGGCGGATTCCCCAGCCGTTCAGGATCTTTGGATCGAAGGCGTTCGTCAGAACGTTTTGTCCGAAACTCGTGTTCGATACGACGCCGCAGAGATCGCCGCCGGTCGCGCGAAGGTCCTGAGCATTGGGATCTCGCAGATCACAATCGGGTACAAAGTTGGTGTTGGCATCAATCCAGGTCCTCGTCACGCCCGGCGTGCCAAATGCGCTCGTCGTCTGCGGCATCCGCAGCGATGGATTCGTGTTGGCGTAGGTTCCCGAAACCCCAACGCCTTCGAGATACTTGCCGAAGTTCACGCGAATCGCCGTCCGGCCGTCGCCGAACAGGTCGAGAACCGCCCCCATTCTCGGTGTGATGTCCTTGTAGCTATCAACGCCGCGCGTCTCCGGTATGACGACCGCTTCTGGGAGAAACCGGGCCGGCCCTTCGTGCTGCGCGGGAAACCAACTCGTCGCCCGGTCGAAGCGGAGCGCACCCTGGAGGGTGATCCGATCCCGCGTCCATTGCTCCTGCACGAACACGCCGTCCCACGCCGCTCGTGAGTTGTTCACCCAAGGCGAGATCGATTCGGTCAGCTGATTCGGCACCCCGTTATTGAGACGATAGGTGAGATTCTGGTTGTTCGTGAACCACGTGCGGTCGTCGGTCATGAAGGTGTGCTGGTATCCGACCTTCACGCTGTGGGTGCCGGTGACATACGACGCGGATCCCTTCCAGAGGTAAGAGCCCGTGTGCGCGACGCTGAAATCCTGCGAGCGATAGACCAGTCCGGGAATGTTCCCGTTCGCGGCACACCCGCTGGCGCACTGCTCTGCGACCCGGATCAGATCGCGTGTCGGGTTCGGTTCGCGTTCGAAGTTGCCGACGCCGAAGAAGGTGCCGCCATAGCCGGCTTCGAGAAGCAGGCGATTGCTGACCGGCGACACCCAGGTCGCCTGCGTCACGTGCAGCGGCCGGCCAAGCACGCCGACCGCCTCGGGCGCAATCCGTTGCGGCTCTGACAGGCCGGGCGTTGCGCCGGTGCACTTGCGACATAGCGTCTGCGCGTCCCAGACACCACTGACCTTGTTGCGCGGCGTGATCTGCCACGTCAATCGCGCACTCGCGTTCTCGAACGTGCGATCCGAGTACTCACGGCGGCTGGTATCTGGGACGTACAGCCACGCCGTATCCTTGCCGGCATTCTGGTTGTAGTAAACGTTGGTGCTGTCCTTCGTGCTGCCGCCCGTGTGCGCGTTGACGAAATACCAGACCTTGTCCTGCACGATAGGGCCGCCGACCGTGCCCGAAATGTCGTATACCTTCCGCAAGGGCGTGGCGACCAGGCCCTGATTCGCCAGCTCAGTCGTCAAATTGTTCGACTGGAGCGGCTCGCCGGTGCCCGCACCAAACAACGATCCGCGAGTCGTATTGCCCCCCGCCTTCGGGACGATGTTCATCACCAGGCCGGCGGTCTCAACCTCTCCAAGCCCGCCGGCGGAGAACGTCACTTCCTGCGCCTCGCCGACGTCCACAACGTAGCTCGTCGCAGAATTGCCGGAGGGCGGGCTGCCGACCGTCAGCCCGTCGAGCGCAACACGTCCCTCGTTCGTCCGACCTCCATAAATCGGAAACGAAGTGGTCGCGGTGCTGGTTACTACATCGTTGACGCTGGTCAGCACTCCCGGAATCAGGCCAAGCAACGCGTTGTAGCTGCGGATCGTCGGAATGGATTTGACGACGTCACCGCTCAGGGTAGCTTCGTTCCACGCGGCGTGGACGTCGACGACGGGATTGGTGGCCGCGACCGTGATGGATTCCTGCACTCCACCGAGCGCCAGTTCCGCATTCACCGTGGCGGTTCCGGACCCCGTCAGTTCCACACCGTCCTGTTGAAACGGCGCCCAGCCGGTCAGCGTGAATCGCACCTGGTACACACCGGGGCGGAGCTCTTCGATACGGTACCTTCCCGCCTCGTCGGTAATTGCCGTGCGTGCATGTTCGATCAGCGCCGGGCTGCTCGCCTCGACGAGGACGCCCGACAGCGCCCCACCGGAGACGTCCTTCACCGAGCCGGCGATCGCGGGTTGGGCAAACGCAATCGAAGGACAGGCAACGATGAACGAGGCGATCACCAGCGCGATAAGACGGGAGTTCACAGATAGATCGGTGGCCTTGCCGCAGAACTCATGGATAAGCCCTCATGTTGTCAGATCAATGAGGCCTAGTAAAGCGTACGCGCCCTCCCTGTCACTTTTGCCAGTCCACCCTGACAAGTACGCCAGTTTTCGTCATTGGCGGGCCGTCGTAGCGTAGAGCCACATGGAAAAAGACACTCTGCCCCCGGCGCGCCGCGTCGGGACCGCGGGGACGTACCAGGAGACGGTCGAACAGGTCGAAGCCTACATGCGCGCAAACATTGCCGCGCCGATGCGGGTATCGACCCTGTGCCAGATCGTCGGCCTCAGCGAGCGCGGGCTGCGCGAAGCCTTCTATCGAGTTCACGGGATCAGCCCGAAGCAGTGGATGCTCGCCGAGCGGCTTCAGAGCGCTCGACGGACGCTCACCAATCGCGGAGTCGCGCCGATCAGCGTCACCGGTGTGGCTACGAGATTTGGATTCTACGAGCTCGGGCGGTTCGCTGCCTCGTACAAGGAAGCGTTCGGCGAAACCCCATCGGTCACGCTCCGCGGCGCGATCCGGAAATCAGCGACGATTCAGGCGAAAGGGCACGGCGATGTTTGCACGAAATAACGCGCTCAAGGTGACCACGCCGTCGGAGCGCTTCAACTCCAACTGGGGGACGGCTTCAGGTGCTGTGGATTTTCGTGAAGCACGCCGGCGGCAGGCCGAGGCGGTGTCGCCGGGTGAGAGGCGACCAACGAATGCGGTCAGCGCCGACGCGATCATCGCAGAATCGCCTGCCGTCCGTCACGCGCTTCAACAGGCCGAACGAGTCGCGCCGATGCCTTCAACGGTTCTCCTGCTGGGAGAAACCGGTGTCGGGAAAGAAGTGTTCGGACAAGCGATCCACCAGATGAGCGATCGCCGCAATCGGCCGATGGTGCGCGTCAGCTGCGCCGCCATTCCGAACACACTGATCGAGAGCGAACTCTTCGGACACGAGCGTGGGGCCTTTACCGGCGCTGTCGCGCGTCAGGTCGGCCGGTTCGAGCTCGCCAATCAGTCAACCCTCTTTCTCGACGAAATCGGCGAGCTCTCGGCCGATATGCAGGTCAAGCTGCTTCGCGTGCTGCAGGAACGCGTGATCGAGCGTCTCGGGAGCACACAATCGATCAAGGTCGACGTCCGGATCATCGCGGCCACGAACCGGGATCTCGAAAAGGCGGTCGCGGAAGGCGCATTTCGCGAAGATCTGTACTACCGCTTGAATGTGTTTCCGATTCCGATTCCGCCGCTCCGCGAACGCACCGAGGACATTCCTGCACTAACGTGGAAATTCGTCGACGAGTTCTCGAAGTCGCTGGGGAAACCGATCGAATCAATCGCACCCGAGTCGATGCGGCAGATGCAGGCCTACTCATGGCCCGGCAACGTGCGGGAGCTGCGTAATGTCGTCGAGCGCGCCGTGATCCTGGCGAATGGCCCGCGCATGGTCGTGCCGCTGCCGGAGAACAACATCGGCTGCCGGACGCGAAGCTCGCAGACGCTTCGGAGCGTGCAGATCGAACACATCACCGCCACACTCGAGAGCACCAATTGGCGCATCCGGGGGCGCGATGGCGCAGCCGAACGGCTCGGTCTCAAACCAACAACGCTCGAAACTCGTATGGCCAAACTCGGAGTGCTTCGTCCACGTACGAATATGTAATTGCACGTGCAATCTTGCCAGTGCGCAGGAGAGTTGCGCGAGTAACCGGAACCCAGCTCGCGCCGGGAACCCTCGCCAACTCAATCGTTTAGTCGATTCGAGTCTCCCACAAGATCCGGCACCGGAATTGACCGGTGCTCGGAATGCTTTCCCGTCGAATCCCTGAAGCGCGCAGGCGCACGACGATTGCCGTGTGCGCGATCATGCTCGCCTCGGTCACGTCGATCGACGCCCAACGCACCGACCTCTCCTCGACTGAGCGCGCGCGCAACGCCGAACAGGTCATCGTCGGTCGCGTCGCGTCGGTGAACCCGGTCTGGGGCAACACTGACTACGGCGATCGGCTGATCTTCTCCGTCCTTCACGTGACGGTCGATGAAACGCTGAAGGGCGCGGCGCAACCGGCCGTCGACGTCGAAGTCGAAGGTGGAACAATCGGCAGCCTCACGCTCCGCGTCTCCGATCTTGAAACCTTCCGCCCAGGCGACCGCGCCATCTTCTATCTCCAGCACAATCGTCGCGGCGCGCTCGTGCCACATCTCAGAGGGCTGGGGCTGCAGCGACTCGACGCGGCGGGTCGTGTCGCCGGAACGGCGATCACGCTCGACCAGGTTCGCCGCGATGTTCGCGCCGGAGCGTCGCGTTGACCATGAGACTCAAACTCTCGATCGCCGTGATCGTCTCGTTCGCGGCGTTTGCAACCGTGTTGTCTTCCGGGGCGCACGCTTACTCGCTGCTCGGCTACACCTGGGCGCAGTCGTCGGTGCCTTACTACATCAACCCGGCGAATATGGACCTTCCGACCACAGCCATCGAGCCAGCCATTCGCGCCGGCGCTGACGCGTGGCGGCTGCAGTCCGGAGCATCCGTCTCGCTTGCGTTTGCTGGCTACAGCACGCAAGCCACGGACACATACGACGGGATCAACCTGATCATGTTCAGGAATGCATCGAGCGGCTCGGCGATTGCCACGACCTACAGCTGGTTCTCAGGCAGCCGGATCATCGACGCCGACATGGTGTTCTGGGATGGTGGGTTTCAGTTCTTCACCGGCACGAGTGGATGCGCCAACGGCTTCTACATCGAGGACGTCGCTACCCACGAATTCGGCCACGTGCTCGGCCTGGGACACTCCACGGTGGCGAGCGCCACCATGTACCCGTCGCTTCCCTACTGCAGTCAGCAGAGCCGCACACTCGATGCCGACGACATTGCCGGGATTTTGTCGATCTATCCGCCGAGCTCGACGCCGCCGACGCCACCGACACAGCTTCGGATCATCAAGTAAAGCTGCTTGAACCCGCAGCCTGCAGTGCGCGTTCGCGCAACTTGTATCGCTGCAGCTTGCCCGTTGCCGTCGTCGGCAACGATTCGACGAACTCGACCCAGCGCGGACGCTTGTATTCAGCCAGGCGCGTACGCGCGAACTGCTGCAACGCGATCGCAAGGTCGTTGGACGGTTGGACCTCCTTCGGAACCACATAGGCGATCGGTTTGATGAGACCATCCCGATCCGGACGGCCGGTGACACCGCAGGCCTGCACCGACGGATGCTCGAGCAGCGTGTGTTCCAGTTCAATCGGGCTGACCCAGATCCCACCAACCTTGAGCATGTCGTCGGATCGCCCGGCGAACCAGAAAAATCCTTCATCATCCTGATAGTAATGGTCGCCGGTCCGGATCCAGTGGCCCGCGATGGTGTCCTTGGTTTGCTCGTGGCGGTTCCAGTAGTAGGCGCACGTCGAATCGCCACGAACGAGCAGATTGCCGATCTCACCGGCCGGAACGGCTGCTCCCTCCTCGTCGACCAGCTTCGCCTCGTAGCCAGGTACGACCACGCCGCTCGAACCTGGGCGGACCTGGCCAGGTCGGTTCGAGATGAAGATATGCAGCACCTCGGTCGAGCCGATTCCGTCGAGGATCTCGATTCCGAATCGATCGCGAAAACGAGTGAAGACGGCCGGAGGCAGAGCTTCGCCGGCGGATACGGCGTGGCGGATGCTCGAGAGATCGAACTCTCGATCGTCGCTCCGATGGGCGAGCATCATCGCGTAATGGGTTGGGACAGAAAAGAACAACGTCGGCCGGTGCCGTTCGATCAGATCGTAGACGGCCGGAGCGGTGGTCGGTCCCGGTGAAAGGATACTCGTCGCGCCAACGGCCAATGGAAAATACATCGCGTTGCCAAGGCCGTACGCGAAAAACAGTCTTGCCACACTGAAGCATCGGTCGCGGCTCGTGATTCCGAGGATGCCGCGCGCGTAATATTCAGCGCAGACGCCCATATCGTGCTGGAGGTGCACGCAGCCCTTGGGCCTTCCCGTGCTTCCTGACGAGTACAGCCAGAATGCTGGAGCGTCGCGACTGGTCGGTTCGGCCGACAGCACACTCGATGCGTTCTCAATGAGCGCATCAAACCCGATCGCAGTGGCCTCGCCATTTTCGCCCGCAACCACGACGTGCCGCACCGAGCGGCACTTCTGAATCGCCTCCCGGATCCGCGGCCACAACGGGGCGCTGACAATGACGACTCTCGCTCGGGAGTCCTTCAGCACGTGCTCATAATCGGCGGCCGTCCAGAGCGTGTTAGTTGGAATGGGAATCGCGCCGATCTTGATCGCGCCGAAGAAGCTGAACACCATCTCGGGCGAGTCGAGCATCAGCAGCAGAACCCGCTCTTCCGGACGAACATCCAGTTGATCGCGGAGCGCGGAACCGGTGCGATTGACCTGTTCCTGCAGGCCTGCATATGAGATGCGTCGATCGCCGCATTCGATCGCGATCGTGTCGCCCCGCCCTTCGTCGATATGCCGATCGACGAAGTACGTGGCCGCGTTCAAGAGATCATTGGAATGCAGATCCACGATGCACGGATCCGGGATTCAGCTTTGCCGATCAGGGATCATCGATTATCGGTCGCCGCCGGTAGCTCGCCGCTCGTCGTTGAAGCCGAATGCGTAGACCGTGCCATCGTGCGTCCCGACGTACACCTGACCACCCGTGCTCCAGAAACTGCCAGGAGATGCAAACGTCGTCATCGCGGCGCCGCTCGTCCATAGGCGCTTTCCGGTTGTCCCGTCGTATGCGTTGAGCACTGCCGGCGTTCCACGTCCGTTCGACGCGGCCGGCTCACCGGTTGCCGGCGCGAACACCACGCCGTTGACGATGATCGGCGCCGCTGGCGCTGCGAGGTCGTGCGACACCCAACCGGGTTCGATGGAAATCGTGCCGGCCGCGTCGCCAACTTTCATCGCCACCACGGCGCCATCCGCAATTGGGCCGTTGCTCGGCGAGACTCCCGCGCCGAGTTTGCCGGTGATCGGCACGAGAATCCACGACGTGCCGGTGGCGGCAGACGTTCCGCCCGCTGCAGGCGAATTCGATTGCTGCCAGGCCGACAGCGCCTCACCGCTGATCGCTGCACCAGCGGCGAGAAGCGGCTTCGATGCGGAGAGGGGGGTCGAATGGCTCGAACCGCCGAGCGACGCTGTGTCGAGCAGCAGGATGCGACCGTCTTTCGTCGCGGCTGTGACGATGTCCTTATCGTTCAGCCGGATGATCGTCGGACCAGTCACGAATTCCGCTCCCGGTTGGGTGAACCAATCCTTCAACTGCAACGTTTTGGCGTCGAGCGCGACGATTGCGTTCGCCTTTCCACCGCCATTCGCCTGGCCGGGACCGATTGCGGCAATGAGCGTGTTGTCTGAGGTGAACGCCACCGCACCGACAATCGAACCGCCGTTGGTTTTCCACGACACGACCGGCTTGGCGTCGCTGTCGAGATCGATCGCCCACACCCCGCTCGGCGCACCGCCGCAATTGCCCAACGTCGCTGCATAGAGCGTGGTGCCGACGGCAATCGGCGCAGACCATCGTGCGTTGGCCGGCAGAAATGGCGCCGGACGCTGAATGTCTTTTCCTGACGGCAGACCGACGACATGCAACATGCCGTCGCTGGAGATCACGTATCCAACACCTGACGGTCGAAAGAGCATCCCGAACGCTCCGCCTTGCTCGACCGGGGGCGCGCCAGGGATTCGATCTGCCTGCGCGGCGCCACGCGCAGCCGGAGGAGGCGG
>JBPYFA010000444.1:0-7027 GCA_051986585.1 Vicinamibacterales bacterium | reverse complement strand
GGATCTTCTCTCGCTCACCGCCGATCCGCTCGATCCCGCCTCCCCAGCGGCAGTCACCGCGATCAACGTCGCTCTGAAGCGCCCCACCGATGCGGCGGCGTTCGCCCGTGACGTGATGTCGCAATTGCCCACACTCGTCGCGCGCCCCACCAACGCGGCCGACGAACGCACAACTACATTCGTGGTCGTCGAACGGTTTCACCTGGCAATCGCGATTGTCACCGTCGTCGGCAGCGCCGTATTCCTGCTCGCGTTGATGGTAATGCTGGTGGATGAGCGGCGCGTCACCATCGGCACGTTGCGGCTCCTCGGCTTTACCCGCGGACGGATCCTGCTGCAGGTGATCACTGAGGGGGGGATCATCGCGGTTGCCGGAGCTATGGCTGGCGTGCTGTTCGCGGTCATCATGCAAGGTGTGTTCAATCGCTTCTTTCAATGGCGCTACGACACCACGCTCATCTTTCTGCGAATCACGCCGAGCGTGGTCTGGCGTTCACTGCTGCTGGCAATGCCACTGGGCATTGCCGCAAGCGTCGTCGCTTCATGGACGCTTGTGCGCCAGCAGATCCTCGGACTGGTGCGGCGGTGATGGTGATCGAGTCAACTGTTCGGGCATTTCGGTTTGCATGGCTCAGCGTGGTGCGACAGCCCGCGCGCGCGCTGCTCGGCATCGCGGGTGTCGCGGCGATCGGTGCGCTGCTCTTCGACATGCTGCTGCTGTCGCGAGGGCTCGTGCTGTCGTTCGCGGATTTGCTCGATCGATCGGGATTTGACGTGCGCGTCATGGCGTCCGACGCGCCGCCGTTCACCGGACCTCGGCTCACGAATGCCGACGCGCTTGCCGATCAAATCCGCGCCCTTCGGGGAGTCGACGCGGTTCTGACGCTTCGGGTCAGAGATGCAGACCTGGCCGTCGACCCGACCGGGCATCAGGATCAACCACCGCGTCAGTCAGACGCGACCGACGACGACTCACGCGGTCGCGTGCACTTCATTGGCGCCGATCCGCGAGTGCGATCGATGTGGACGATTCTTCAAGGCGAGGATCTTTCAGATGCCGGGCCGCGAGCCATGATCGTGATCAATCAGCGGCTCGCGAAGACGAACGAGCTTCAGGTCGGATCGAGAGTGACGCTGAGAGGTCGCTGCGATGATCTGGCGGGTGCTGCCGCCGCCGTCTCCTTCACTGTTGCCGGCATCGCCGAGTTCCCGTTCGATTCCGCCACCGCGGCGACGGTCGCCGGCACGCTCGAGGATGTCGATCGACTCTGCGGAGAAACGCGTAATCAGAGCGCAGAAATGTTTCTCGTGCGGTCAGCTCCGGGGCTCGGTGCGGCCGGCGCTGCGGCTGAGATCCGCACCGCTCACCCAGAGCTCTACATTGTCACCAACGAGGAACTGGTCGAGCGATTCGTGCGGGTGGAGTTTTCGTATTTCCGGCAGATCTCGGCCGTGTTGGCCATCGTGACGCTGTTCTTCGGGTTCCTGCTGATCACCGTTCTCCTGACGGTGTCGGTGAACCAGCGGCTCGCGGAGATTGCCGCGTTGCGCGCGCTCGGGTTTTCAAGGTCGCGTGTCATTGCCGGCGTGTTCTGGGAATCGCTGCTGCTCGTGGGAATCGGCGGAGCGCTGGCGGTCCCACTCGGTGCGGCGTTGTCGGTCTGGCTGGATACAATCTTGCGCAGCCTGCCGAATCTACCGGCGCGGCTCCATTTCTTCGTATTCGAGCCTCGCGCGCTCGTCCTCTACGTACTGTTACTCGTTGTTGCCTCGATCGCGGCAGCCATCTATCCCATCCGGATTGTTTCGGTGCTGCCAATCGCCGGCACCCTCCGTCGGGAGGTGGTCTCGTGACGGTCGGGAGTGCCGCGGTCGTTGAAGCGCAAAACGTCTCGCGAGTCTTTCCGATGGCGGCCGGACCCGTGGCGGCGCTGCGCGACGTGTCGCTGCGAATCGATCCGGGTCACTACATCGGGGTTGTTGGTCCGTCAGGGTGCGGGAAATCGACGCTGCTTCACGTGCTTGGGGTGGTTGACGTTCCGACCAGCGGCGACGTGTTGTTCCAGGATCGCAACGTTCGCTCGATGTCGGATGCCGACCGCAGCAGGCTGCGGCTGCGCGAAATCGGCTTCATCTTTCAGCGATTCTTTCTCTTGCCGATGTTGACCGCTTGGGAAAACATCGAGCTTCCGCAGGCAGAGGCGGGGGCGGGACGGACCGAACGGCGTGAACGGACGCGCGAGCTGCTTGCATATGTTGGCCTGTCGGCACGCGCCGGCCACCGTCCGTCTGAACTTTCCGGCGGCGAGATGCAGCGGGTTGCGATCGCGCGCGCAATCGCCAATCGGCCACGCCTCCTTCTCGCCGACGAACCCACCGGCGAGCTCGATCAGGCGACCGGCGAACAGATCGTGGCGCTGATCGATCGTCTCCACGCCGATGGAACGGCCGTCGTAGTGGTGACGCACGACCCGGCCGTTGCTGGCCGGGCGCACCGACTCATTCGCATGCGCGACGGGCGCATCGTCGACGACGACGCGGCATGATCCTGACGCTGGCACTTCGTTCGCTCCTCTCGAGACCGATCCGATCCGCGGTGTTGGCCGGTGGATTCGCCCTGGGAGTAGCTGTTATGACTGCGTTGCTTGGGATCGGAGAGGTTATTCTCGAGCAGGCGCGAACACCAGCCCTCGTCGGCGGTGGCGATGTCGTTCTGGGAAGCGCGACCGGCCACATCAGCAGCGCGAAGTTCGTCCTTGCCGACCTGTTGGGCGTCGGTGCCCTGAGCGATCGTGTCAAAGTCGCATCGCCAAACAGTCGCGCGTCCGTTTACCTCATCGACGAGCGTGGGTCGGTGCCGGTTACGGCGCGCGGTGGGATTCCCAGCCTCGAGCGTGCCCTGGACGATCCCGAGACCAGCCGTACCGTGTCGTGGGTCGACACACCGACCGATCGCAAATGGGCATCGCCTGAAGATGAGGATGTTCTTCGCGAGATCGATCGGTTTCATCCGATTCCCGATGTTCCCGCGCGCGCCAATTCATGGGGTGAGTGGCTCTATTTCAATGGCCGTACGCCCGCTGCGCGCTTCTATCTGACATTCATCGCCGGTCCGCGCCAGCCGTCGTCGCAACGGATGTTGACCGTTCGCTTGCAGCTCGAGCGCAACGGACAGGTGCGTTCGTATTCCTCCTCCGCGCTGCTCAGCGAGAATCAATTGGCCAGTGCTCCAGACCTGACCGCCGGTGGGAACCAGGTGCGCCTGATCGGATCAGAGTATCGGATTCATATTGATCTTGCGGACGAGTCCGGACGTGGCCGCGCATCAGGCGATCTCGTCGTCCGTGCACGACGAGGGCGTTCGCTACCACCGTTCACCATGCGCGGCGAAGCAGGCTGGGTATCGGGCTACGTCGTGCCGGTCATGGCCGGCGACCTGTCCGGATCAATAGCGGTTGGCGACGAGACGATCAATCTGTCGGGCGGAACGGCGTATCACGATCACAACTGGGGATTCTGGGAGGGCGTGAGCTGGCGCTGGGGTCAGGTCGAAGGCGACGGTCTCGCGTTCGTTTACGGCCGTGTCTATCCACCCGAGAGTGCCGGGGACTCGAGCCGGCTTCCAGGAGTCCTCCTCGCACTGGGGGAACAAGGGCCCGCCGGATATGCGACCGACGTTACGATTCGAGAGGTCGTGGACGCGTCGGGAACCCAACCACGCCGCGTCGTTGTGACCGGACGCGGCGAGGGGCTCAATGTCACACTCGATATCGACATCAATCAGGTGACGACCACACGAATGCCTTTGAGCACGTTTGGCGGCGAAATGCAGTTCCTGCAGATGCGCGGGCTGTATCGGGTCTCCGGTCAGATCGGGAATCGTACGCTCGACTTCACTGCACCGGGCAGTGCCGAGACGTTCAGGCCATGACATCGGCCGATGCGACGGGCAACCAACTGGTATTCCAAACTGCCGCTGCGTGAGCTGCCTGCGGAAGAAGTCCGCGACAAGGTTATTCGGAGCGAACTCGTTACCAATGGTCAAAGGCGAAGCATTTGTTCTCAATCGTCCGACAGCGGCCCGGCTGCGTGAACACGTGCAGATGCTCGCCGGCACGATCGGCGAGCGTAATGTTTGGAAGTACCAGGCTCTCAATCGCGCAGCCGACTATATCCTGGCGCGTCTGGACGCAAGCGGCTACACGACCGAGCGGCAGACGTTCGAGGTGTCGAAGCTGCCAGTCAGCAACCTCGAGGCGACGGTGATCGGTACTGTTCGCCCGCAGGAAATCATCGTCGCCGGCGCGCATTACGATTCCGTTCCCCACTGTCCGGGCGCGAACGACAACGGCAGCGGCGTCGCGGCGCTGCTCGAGCTCGCTGACCGATTCTCGCGGCGTCCCCAACCACGGACGATCCGTTTCGTCGCCTTCGTCAACGAAGAGCCTCCCTTCTTCAGGACGACGCAGATGGGCAGCGTCGTGTATGCCACGGCGGCGCGGAGCCGCGGCGATCGCATTCTCGGGATGGTGGCGCTCGAGACGATGGGCTATTTCTCGGATGTGAAAGGCAGTCAAACCTACCCTGCACCGATGGCGTGGCTTTACCCTGATGTCGGCGATTTCATCGCCTTGGTCGCCGACGTGCGTTCCGCTCCGCTGCTTTGGAAGGCGCGTCGTGCATTCAAGCGCCGCACCGCATTTCCAGTGCAGTCGGCGGCCGTGCCCGCAAGCATCGCGGGCGTTGGCTGGTCCGATCACTGGTCGTTCTGGGAAGCCGGCTACCCGGCAATGATGATCACGGACACAGCGCCGTTTCGCTATCCCTGGTATCACACCGCCGAGGACACGCCGGACAAGATCGACTATGACCGGTTCGCACAAGTTGTCGAAGGCGTTGAGGGAATCATCGAGTCGCTCGCGCAGGGCTGAACGTTGAAATGGTGAATGCCTGTTTGGTTGCGATGGTCAGAGACGGAGATGAACTCGAAGAAAACTGAAGGACTGCCCGTAGGTTCCATTATGGATGTCAGCCTCTCAATCAAGAATGTGCCCGAAGAACTGGCCGATTCACTGCGCGCGCGCGGCCAGGAATCATCGCTCGCTGCAGGGGGAGCTTCTGTATATTCTCGAGGCCGCCGTACGGCCGCAGCCCTTCCGGGCCACTGCACTGTGGGAGCGGCTCCAGGCGCTCGGCTTCACGACCGCCGATGAGGCGACGGCATTTATTCGCCAGGATCGCGGTACGCGGTGAGGAGAGTGGTTGTCGACACCTTCACGGTCGAATGGCAGCCCGCACGACATCTTCGTGGAGCCGACCTGAAGCGAGTCGTCCATCATAATCAGCAAGAGGCACACCGGTGAGTGAGTTTCTGTTTCCTCCGCCGTCGCCCGCCGCCGCCATCGTCCGCGGACGGGCGCAGCGGTTTCCCGTCCGGCGAATCTTTTGTGTCGGCCGCAACTACGAAGCGCACGCCCGGGAAATGGGCGGTCCGATTGAACGGGACGCGCCGTTCTATTTCACGAAAGCGTCCGAGCACTACGCGCCATCAGGATCGGCGATCGCGTACCCGCCGGGGGACGAAGAACTACCACTACGAGATGGAACTCGTCGTTGCCATCGGCAAGGCGGGATTCCAGATTCCCGAAGCGCAGGCGCTCGACTACGTGTTCGGATACGCATGCGGACTGGACATGACGCGTCGCGACCTGCAGTCTGTGGCGAAAGAGAAGCAGCGCCCGTGGGACATCGGTAAAGATGTCGAGCAGTCGGCGGTGCTGGGCGAGATCGCGCCGGCCTCCGACGTCGGGCACCCGACGCACGCTCGCATCGAGCTCCGCGTCAACGGCGAGACGAAACAGTCGAGCGATATCTCACGACTGATTCACAGCGTTCCCGCCGTGATCGCGCATCTCTCACACTATTACCATCTGCAACCTGGCGATCTCATCTACACCGGAACGCCGGACGGCGTTGGGCCGGTGAAACCCGGCGATCGCCTGGAAGGATCGATCGAATCGATCGGGACCATCACGACTCAGATCAGTGTGGCGTGAGCGCGGCAAACGGCTGAGCTCGCGCGCACCTCCGCAGTACGTGTATGGTCTTGGCGCACCACGGACGAGCCTGCGTCGCGGCACACCTGTCTGAAGCCGTTGCGTCCGTGTGCATTCGAGCCGCAGAAGAACACGGAATAACACTGATCTGATGGCCGAAGGGCCAAACAACAGCGGACCTCGCGGACGCGTCACGACGTAATCTGCCTGTCACGCGTTCCGCATCGTGAAGCGGAGCCTTCCATGATCCGTGCTTCCATGGCGCGATCGCTCGCGTTGCTCGGTTTGGTTGTCGTCTGTCTGCTTGCCACAAAGCCGCCTCTCGGCGCACAGGCTCCGAGTCTCGCTGGATCCTACGAGCTGGTCGTGCGTCACAGCGGAAAGTGCCTGGACGTCAGCGGCGTCTCGATGGACGACGGTGCGCCCGTCATTCAGTGGACGTGTAACGGCGGCCTCAATCAACGGTGGACGCTGCAGCCGGCATCGGATGGGTACTACAACCTGATTGCGGGGCACAGCGGGAAGCTGCTGGACGTGAGCGGCGTTTCGACCGATGACGGCGCGCGCGTCATTCAATGGCCGGCAAACGGCGGCCAGAATCAGCAGTGGCTGCCCCAGCCCGTCGGTGGTGGTTACTACACGCTGACCGCCCGGCATAGTGGAAAGGTACTGGACATCTCCGGCGTCTCGCTCGAGGACGGGGCGCCGGCCATCCAGTGGACGCCCAATGGCGGCGAGAATCAGCAGTGGCTGCTTCGCGGCGTGACCGGTGACGGTGGTCCCTCCGCTGCTGATGCGACAAGGTTCCTCGAGCAGGCGACCTGGGGTCCAACGCCCGCGCTCGTCCAGCACGTGCAGAGCGTCGGCTTCGAAAGTTTTCTCGATGAGCAGTTCAATGCTCCGGCATCGAGCTATCCGACGCTGCCGCTGTATCCGACCACGCGTGATACCGCCGCCTGTCCCAACGGATC
>JBPYFA010000443.1:0-6920 GCA_051986585.1 Vicinamibacterales bacterium | reverse complement strand
GAACTGTATCGGTCGCGCAAACCGATCGCGCCGGCCGGAGACGACGCGCCTGGTTCGATATCGAGTCCGCCATCTTCCCGATCGTCGCCTTCACCGCCACCACTCCCGCTTGCCTCGCGTGTCGGCTTTGCCTTCGGCTGGGGGGTCGCATGCGCTGTTGTTGTCGCCATTGCGGGGGTGCTTGCTCACCTTGTCGGCAGCTTCGTCTATCCGCAGCGCTACGAGCAGATCCCATCAGACCTCGTCTTCATTCCTCTCGGACTGATCTTGGGATTTGTCACGGCGGTTCTGGTGAGTCTCGCTCGCCCGCAGTGGCGCGCTATGGCGATGCTCGCCGTGATCATGGTTGCCGCTCTCGTTTGGGCGAACGTCATGTTCGAGTACGCACGGGGCCATGCCGTAGGCGCACGCCTCGCGATCACGTTCGATCCCGATCCGGGCGTTCCCGTAAGTTGTGACGCCGCCCGGTGTCCCGAGGCCGATCCGCCGCTCGAGTGGATGGTTCAAGGCACGTTACGCGTGCAGGAAACCAACGGAATGGGCGCGAACGTCACTTCGCTCTCGATGTATTCGGCCGACATGTCTCAGTATTCGCGGCCGATGGGGAGAGTAACTCGAGCTGAAGCGATTGAGAGGAGCAGATTCGACGGCCCGCGAGTGCACTTGGAAGGGCGAGAGATCAACGGCACTCGCGACGTCAGGCCGCACGATGTCGTCAGCTATCCAATCACATACTTCTATCGAACCCGTAGTGGTGAGCCACAGCGGAACGTCGACGTGTACCTCGAGTTCACCGACAGCGCCCGGCGTTCCTCTGTCAGTGTCGGTCAGTGGAGAGTGCGGTAGCCGGCCTCACTGGATGGGTTGCGACATTTACCGGGTCACGCGAATCGCCGTCATGACCTTTTGCTGGGCCTCTGCCGGACCGGTCGTGACCTCGACGACGTAATCGCCGGCGCCGAGTGCGGCGAGCGCGACATCAGCGGTCATCCAGTGCTGCCCGGTCTGCTCATCGCTGCGCTGCCCCATCGTCACCGGCACCGTGAGCGGCTCGCCGGACTTATCGAGGAGGCGACCGGTTCCTGGTTTCGTATCCGGTGAGACGGGGAACTCGAGCCGCGCGCGTTCCGTGCGGCTGAACTGAAAGCTGCCTGCCGGTACGAGCCGGTTGCCCGTTGCCGGACCGCGACGAAAGAGCATCGGCTGTCCCACGCTCGTCGCGAGATCGAGGCGAAGAATATCGGTAAAGGACTCAGCGCTTGGATCGTTGGCGGCGATCGTCGCGCGAACGCTCAGATCGCCGGACGCAACCGGGGCGGAGAGTTTCACCGGAATCGCGAACGATCGATTGCCAGCTGCGAGCGGTACGCGAGCGCTCGCGGTCGCGTCGCCGGCTCTGACGTCGAGCGAGATTGTGCCGCCGTTGACCCAGGCACGGCCCGCTTCCCCACTCGGGACTTCGCCGGAGATCCAGATCGTCGAGATCATCTTGGAACCAGCCGCAGCCACGGGCACGGCATTCATGCTGAAACGCCAATCCGGGCGAAGCCGCGACAAGCCGGTCATCGCAGTGCCGACTGCCGCCTTGGCCGACGATGCCGGCGGGTTGGCCGCCGTTCTCGCGGCCGCGACCTCCTCCTCGGTTGCGGAGCGGTATCCCTTGCGTGCCCTGACGTCGATTCCCGGCCGCTTTACGCGAACCTTGATCGTGTGAAACTTGCCATCGAGTTTGGCCGTCGTCGAGTAGTAGCCAAGCAAGTAGTACGAGGACAGATCGTCGGATATGCGTTTCAGGCCGGTATCGAGATCGTTATTGTTCAAGACCGCCATTCCATCGGTGCCATCCGCCAGCGTTCGCAGCGAATCGAGGCGGTTCCGCAGCATCGCGGCATCGACGGTGATCGGCGGCGGAGGCGCAGGACCCATCGACGTATCGAAGACCGGGAGGCCGCGCGGATCGACGGTATAGAACGTTGCATTGCCGCGGTTCGCTTCGCCGATGATCTCGCGGAAATAGTTGTCGTCGTCGATCGCGGCCAGGTACTGCCGCTCGGCATCGCACTGGCTCTTCTCCATCACGTTGCCGCTCGTGTTTCGCGGCTTGGTCGTGATCCGGCCGTCAGGCCCAACCGAGATCGGGTCGGGACCAGGTATCGGTTCCGGATTACCGGTAATTGGATCCTTCCGCAGCCTGACCAGGTCACTATTGGGACGGAACAGCAACCATCCTTCCGAGACGGTGACGATCGCCTTGCGTTCTTCCCGCATGTCCCGCAGGTAGAGCACGATCTCGCGAAGCGCGTCGAGCGTGTTGCGCTCGCGCCGGCGGGCCATCATTTCTTGAACGAGGCCAGCCTGATTCGTCGCGGGATAGCACTGTTCGTACTGATAGTCCCGTTCGTCCGGCTTGATCATGTCGCGCTCGCCCCACGGCCAGATGTTCCGCAAACCGTCGGCGATGACTTGCGTTTTTCGTGCGAAGGTGACGTCGGCTGCCGACATTTTCGGCGTCATGACGCCGACGAGATCGTCCGGGCCGAGCACGCGATCGATCATCCGAATCAACGGTTCGCGCGCGTGCCAGGAACCCTGGATGGAGACGTGGGGCGTGTCGAGAAACAACACGAATACGCGGTTCTTCGGATTGGAAATCAGTTGTTGTGACGCGTCGATGCTGCTCGGTTCCGATCGCTGCGCCTGCGGACCGGCAGGCGAGACGAGTATGTGTTCGAACGTCTCGACTTTCTGCGGTTTGCCGTCCTCGAGGATTTCGAATTCGTCGGCTTTCAGATCGAGAACGGGAACGCCGCCCCGAGTTGGATAGGCGTCGACGCGAACGAAATTGGCCTGGCTGCGGAAGGTTGGAGGCTGCTGCTCCGTCTGTTGCTGCTGGGTGCTGCCCGATTGTGCGATGGCGACAGCTGCGGCCGACACAGCGAGGACGACCGATCCGAAGATACGACTGCGCACAGCTTTCTCCTTCCGTCGACAGGTGCGTCCCGCTGGCATCCATGAGTCTACGCCAGAAACTGCTGTCCCCTTCTGCATGAACCGCAACAGTGCCCGTCTGAAAAGTAGTCGCCGAAATGCTTGATGGCGTGATCGCCATTGCCTGGCGCCGCCGATTTCCAAACATTTCTGCCGCCGGCTGCGTCTCAATTGCGTGGCAACGGTCTTGCGAAGGTAATCGTTCTTCCAACGGAGGAGCGCGATGAGTATTCCGCATGTCGATGACTGGACGATCGATCGCTGGAAACTCGAGCCGCAGCTGCATGCGCTGGAGATGGACGATCCTCCCGCCATCGACGTGGCACCCCCGCTATGGAAGGACCTCACCCTCGCGCTTGCGGTTGCTGCCGCCCTCTGGCTGATCGCTGCGATTGTATTTGGCTGATAGTGGTAACTAAGCCGACGGGCTGTCTTGCCAGCCCTGGAGCTTGAGCCGCTCGCAATACGCGCGTGCCCAATTGAGCGCAAGCCACTCTTCTTGAAAGAGTTCGGTCAGCACCACATCACGGTCTTGAAGCACCTGCACCTCGACGGGCA
The DNA here is from genome assembly GCA_051986585.1 of Vicinamibacterales bacterium. Taxonomy (GTDB): domain Bacteria; phylum Acidobacteriota; class Vicinamibacteria; order Vicinamibacterales; family 2-12-FULL-66-21; genus JALZOC01. The sequence goes on along the minus strand of JBPYFA010000443.1, from coordinate 3,374 downwards.
TCCCGTTCGGAAACAGGATGCAGCGCACATCTGTAGTGCGGCGTCGCAGGCACCACAGCATGCGAGCGCCTGGCTGGACGGTATACGTAGACACCTTTGGCGGCAACTTCCTTTTACGCCAACCGATTCTTCGGGGAGTTTTCAGATTTAATCGGAAGCTGACCGCGTCGTCAAGCTCGGCGTTTCAGCGTAGAAGCCGCCTTCACACGAGTCGGTGTCTCTGCGGACCCGACCTCCCCGCAGACGGACTTTCGGCATTATGATCGTCAGCAGAATGCGCCCCTCAATTTTCACCGCATCTGTCTGCCTGGCAATAGTTTCTGCCACCTTGTCTTCTTCGGCGGCGGCTCCTGGCCCACCGGTGACGGTTGTGGTGCTCCCTGGTGACGGAATTCAGCCGCAGGCCGTGGTCGACGCGAATGACGTCATTCACGTCGTGTTTTTCAGCGGCAAGGCGTCAGGCGGCGATCTCTACTACGCGAGGATTGGCGCCGATGGTCATAAGCTGTCAGAGCCGGTCCGTGTCAACAGCATAGAGGGATCCGCTCTGGCGACCGGCTCGGTTCGCGGGCCCCAGATGGCGCTCGGGCGGAATGGCTACATTCACGTCGCGTGGCACGGCTCGAAGGCGGCCGGCGAGGCGACTGGAACTGACGCGCCGATGTGGTACGCGCGCTCTGCTGACGGCATTCATTTCGAGTCGCAGCGAACGCTTTCCGGAAAGTCGACCGGGCTCGACGGCGGTTCCGTGGCCGCCGATCGCGCCGGCCATGTCGCAGTCGTCTGGCATGCGATGGGAAGCCAGCCCGGCGAAGCCAACCGGACGGTCTACATCGCCAGATCGGCCGACGATGGGGCATCGTTCGCTGCGCTCGCGCCTGCGACAGCCGCTCCGGTCGGCGCCTGCGGATGCTGCGGCATGCGTGCGATGTTCGATCGGGCTGGCGCACTCCACGTGCTGTATCGCGCGGCGACCGGCGGGACACACCGCGACACCACCTGGCTGATGATCCAGGGTTCCACGCCGCGTGCGCCGGTCCGAGTCGATCCTTGGGACCTGCAAACATGTCCGATGTCCACTTTCGCGCTGGCAGAGTCGTCGAAGGGGCTGGTCGCCGCGTGGGAGACAGCGCAACAAGTCTATTCAGCGACACTCAATCCTAAGGATGGGACCGTCGGACCGGTCGTGCCGATTCCCGGAAGCGGATCAAGAAAGCATCCGACGGTGGCTGTCAACGCACATGGCGATCGACTCCTGGCGTGGGCCGAGGGAACCGCGTGGAACCGCGGGGGCACTGTGGCTTGGCGACTGACAGGTCCTGACGGCCAGGAGATTGGCTCGGCTGAGAACGCCGGTCCCGTTCCGGTGTGGGGACTTGTTTCGGCAGTGGCGTTGCGAAATAACTCATTCGTGATTGTTCGGTAGCTCATCAGGCTCGCCGATTAATTTGGTCGAAAACCCGAATAATCTGCCATAGCTCATCTGTTCGTCACGTCATCCGTGAGATGATCGTGGCATGCGAATGATGCCTCGCGTCGGTGTCGCAGTGGCGGCGCTGATGGTCGCGTGTCTGACAGTTGAGCACCTCGGGGCGGCGAATGCGCAGCGCCCGACTCTGGCGCCCTACATTCCCACACCTCAGGACGTGGTCGATCGCATGCTGTCAGTGGCTGAGGTCACCAGCCAGGACACCGTGTACGACCTCGGCTGCGGCGACGGACGCATTGTGATTACCGCCGCGAAAAAGTTTGGCGCACATGGCGTCGGCATCGATATCGACAAAGAGCGCATCTCAGACTCGCGGCGCAACGCCCGCGACGCTGGAGTCGCGTCGCTCGTGCGTTTCGAGCAAGGCGACATCCTGAAAGCCGATGTGTCCAATGCTACGGTGGTAACGCTCTATCTCGTCTCCAGCGCGAACCTCAAGCTCCGGCCGCTGTTGACACAGCAGCTGAAGCCGGGCGCACGGATTGTGTCGCACGCGTTCGGCATGGGGGATTGGCAGCCCGACAAAGTCGATCGCTTCACCGATTCACGAGGCGACGAACGCGTGATCTATCTGTGGCGCGCCGACGGGAAGCCGCGGAGCAACACTCAGTAGCTGAAGAAGAAAATCAGATCGATCCCGAACCGTTCGACGCGACGGAACAATGAGTTCCGTGCGCGTGCGGAGGCATCGCTTCCGCCCGCGCGCAATCTGAGGTACTGCGACAGTTCGTACTCGGCGAGCAACTCGTCGAAGGGGTCCTGGGAGAACTCACGCGCGTAGGTCAGGAACAAGCCCTTCCAGATTTCGCGGCCGGCAGACAACCGGAAGCTGCCGGCGCCGGCGGTTCCGACCGGTTCGAGCTGAAGAAAATCCAGCCCCAATCTCTCGCCCACGGCGGAGACGGCAGGACTGACGACGAAGCCGCCGGCCAGCGTCGCCGCCTGGAGCGCCAGCTCGTTTCGCTGTGCGCCGGCCAGTTCGTTCACGGGTTGACCGAACAGCAGCAGCGAGAGAATGTCACTTTCATCGAGTGTCGGCGTACTGGTCAGTTCCAGCTCGGGGGCAGATGCCTGCCCGCGCAGCGCCACTCGGACGACCACGCCCGACACGGTGCGCGTGGCGGTGATCGAGATCAGCGGGTCGGCCTTGTTCCCGAAAAATCTGAGCGTTCCGTCGCGCTCGATGGTGAAGCGCCTGCCTTGAAACGAGTACGATCCGCGCACCGTCTGCAGAGCTCCGGAGACATCGAGTCGTCCCTGCGGCGCTTTGCGGATTGAGAGATCGCCGCCGAACACCACGTTGATGTCGCCGATGCTCGCCACCGCTTCGCGGGACAGGTGCATGTTCTCTCCTCGGATGAGGAGGTTGTTCGTCGTGAGGAGCCGGAGCCGTAGGGTGAGGTTGTCCCAGATACCTGACGTCCCTGGCAGCGGCGGAGACGATTGCTCGCCATTGGTGGTGTCGCTCTCCGATAACTCGGTCGCCTCTGGATTGGGCGCGGTTACCGCATATGGGCGTTGAAAGCGCAGGAGCAATGTCCCCGCGTCGAGCGACGCGCGCTCGATCGCGACATCGCCGGACACGATCGGCGCTGCCAACGTTCCGGTCACGGTGAACACGCCGTTCAACACAAGATCGCCCAAATCATTTCTCAGCGCCTGGAACTGCGTGGCGCTCACTTCGAAGCCCAGCTCACCGAGATGCAGTGCATGTGTGCCTGCGGTTCCGGTCAGATCGAGCGGGTTGCCTCTGCTGTCCTCGAGATGGAGGGTCTCGATCCTGACGGCGTCCGGCGTGAACGTGATGTGGGCGTTGCCGTTTCGATAACGAACTCCGGTCGCCGGGATCTCGAACGACGCGTTCTCCACGTTGACGAACCCGTCG
>JBPYFA010000442.1:0-5853 GCA_051986585.1 Vicinamibacterales bacterium | reverse complement strand
TCCGCGACGGCACAACGCGTTCACTACCGAACGAGATACCGACGCCGCGAGCCGTTCGGATTGCTTCGGCATCGAGCGGGACCAGTTTCGTGCGACCGACGACACGTTCGAGCGGAGCCGTGCAGACCTGCGGAGGATGCCAGGTAACAAAGGTGCCGAATTGTCGGTCCGCGACAAGGTCCATTGCGCGGATGGCGAAACGGCTGGCAAGAAGACGATCGCCGCTGGTGGGTGCGCCACCGCGCTGCAGATGCCCCAACAACAGACTGCGCGCTTCACGTTTGGTCGCCTGTTCAAGAGCGGCTGCGAGCTCGGCGCCAATGCCTCCCAACCGCTCGGCCACTGTCAGCGATCCGACTTCCAGTACGATCGGACGTCCAGCGACCGATTTCGCCCCCTCAGCGGCAACAACAATGCTGAACCGCGCGCCGAGCCGCTCGCGTTCCAGGATGTGTCGCGCGATCGCTTCGATCGTGTACGGGATCTCGGGAATAAGTATCACGTCAGCGCCGCCCGCGATACCAGCGTGCAGCGCAATCCATCCCGAATAGCGCCCCATCACTTCCACGACCATAATCCGGTGGTGTGCTTCCGCGGTCGAGTGGAGCCGGTCGACGGCTTCGGTCGCGACGCTCACCGCCGTATCGAAGCCAACGCTCGCCTCCGTCTCGACGACGTCGTTGTCGATGGTCTTTGGAACGCCGACGATCGGGATTCCCTGCTTCCAGAGCTGATACGCAATCGTCAGCGTGCCATCGCCGCCGACGACGATCAGTGCGTCGAGCGAGAGTGCGCGAAACCGATCGACGCACACGGACGAGCAGTCGATGACCCGACCGTCAGCAGTCGGGTACGCGAGCGGATTCGCCTGATTCGTGGTGCCGAGGATCGTGCCGCCTTCGCGAAAGATTCCGGTCACGTCGGAGAGCCTTAGGGGGCGGGAGAGATCTGGTTCGATCAGTCCCCGAAAGCCGTCGTTCAAGCCGACGACCGTGTCGCCCCGAATGGCCGCGTTCTTGACGACCGCCCGGATGACCGCATTGAGGCCAGGCGCGTCGCCTCCGCCCGTGAGTATCGCAATCCGCATGATCCTGTTGATCGCTATGCGGACTTGGACTGCCGGCTCTGCACGTTCGCGGTGGCGACGCCCAGATCGAGGAGCGAACCGGCTTCGAGCACCCGCTCGTAGAGCCGCCGAGTATCGGGGCTTTCAACCAATTCCACCGGCGTCCCTGACTGCTCTATTGCCGGGAAACGTCGGGAGGCTCTCGCGAACAGCCGGTCATCGGCCGCCAGATGGTCCCGACGCAATTTTACGTACTCCGCTACCGCCCCAGTGAAGCGGCCAGCCGCGGCCGCGTCTCCACCGGCCATCGCCCCAAGCGCGTCCTGCATCGTCGCGAGAGGCCCAGCCACGTTGGTGTGCTCCTCGAGACACCGCGACAAGGCCGGCTCGTCTTCGTCAAGCATCGCCTCGTAGGCCGCCTCTTCTGAGCGATTGATGAACGCGACGGCGTCGGTCAACACACTCAATGGAACCTGTCTGCCGGCCTCGAGTTGCATCGCCGCGCGCCCGAGGATCTCAATCACTCGTTCGACCCGGTCGCGTTCACCCTCGAAATCGTCGTGAGACATGCGCCGCTCCTCGTTGGTAACTGAACGGAGCGGTGCAATGACCGCGCCTACCGTGTGAACCGAATATGGCGGGCAATGGGGCGCGGCAGGAGCGGAACCGACGTCTGCAAGCGCGAAAAAGTCCTCACTGTCTGCGTGCTTTCCCGCAGTGGCAGCTTGCCTGTCGCCGAACTGCTTACGACCGACAAACGGTTGTCATTGCGACGCGTGGTTGGCCGCTTTGATGGCCAGACGACTGCTGGCGCCGGTGGCCGCTCGCGAGCCATATCGCAAGAGATCGATGTGGATGAGATTGAGACGATAGAAGAGAGACTCAGAGAAGCGGCCCGACCTTCGCTCGTGATCGAGCTGGCCGTTCGCTCCCGCGATGATACGGAAAGGCGAACGACACCTCTCGGCTGCGGCGTGCTCCTCGAGCCACGAACAGAGCAGGACCTGGCTCCTGAGGCCGAGTTGTGCCACATCGTCGATGAAGAGCGTTCCGCCACGCGCACGCTCGAACACTTGTTGTGAGAGGCCGCCGTCAGATAGGTTGACACGCCCTGACATGCTCGAGGATGCCCTCGTGACTTCGGCTGTCTTGCCGGACAGGATGACGAAGGGGCGAAGGCTGCGGGAGCTTCTGCCGTGAATGAAGCGGGCGCACATTTCGCGCACCTCACGGTCCTCTGCCGTGATTAGCACGCGCACGTCGAACCGCGCTGCCAGCCGCAGCTCCTCTTCGACTGCCCTCACGACTGCCACGACAAGCGGTGTTGCCATTGTTGGTCCCCAGGTTGAAGTGATCACGTTCGCGGTCGTGCAGTCCTCGCGCCAGCCTTGCTCCGCATCCGATAGGCCTCGAGCAAAGAGTGACGGTCGCCCTGGTTGTACCAAATGTCGACCAGGTGCTTCTGCGCGTAGGTTCGCGCGATCCGTATCGCTTCGGCTCGCGTTCCCACACTGAACTGCGCCGACGCAGGCGATTGGCCGATCGTAAAGCGCACTGGCGACCGATCCTCGCGCGTGACCATCACATCACCGTCCTTGGGTGCCATGGTCTCCTCTCACTCCTGACCATCTCTGTGATCGCGTACGATCTTGATACGCGGTCAGCCCTGGGTCGGTATGCTGGATGACCAACAGCGTCTTTTCGCATCGTCGAAGGCACACCCATTGCACCCTCACAACGCATCTTGGATACGAGTGCAGGCGCCACGCGGCGAAGGTTCGCCGACAGGCGGGAAGCGGGTGCATTGCTCGCCCAGCAGCTCCGCCGGTTTTCCGGCAGAGACGATGTCGTCGTGCTCGCACTGCCTCGCGGCGGCGTCCCCGTCGGATATGAAGTGGCCCGGGCACTCGGCGCCAGCCTCGACGTTTTCGTCGTCCGTAAGCTCGGATTTCCCGATCAACCGGAATTGGCGATGGGTGCAATCGCAAGCGGCGGCGTCCGCGTCCTCAACGACGACGTGCTCACCATTTATCCGGTTTCACGGCAGGACATCGAGACGACGACACGCGCCGAGCGGCTGGAGTTGGAGCGTCGAGAACGGACCTACAGGGATGGACGGTCACTCGTGCCTATCGAAAATCGCGTCGTCATCCTGGTGGATGACGGGTTAGCGACCGGCTCGACGATGCGGGCGGCCGTCGCAGCGGTGCGACGGCTGCGTCCAGCGCGCGTGGTTGTCGCCGTCCCGGTCGGCGCGCCGGAGACGTGCCAGGCACTCGGGCAAATCGCCGACGACATGGTGTGCTTGACGACGCCCGAGCCATTCAGAGCGGTGGGGCTCTGGTACGTCGATTTCTCTGAAACCACGGATGACGAGGTGCGGCAGCTTCTTGCGGCGCATCGAAGCGGCGCAACGGACGGTGTCAGCCAGCAGAGTACGAGGGTGCCATCATGATCATGCACGATGTGCCCAGAGCGGAATGGCCGGCCTTCCTGGAAGACTTCAATCGTCAGCATCGTGCCTGGCTTGCGACGGTGCACGGCATGGAACACGGACGACCCGTTACCCGTGTTCCCTCGGTCCCGATCGAATCGGTGACGGTCGTCAGTGACCTCGCCGAAGACACGGTGCGGTTGACCCTGGCAAACGGAATCTCGTTATGCGCGCCACGCGCCCGTGCCCTTCGTGTTCAGGAAACCGAGGACGGCATCGAGCGCGCCTTGGAGATTGAGACGATCGATGGCGCTCTCATCCGAATCGCATTTCGCGCAGCCGCGCGACCGGATCAGCTCGATGGTCTTGCGCCAGGCGAAGTGAGCGAAGAGGTTCGCGTCATGCCGCGACGGATGCCTGGTCAGCCTTGAACCGCACCGTCAGCACGGGACACGGTGCCAGCCGCACGATGCGCTCCGCCGTGCTGCCCATCACCACGTGATCGAATCCTCCGCGGCCGTGCGTGCCACAGACGATCAAGTCGATGTTCTGCCTGACGGCATACTTGAGAATCTCCTCAGCCGGGTTCCCTAACACGGCGGCCACAACGACGCGACCGGTCGCGACGTCGTCTGGGGGGACCAGACGCAGGAGCTGCATGCGAGCATTGGCTTCGAACTGTTCGACCAGGTCAATGAACTTGGCGGCCGGTGCGTAGCCGACCCACGGCTGGTGCAGCAGGTCTGCGAGCACGTGCAGCAAATGGAGTTCTGCCTTGAATGCCTGGGCGAGGGACTGCCCCGTTTCGAGCGCCACACGCGAGGGCTCACTGAAGTCCGTCGCCACCAGAATTTTTTTCAGGGCGATCACAGCTATTCCTTTCGTTTGGCTTGACGGCTGTTCAGACAGCAACGAGCGTACCGGCATTCACGAGACGCGGAGACTTCTCTCGAACCAGAGCAGCGAAAACACGAAGAGAACGGTTCCGAGGATCGCGATCCCGACCACGTCCCACACCACGACCGAGAACGGATTGCCTTTCAGGATCACCCCAAACGCGAAGTCGATGTAATAGCGCAGCGGCGACAGCAGACTGATCCATCGCATCCAGGGGCTCATCGCCTCGGGCGGGTTCCATGCTCCAGAAAGAAAGATCATCGGCTGCAAGATCAGAATCATGATCATGATCGCCTGCGCGATGGTGCGCGCCACCACGGCGATCGCGATGCCCATGCTCGTCATCGCGAACACGTAGAGTGCCGTCACGCTGTAGAAGAGCGCGAGGCTGCCGCGGATCGGCAGATGGAACGCCGGGACGAGCACGAGGAAGAAGCTGAACGCCGAGAGAACCGAGACGAGCGCGATCGCCGGCACGATCTTGGCCACGAAGATCTCGACCGGCGTCGCCGGGCTGACCAGCAGCTGCTCCACCGTGCCGCGCTCCTTCTCGCGCACAAGAGTAGCCGCGGTAATGAGGAGCGACACCATCGTACACATGTTCAGCAGCTCCAGTAAACCGGCGAACCAGGCGCTCAGCATGTTGGGGTTGAAGGTGACGCGCAGCCGTTCGTCGAGGGTTGGACCGCTGAGGGCGGCCGCACCGGCGCGACCGGCACGTTTCTCGAGCACGGCAATCGAGTATTTCGCGGAGATCCCCGCGATGTAGGCGACTGAGACCGTCGCCGGCATCGCGAGCGCACCGTCGGTCAACACCTGCACGTGGGCTTGCCCGCCGCCGTCAATCTCACGCTGGAAGTTGGGTGGAATGATGACGACGATCGCGGCCTTGCCGCGGTCGAGCCACTCGGTAACGTCGCTCTCGCGCTGCAAGTACGCGACGGTTTTGAAGTACGGCCGCTGCAAGTGGCTGAGGAACTCGCGGCTCGCCGGCCCGTGACTCAGGTCGTATACGGCCGTCGCCAGGTCGGAGACCTCGGTGGCTCGGCCACGGGCCGCCGAGTAAATCGCCGCGGTGAACGCCCAGATGAGAATGATCACCAGTGGAACATCGCGCGCAAGCTGCGTGAATTCCTTCCGAATGAGACCGCCAAGGCGCCGCCACATGTCAGCCCGCCCGTTTCCGGAAACCGAGGACGGCAATCGCGTAGACCACTGCGGCGAATAGCCCGAGCGTGAGCATGTCGTACGCGTAATGCGTGAATCCGAGCCCCTTGAGGAACACGCCGCGCACCATCGCCATGAAGTACGAAGCCGGAATCAACCGGCTGATCGCCTGGGCGGAGGGCTCCATGCTCGAGACCGGCGTCATCAGACCCGAAAACAGGATCGAGGGTGTCATCAGCCCGATGAAGGTAATCAGCATCGCGGCCACCTGCGTCGTCGTGAACACCGA
>JBPYFA010000441.1:0-6170 GCA_051986585.1 Vicinamibacterales bacterium | reverse complement strand
CCCGCGACGTGCGTGCCGTGGCCGTTGTCGTCGTACGGCGACGTGCGCCCGTTGACGAAGTCGACGAACGCGGCAACCCGCTGTCCGTTCTTCGTCCTGACGAGCGGCGACGAGCCCAGATATGTGAGGTCGTCGTGTCGCGTAATCCCAGAGTCGATGACCGCGACACCGATGCCGGCCCCGCGGTAACCGTACGTCTGCTGCACGGCGCGCGCACCGACCGTGACCGCCACGCGGTTCATTTCTCCCGCGGTTGGACGGTCGTAGACGATGCGGTCCACGCCTGGATAGTCGGCCAGTTTTTTCAGTTGGCCTTTCGGCAACTGAACGACTTTGCCGTTGATGAGATTCAAGCTGCGACCGAGCTTTCCGCCGAGCCTGGTGGCTTCGACGTCCGCACTCCAACCCGGCTTGAGCAGCACGATGACCTGTACCAACCCATCGCCCTTGCCATTGGAGGCGAGCTCAGTAAGAGTCTTGTCCAGCTTGGGAGCCTTCTCTCCGGAGTCGGCGTTCGCAGGCGCCGCTCCAGCCAAGGTGCAGACCAGCGCCGTCGCCAGTCCCCCTCGCACTACCGCACTCCATCGAACCACTTGAATACCTTTCGAAAAAGTCCAGCCCACAGATCGAGTAGCGCTTACGGCAGAGCAAGGGGAAGGCCAGCCCGGATGGTGCAGCGGTGAAACATCGCAAGCTGTTTCAATTGTGCAGGTTAGCGAGCTATCACAAATCTGAAATGACGGTTGAAACGCAGATGTTTCAAAAAAGAGTGCTCCGTTGTGGCACAGCCATTCGCGGTAAGTGTGTCTGACCAAAGTTTTCACGAGGAAAAGCCTCGAATCGCGCTGTGCCGGAACGGGACATCATGTTTACAGATTTGGAAGCGTCTAAATGGCTTATTTTCAGCTATTTATCGAGCAAGGCTGTCGGAGTGTGCGGAACCGGCGGAGGCGAGGTGCAGCGAGAACACCGAAATGACAATCGCGGCGGCAGGCGCCAGCAGCCAGGGAGCATCAACGAGAGCTCCCGCCTCCGCCGCTTCGTGCAGCATAACTCCCCAGCTTGGAACAGGTTCCGCGAAGCCGAACCCGACAAAAGACAACGTCGCTTCGGTAAGAATGAACACCGGAACCAGGATTGTCGCCTGTACGGCGAGAAAGCCGCGCGCTGCGGGCAGCAAGTGGCGTAGCAGAATCCGCGTTGGCCCGGCTCCCATCGCGTGTGCGGCTTCTGCGTACTCCCTTTTGCGCTCCACCGCCACGATCGCCCGCACCCCGCGGGCCGCATACGGCCAGCCGGCGAGGCCCAGGATCGCCGCCATCGTCCAGAACACCTGGGAGGTGCTCAACACGAGCGGCATCGACGCCCGAAGCACGATCACCACGTAGACGACCGGCAAGACGAGCACGAAGTCGGCGGCCCGCATCAACACGTCGTCCCACCACCCTCCGGCGAATCCGGCCAGTGCACCGAGGACCGCACCAAGAAGAAGCGCAAGACCTGCTGCAACGATCGAGACACCCAGCGACAAGCGGGCGCCGAGCAGCACGCGCGCGAACACATCACGGCCAAGCGCGTCCGCTCCGAACGGCAGCCAGGGTCCATGCGATTCAGACGTCGTGACCAACGCGCCGCCTGTGAACCACTCGAGCGGGATGCGAGTCGAGCGGTCTTCAACAAACCTGTGTTCCAGGCGATCGACGAGTCGGATCGGATATACGAACGGACGGTGCAGCCGTCCGTGGTCGTCGAACACGTGAGGCCGCATCGGCGGCGCGAAGCCGAAATCGGGAAATTGTCGTCCGGGGTCGTGTGACGTCAGTGCACCTGCGCCCAACGTGACCGCGGCGAGGACCGCAATGAGGACGATTGCGGCACGAGCGGCCGGCGCCGACATCACGCGGCGTCCTCGAGCCGAGGATCGACAGCCACGAGCGCGAGATCGGTAATCAGAATGCCGAACGCCAGCCCACAAGAGCCGGCGGCGGCACAACCCGCTACCAAATACAGATCGCGCGCCTGGAGCGCCTGATACATCAGATCGCCAAGGCCTCGCCAGGACATCACGATCTCGACGACAAACGATCCGCTGAGCGCAGTCCCAATCACGATGCCGTAGATCGCGAGGACCGGCTTGAGTGCGAGGCGGAGCGCGTGCCGCCACACGACGCGCCGACGCGGTACGCCGCGGGCAAGCGCAGCCACGATGCACGGTTCGGCGAGGGCTTCAGCGATCGCGCGCGACTGAAGCCGTTCGAGGCTCGCCGCAATTGGCAGCGCGAGCGCCAGAGATGGAAGAAACAAGTAGCGCGCCACGATGAGCGCGGATCCGACCATGCCACTTTCAGGCGGCACATCGGGCAACCCGCCGGCTGGAAACCAGCCGCTGCGTGCGGCAAGGAGCAGCAAGACGAGCGAGGTCACCAGAGACGGAAGCGAGAGCACGGCCATCGAAACAATCCGCGCCACGGCGGCAAGGGGACCGCGGTGGCTGCCCGTGAACACGCCGAGGGGAATGCCGACGAGCGTGGCGACAACGAGTGCGGTCACGCCAAGAAGCGCAGTGTTACCGGCCCGTTCCCGAATCAGCGCCGCAACCGGGCGCCGGAACCGCAGCGATTCACCGAAATCGAACCGGACCGTGCGAGCGAGCCAGTCGGCATATTGTGCGGCGAGCGGCTTGTCTAGTCCGAACCGGTGCCGTTCCGCCAAGAGGATCTTCGGGTCGGTCCCGAATGCGTCGTCGGGCGGCGCAAGCCGGGCCAGCAGGAGGGAGGCCGAGGACACCGTGAACACGAGCAGGACGGCAAAACCGAGACGGCGCAGGAGATAACGCCGGAAGGCGCTGTTCACTGAGTATGTTTCGGCCGCAGTCCGGCCGCGCTTGAGGCGCGATCAGCGGGGCGTCGGTGCCGCGGCCAATGTGTCGGCGCGCCAGAGAAGCTGCGGCTGCTGAGGCGCTGGCTGAGGATTGACGACACGTGAGCTGATCGCGATCGTCACTTTCGGCGCAACGAAGGCGATGGCTGGCATCTCATCGACCAGGATGCGTTGAACCTCGGTCACCAGCCGCCGGCGCTCGGCGAGATCGGAGTTCTGGGCTTGTTGTCGCATCAGATCGTCGATGCGCCGTTCCCAATCTGTGGCGGGCGTTTTTTGCTCCGGGTTCCAGAAGTGCCACTCGCCAGAAGGCAACCAGAATCCTGCGTTCAGTGCGGGATCGGTCGCACTCGCCTGGACGCCGAAGTAGATGGCATCGTAATTCCGCTGGCCAAATCGCTGAAACAGCCCGCCCGGATCGAGCGTGACGATGTCGATCGCGATCCCCGCCTGCCGCAACTGCTCCTGCAGGACCGCCACGACACGCGCGCGGATGTTTTCGGCCTGCGTCAGGATGGAGAATCTGACCGGCGATCCCGAACTATCCTCGAGCATCCCGTCACCATTCCGATCGGTGAGGCCGGCCGAGGCAAATAGCTGCCTTGCGCGCGCGGGATCGTGCTCGCAGGATGGACGCACGTCCGCGTACCAGGTGCGGTTTGCCGGCGTGACGGGCCCGTAAATCGGAACCGCCGTGCCGAGGTAGACCGTGTTGGCGATCGCCTGCCGATCGATCGCGCAGGAGACGGCCTGACGGAAAGCCTTCTGGCTGAACCAGCGGCTCTTCGGATCCGCTGCCTTGGCCGCCGTGAGGTTGAACCAGAGCAGGTTCGCATCGAGCGCGACGCCGCCATCGATCAGCCGGATGCGCCCTTGATCCGCGGCGCGTTTGAACGCCGTGTAGTCGTCGGGACGGATGTCGGCATTGGTCATCAGATCGATCTCGCCCGACTGGAGCTTCAACGCTTCGGTCGCCTGGCTGGCGATCACGATCGTCAGCTTGTCGAGGTACGGCAGCGCGACACCGGACGCGTCCTTGCGCCAGTAGTACGGGTTGCGGGTGAAGACGAGGCGCTGGCCCGACACATGTTCCGCCAGCACGAACGGACCAAGCCCCGCGATCTCGCTGAGCGGCGTGTTGACCGACCAGGCATCAGTGAATCGCCCTTCGGCGAGCGCGCGCTCGAGGCGGTGCTTCGGCAGGATCCGAATCCCGTCGATCAGGCGCAGTCCGGGGGCAAACGGTGACGGAAAGCGTACGAGCACCGTCGAAGGATCCGGAGCTTCGACCTGCACCGGCTTGCCGTTGACGAGCGTGTCGGCTGCCAGAGGCGAGGCGACCTTTGGGTCGTAGAGGGCACGAAACGAGAAGAGCACGTCGGCAGACGTCAGCGGCGCGCCGTCGGAAAAGCGCACGCCCTGACGCAGTTTGATCGTGTAGGTGAGATGATCGGGCGACTCGGTCCAGCTTTCGGCAAGCCACGGCTCGAGCGTGTCCGTCGTGCGATTCACGAAGATCAGCGGCGCCTGCGTGAGGAGCGCGAGTGCCTCGCCGGCGGTGCTGTGATCGACGTAGCGGTTGTAGGTCGCCGGCTCCGATCGCAGCGACGCGATCAACTCGCCGCCACGTGTTGGATGAGCCGCATCGGCTCGCGTGGACGACGAAGCCGGCGATTCGCGATTGGATTTGCACCCTGATAAAAATAGGGCGCCTCCCACAAGTGCTGCGATCGCCGTTATCGCAATCCGACCGGGCGAATTTCGGACCACAGATGACCTAACCGGCCAATGGCTTGGCCACTACCAAAAACCGTGAATTTATGGGCATTTAGCGCGGGTAAGCCATACCCGCCCTGAGTGACTGCCTCCGCGGCCAACTGGTTGGCTACCTTCTCTTCGGCACTTCCGCGGGCGGTCTGCATTGACGCGCAGCTTGGGCGCTTGAATCGAACATATTAAACCATAGAGTCCGCTACTGATCGCTTAAATTGCCGCCAGTTGCGTGACCTCCGTACCGCAAGCCGGGTGGCATGTAGCGTGCCTTCGCGGTTGCCACTTCTCTCTCGACAAACTCAGCGACTTTCCAGGACCTTGGTCATGACTGACACCACGAGTTCATTCGACCGCCGGATCTATGGTCCTGCGCTCTTTCTCCTCCTGGCATTTGTTTCAACCGCCGCGCATGCCGGACCGCACAAGGCCAGGCTCTCGAAAGATCTCGAGGCAATCGTCGCTAATGGCGTGAGCGGTGTGACCAGCGTGATCGTTTCGGGCTCCGACGATCAGATTCGCTCCCTGGCCGCGCGGTATGGGGCCACCGTGAAGAAATCAATCCGCGGCGGCGCGGTGCTCGAAGTCACCGGAGGCCAGCTGGACGCGTTGAGCGACGATCCCGACGTCTCGCACCTCTCTGGCGATGCGCGCGTGCAGCGAATGATCGCCGCCAATGTCGACGCCACCGGCGCGCCGCAAGTGTGGACCGGCCTCGCCGGCCTTCAGGGGTACACCGGCCGCGGCATCGGCGTCGCGATCATCGATTCCGGCGTCGCCGAGCATTCCTCGCTTCGCGGCCACGTCGTCGCCTCGTTGGATTTCACCGGGAAGAAGGGAACGGCGGTCGATCGATTCGGGCACGGCACCCACGTCGCGGGCATCGTCGGCGGCGTCGACGCTGACGGCGAGTACTCGGGAATGGCACCGGGCGCTCACCTCGTCAGCCTGAAGGTGCTGTCGTCGGACGGATCCGGCGACACAAGCGACGTGATCAACGCCATCGACTGGGCCATCGATCACAAGTCGCAGTATGCCCTTCGGGTGATCAATCTGTCGCTCGGCCATCCAGTGTTCGAATCGTACGTCGACGATCCGCTCTGCCAGGCCGTCCAGCGCGCGGTCAACGCGGGGCTCGTGGTCGTCGCGGCCGCGGGCAACATGGGGAAGACCGCCGACGGGCGGCCGATCGTCGGGGCGGTGATCTCCCCGGGCAACACTCCGGAAGCGCTGACGGTTGGTGCTCTGAACACCGTCGGCACCGCCAAACGTTCCGACGACGTGATCGCGAGCTATAGCTCGCGGGGACCGACCGCGATCGACGGCGTGCTGAAGCCTGACGTCTCGGCGCCGGGCAACAAGATCGTGGCTGCCGCCGCGCCCGGTTCGTATCTGGTGCAGACCTATCCGGAACGGGTCGTCGCCAACCAAGGGTCGAACGCGTACATCGAATTGAGCGGCACGAGCATGGCGGCCGCGGTCGTTTCCGGCGCGACGGCGCTTCTCCTCGAAGCCAACCC
>JBPYFA010000440.1:0-26542 GCA_051986585.1 Vicinamibacterales bacterium | reverse complement strand
CGCAGGGACACCTTTTCTGCCTCGCCGCGATCGGTATAGCGGCCGACGTGCACCTTGTAGAACGGCTGCTTGGCACCGGACGCAGGATTCACGACGAACGCGGGATACCCTTTGGCGGCGAGACGCTTCACGACCGATCCCGCGACCGCGCGATCGCGAGTGGCGATGACCTGTACGGCCCAGGTTCCGGGACGACCAGATGTCGGAAGATTGTCAGCGACGGACGGAGTCGTCGATCCGGTGGTTGCCGCAGTCTTCGGCGGAGCCGTAGCAACCTGTGGCGCGGGTTTCGGCGCGGGGGTCGCAACAGGTGCCGGGGACTTTGGCTCAACGATCGGGACCGGCGCGGACGCGGCCTCCCGTTTCGGCTCGTCTTGCTTCTTCAGCTTTTCTGCCGCAGGGGTGTTGGCCCCAAGGCGGTGTTGATACGAGAGATCGTCTTGGGGACCGCCATCGGCGACCGGAGCCGGCGGCTCCGACGGCGGCGTGGCAACTGGCGACGCCGCTTGCGGAGCCGGAACTGATGCCAGTGCGGCCTGATCGATCTCGTCACCCTGCGCATCTCGGGCCCCACGGCCGACCCGTACGCCACACAAAAACACCACGACGATCACCGTCGTCGCCACGATGAACAGGAAGACCAGCTGTTTGCCGCTCAGCTGAATCTCGTGAAACCCGTCGTCCGTATCGTGTGTGAGCTCGACCACGCTTATGCCTTGTTTCGATTTGTCAGCAGGTTGATCAGTTCAATCGGCAGCGGGAAGATGATCGTTGAATTCTTCTCCGAGGCGATTTCGGTGAGCGTCTGCAGGTAACGCAAGGTAATCGTGATGGGTTCGGCCGACATCACAGTCGCTGCTGAAGCAAGCTTTTCAGACGCCTGGAGCTCGCCCTCTGCATGGATGATCTTAGCACGCTTCTCGCGTTCCGCTTCCGCCTGCTTGGCCATCGCGCGCTGCATGTCGGGCGGAAGATCGACGTGCTTCACCTCGACCGACGACACCTTGATCCCCCAGGGATCGGTGTGTTGATCGAGGATCTGCTGAAGCTGCTGATTCAAACGCTCGCGTTCGGACAACAGATCGTCGAGCTCCACTTGCCCGAGCACGCTGCGGAGCGTCGTTTGGGCGAGCTGCGAGGTCGCGTAGTGGTAACTCTCCACTTCGACGATCGCCCGGCGCGGATCCATCACGCGAAAGTAAATGACCGCGTTCACCTTCACCGAGACGTTATCGCGCGTGATGACGTCCTGGGGCGGCACGTCCATGACGATGGTCCGGAGGCTGACCCGAACCATGCGGTCGATCGGCGCAAAGATCAGGATGACCCCCGGCCCCTTGGACGTCTCCAGCAGCTTGCCGAGACGAAATACGACCGCCCGCTCGTATTCATTCAGAATCTTGATGGAACTGAACAGATAGAACGCGACGATGGCCGCAACGATGAGAACAGGCGGAATCAGCACGGCAGGCCTCCGGCGCGCATCATATGATCTTTCGCCACTTATGGCCCCCGCCTTTAGGCGGCGACATTTCAGACGGAAGGACGGTCGAATTCGCCCGTCGCGGCGACCCGGAGCAGGAGGCCCTCCACCGCCGTGACCCGGACGGGAGCACCAGCCTCGATTGGGCCATCGGCTGTGGCCGTCCAGATTTCGCCGCGGGTCCGGACGTTGCCCGTACCGCCGGCTTCGATAGGCGTAAGGGCATAACCAACCTGCCCCAGCATCCCCGAAACGCCGGTCACCGGCGTAGTCCGCTGTGCGTTGACGGCCAGAGTCACGAGGAACAGCAGGATTCCGGCAACCGCCAAGGTCACCGGAATGATCAGGCGCAGACCGATCTGTAGCTCGGGCAGCGGAGAGTCGATCAGCATTATCGACCCGAGGAACAGCGACGTGACCCCGCCGACCCCGAGCAGCCCGTAACTCGTCAGCTTGACCTCGAGGATCAGCAGGACCAGGCCGAAGAGGATCAAAAGGACGCCAGCGTAGCTCACGGGAAGTACCTGGAAGGCAAAGAAGGCGAGCAGCAGGCAAATGCCGCCGGCGATGCCCGGCAGAATTGCACCTGGACTCCACAACTCAATCGTCAAACCTAGCGTGCCGAGCGTCAGCAGCAAGTAGGCGACCTGTGGATGCGCGATCGCGGACAGTACTCGTTGCTGCCAGGTCATCTCAAGGTTCACCGACGGGACATTGGCCGTGTGCAACGTCTCTTTGCGACCGTCAAAGCGGACAATGGTGCGGCCGTCGAGCTTGCGCACGAGATCCGGGACGTCATTGGCGATGAGATCGATGAGCGGCGGCGTCGCCGATATGGCTTCCTGCTCGGTGAACGATCGACTTTCGAGGACGGCTTGCTCGACGAGCGACACGTTTCGCTTGCGCTGCGTGGCGAGGGTCCGCGCGTAGGCGGCCACATCCGAGGCCATCTTCTTCGCCATCGTGTCGTCGATCTTCTCGCCATTGCCGGCGACGGGATGCGCCGCGCCGATGTGAGTGCCCGGCGCCATGGCGGCAATGTCAGCAGCCATCGTGATCAGGAACCCGGCCGACGCCGCCCGATTTCCGGACGGGCCGACGAACACCGCGACCGGGGTTTTCGCGTGAATGATCGCGTTGTCGATGTCACGCGTGGAGTCGACCAGTCCGCCCGGTGTGCGAAGCGTGATCACGACAAGCGCGGCGCCGTCGGCATCAGCCTTGGCGATGACTTCGTGCACGTACTCCGCGGCGACGGGATGGATGATCCCGTCGATTTCAGCGGTGTAGACGCGAGGAGTCCGGGCGGCCTGCGCGTGAAGGAGTGAAGTGGCGAAGAGTGCGATGACCGCTGCGACGAAACATCTTGACGCGCGCATCTCAGTCTCCAGTTTACAGTTTGCAGGCGCCAATTGCGGGTTCGGAGCCACTTCGCTCCAATTCAGGCGAAGGCTGTCTCGCCGAGGCGCCGCAGGCGCGAAGGCGGATCTATTTTATCTCCGCCAGCATCCGCTTGGCCTCGGCTGAATTGGGATCGAGCACCAGCGCACGTTCGAGCTCCGCGCGCGCAGCCGAGGTATTCAGCAGCTTCAAATACGCATCGGCGAGTGCGACTCGGGCGGCCGCGGTGTCCTGGCTCCAGATCGAAATCTTCAGCGCGTTTACCGCCTCCTGGGGGCGGCCCGCGCGCAGATGAATTCGGCCGATGAGCAGGTGCGCCTGTGCTTCGTAGGGAGACAGATAGACGACGCGGCGAAGCTCGGACAGCGCATCCGCGTCGGCCTCTCGCTCGTAGAGTCGTCGTCCACGCTCCAGATGAAAGGCCACGAGCTCGCGTTGATCCTGTTGAGCGGAATTGGCAACTGCCGGTTCGGCCCGGACGCCGGTTGGCACGGTCGGCTCCGCGCGGAGCCGCTCGAGCCCCCTCGGCACGGCCAGCTTGTCGGCGGTGGCGCGCCGATCGAGTTCTTCGTATCGCGCTGACAGTCGGCGTGCGAGCTCGCGTTCGCGACCGGCTTCGACGTCACTTCCCGATCCCTGTAGTGCCGCGGCAAGCACGAAGTGCGCATCGGCATCGCCCGGGTCGCGTCGGACGGCCTCCCGCAACCAGTACGTCGCCGCCTGTGAGTTGCGGTCGAGCACGTAGGCGTAACCGAGATTGAATAAAAAATCCGGATCGGCAGCATCCGCGTCGGTCGCCTTGGTCAGATAAAACGTGGGTGTTCCGGTCTCGGTTGTCCAGCCGCGCCGGATCTGAACGACGCCGAGATTGTTCCAGGCGGCCGCGGTTCCGGCCGTCTTGTCCCCCGGCGGCATTTGATCCAGCCACGACTTGAACACGGCAAACGCTTCGTCATATCGCTTCAGCTCGACGAGCGACACGCCGGCGAGAAATCGCGCCTGCCTCGAGAGCGGCGATGAGGCGGGGACTGCGCGCGCCGCCGCGAGCGCCGACATGTGATCGGTCAGACCGCTGCGGACATTCCAGAGCGCAATTTCGGCGCGGTCATACCCTGGAAACGCCTTGATCGCTGCCTCGAGAAACTGCGCCTGCGCGGCAGGACTCTCGGCGATGAGCCCTTTGATGTAGTTCTCGAACGCCGAGAGTGGCGGCCGCGCCGTGGTGGCCGATGCGCTTGCTGTCGAACCCGGCGCCATCCGTCCCGCGAGCCGGGCGAAGCTGCCAAACAGATCCGTCAATGGAGCCTGGTCGGACACGTCGGGTTCCAGGCGACCGACGTCGACACGAATCGCGTGCGCGTCGACCTTCAGCCGGTCGTCGACGAGCTCGAACGACCCCACGATCACTTCGCCAGCGCCCAGCAACCGCCCGACTTTGATCACCGTCGCGTGGCTCAGCGAACCCGTCAGCGGCAGATGGAGATCTTCAAATGCGCGCGACCGTTCGTCGCGCGAAATCGCCGCAACCCCGCGAGCGCGGAGTTCATCGGCCAGCAGCACCGCTGAGGCTTCCGACAGCCAGTGCAGCCGCTGGTCGTGGCGCGTGTTGTCAAACGGAACGACGAGGACGCGACCGTCCTGGGCGCGCTGGGCAGCCACACGTTGCGGCTCCCCCAGCGCGGCGATCGCGGCGACCGCAACTAAAAGGTGCCAGCCCCCTTTTCTTCGCTTTTTGTTCGTCACGCCGCCGCGGCAGGTTGGTCGGCGTTCTCGCCGAGGACGACGACTGACAGCAGGCAGCCTTTGCGATTGCCCGCAGCGCGGCATTCGGTGACCTTTGCATCGGCGCGCAAGTCGAAATGGTGCAGCACGCGCCCAATTGCCGAGGCATAGAAACCGCATAACGGAAGAATAGACGTTTCGCGGACCTCACAGAACAGCGATCCCCGCAGATCGATCGACGCAGTTCCGCGCCGAAGTCGGACGATGGCGCGCGATCCAGGATAGGTCTCGCGAACGAGCGCTCGCGCGGTTCGAAGTGCCGCGCGCGTTCGCAGTGCGGTAGGAAGCGCGCGGATCACTTTGCGTTCGAGCGGAGCGAGATCGCTCACGGTCCAGTCGGCCGCGTACTCTCCCGCGCGGGACGTGATCTGCGCGTAAGCCGCGCCTTCGGTGCGGAGGAAACTCAAGACGGCGAACAGCGGCGCGAGTCCAATCGTTCCTTCTCGCAGCCCCGAAACGCTCAGCCAATTCTCATAAAACTCGAGGCGCGACGGCAGCACGTCGGCAATCGCCTGGTGAAGGCTCGCAACAAGGACTCGTCCAATCCGTGGCTCAGTCATCGGGGGAATACTCGCGTCACTGACGACATCCTGCAGAACACGGCCGTCGTTCCGTCAGGTTTGGTATTCTTGTCGGTCTGACATGGGGAAAAAAAGCCGTCTCGCGGCCGCCATTCTGGCTGGCGGACAGGCCAGGCGGCTCGACGGCATCAACAAATGCCTGCTCGTGGTCGGGGACACGGCGATCATCGACCGGCAACTCGAGACCTTGCGCGAGCTGTCGCTCGACATCTTTGTCGTTGGACGACATGACGACGCGTGGGCGTCGAGAGGGCTGCGGGTGGTGCACGACGAGATCCCCAATGCGGGAGCGCTCGGCGGCATCTACACCGCAATCGTGCAATCGCCAGCGGAGCGGACGCTCGTCGTCGCGTGCGACTTGCCGTTCCTTTCCAGTACCGTTCTTCGGGAAATGGCCGCGGTCGAGGATGCCGATCTCGTCATTCCACGGCATGCGAGAGGATATGAACCGCTTTGCGCAATCTATACGCGTGCGTGTGCGGACGACATCCGGACCCGGATCGATCGCGGGCTGTACGAAGCCTCCAGGCTCCCAACGGGGTTGCGCGTGACGGAATTCGAGGTGGAAAACGACGCGATATTCGTGAATGTCAACACGCCGCATGATTACGAGCGCGCCAAGGAGCTGGTTGAGTAACGCCGGAACCGCCGGCAAATCCTATCACGACTGGCCGACGGCCGCAGAGCGAACACTGATTCATGATTCTCCCTATCCACACATTGGTCCGAAACCGGATGGCCGAGGCGGTCAGCCGGCTATATGGCGTACCTTCCGACGATCCGGCGCTCAGCGCCATTCCGGTCGAGCCGGCGCCACGCCGGGCGCTCGGCGATCTCGCAGTACCGCTGGCATTCGAACTGGCTCGCCGCCTGCGGAAAGCACCGCGAGTGATCGCGCAGGAACTGGTGGCCGCTCTCGGTACGATTGAAGGCTTCTCGCGAATCGAAGCGGCACCGAACGGGTACGTCAACTTTTTCCTCGATCGGCCGGTCTGGATGCGTGAATGGCTGACGCTCGCGTCCGCATCTGCGACCTCTGATGGCAAGGCGATCGTCGAACACACGGCGATCAACCCGAACAAGGCGGCTCATATCGGCCACCTTCGCAATGCCGCGCTCGGCGATGCCTTCGGCCGGCTGCTGCGATTTCTCGGACGGCAGGTCGAGATTCAGAATTACATCGACGACACCGGCGTCCAGGTGGCCGACGTCGTCGTCGGTTTCCGGGAGCTTGAACACAAGACGCTCGACGAAGTGAAAGCGATCGCCGACGCTGGCAAGTTCGATTACTACTGCTGGGACTTGTACGCACGAGTGACGGAGTGGTATGCCGGAAGTGCGGAGCGGCTTACAGTCCGGGCGAGGGCGCTCCACGACATCGAACACGGCGGCAACGACACCGCGGCACTAGCGTCCTTCATTGCCGATCGAATCGTCCGGGCGCACCTGAAGACGATGCGGCGATTGAACATCGGCTACGACCTGCTCACGTGGGAAGGCGATATTCTGCGCCTCCACTTCTGGACGCATGCGTTCGAATTCCTCAAAAAGACCGGCGCGGTGTTTCTCCAGAGCGAGGGCAAGCTCAAAGGCTGCTGGGTAATGCGAATTGACGACGAGCCCGGCGAGGCGGCTGCTACCGAGGAAGGCGAAGAGGAGCCGCGCGAGAAAGTCATCGTGCGATCCGACGGAACGGTGACCTACGTCGGGAAAGACATGGCGTACCAATTGTGGAAGTTCGGCCTCCTCGGAAAAGACTTCCACTACCGCATCTTTGAGGGGGCGGGATCGTCGGCGCTCTGGTCGACCTCCTCTGTGGCAACCCCGGAGGAAGCGGCCAGGCCGCAATTCGGCGGCGCCTCCTGGGTCTGCAACGTAATTGACACGCGGCAGTCGTACCTGCAGAAGCTGCTGAAGCAGGCCTTGGCCGCGCTCGGCTACGAGCAGCAGGCAGCGCATTCGATTCATTATTCGTACGAGATGGTCACGCTGTCGCATGCGACCGCGCGGGAGCTGGGTTACGACACGAGTGAAGACCGCGATCGACCGTTCGTCGAAGTCTCGGGAAGGAAAGGGCTCGGCGTCAAGGCCGACGACCTCCTCGATCGAGTAACGGACAAAGCGGCATCTGAGGTCGCCAAGCGGAATGCCGAGCTGCCGCCGGATCAGATCCAGCGAATCGCGGCATCGATTGCGACGGCGGCGGTGCGGTACTTCATGGTGAAGTTCTCGCGCGGGAAGGTGATCATTTTCGACATCGACGAAGCCCTTAGCTTCGAAGGTGAGAGCGGTCCGTATCTTCAGTACGCGGTCGTGCGCGCGAATAACATCTTCAACAAGCTCAAAGAACGCCACGGTGTCGATGCCAAGGACGTGTTGTCGGCACTGACGACCGTCTCGTCAACTGTGCTCACAGGTGGCGATGACGAAGCGGACGACTTGTGGGGATTGGTATTCGAAGCGGCGAGGCTGGACGAAATCGTCGAGCAAGCGGTCAGGACGCTCGAGCTGTCGGTCGTCGCCAAGTATGCCTTCGGTCTGGCGCAGGCGTTCAACGGCTTCTATCACAAATACTCCATCCTCAACGAGGAGCGAGAGGACGCCCGCATCTGGCGTGCCGCCGCCGTCGCGTATTACAGCGCGCAGCTCGCCCGCGCATTGGACCTCATGGGGTGCGACGTTCCTGCGAAAATGTGAGCCATGGACAACATCCCAGTGATCGGCGTGACGCGATGCAGCCGTCTCGACGACTACATCGCATCGGTTGAACGGTCCGGCGCGCGAGCGCGCGTCCTCGAGGTCAGCGAAAGCCCGCGCTCGTTGCTGCAGGCGATCGACGGTGTCCTGCTGACGGGCGGCGGGGACGTGGATCCGGCATTCTACGGTGAGGATCGTCACGAAACCGTGGACGATGCCGAGCCAGGTCGCGACGAATTCGAACTCGATCTCGCGAGGCGCGCGATGGAACAGGATTTTCCGTTGCTCGCAATTTGCCGCGGCGCGCAGGTGCTCAACGTCGCGGCCGGCGGAACGCTCGTGCAGGACATCCCGTCAGCGGTGACGACCGATCTCCCCCACAGCCTCACCGAACCGAAGGATTGCCTCGCGCACGACATCCAGGTGGTCAGCGATTCACGCCTGCACGCCGTGCTCGGCGACGCCGTGAATGCATCGTGCGCGTGCCGCGTCAACAGCCGTCATCATCAGTCGGTAGGAAGACTCGGCCGGCAGCTCGTCGCTTCAGCCACCGCTCCCGACGGAGTGATCGAGGCGATTGAGGCACCCGACGCCACGTTTTGCGTCGGCGTCCAGTGGCACCCGGAAAATTTCTGGAGAACCGGGGAATTCAAGCCGCTGTTCGATGCATTCGTGGAGGCGGCGAGGGAGAGGTTAGAGGCGAGATAGGTACCTGAGTGCCAGGGGTGCCAGGGGTGCCAGGAGTGCCAGGGGTGCCAGAGGTGCCAGGAGTGCTAGGGGTGCCAGGAGTGCTAGGGGTGCCGGGGGTGCCAGGGGTGCCGGGGGTGCAGGGGTGCCCGGGGTACCGGGGGTGCCGACTGGGCCGCCAGGCACTCTGGACCCAGTCACCCTTGGCACTCCTGGCACTCCAGGCACTCAGTCACCCTTGGCACCCCTGGCACCCTTGGCACCCCCTTGCCCTCAACCGCGATCAAACACACCTACGGTCTCCACATGTGGGGTATTCGGAAACAGATCGAACCCCTGCAACGAAGTCAACCGGTAGCCCCCATCCAGAAGACGGCGGGCATCGCGCGCCATGGTCGGCGGATCGCACGAGACGTAGACAATCCGCTCGGCGCCGTGGCCAGCAATCGCATCGGCCGCATCGCGCGACATGCCGGTGCGCGGTGGATCGACGACGATCGTGTTCGCTCGCGTATGCCTACGACGCACGTAGTCCTCGACGGAGCCGACAACCGCCTCGATAGCCGGCGAATATGGGGCTGCGTTGCTCACGAGATCGGCGCCGCTGGTCTTATCCCCTTCCACTGCGGTGATGCGATCGTGTCCCGTGGCCGCGAGAGCGATCGTGAACAGCCCCACGCCCGCGTAGAGATCCAGGATCGTATGGGCCGTCGGAATCGCCTCGATGACGGCAGCCACCAGATCGGGCAAGAGGAACCGGTTGCCCTGGAAAAATGCCGCCGGATGGCGAACGAGCCGGCCGGTCGACGCCAGTCGTCGTGTCAGGTCCGACACACTATCGAACACGACCGGCTCGCCGATGCTCACCATCGGTCCGAGTTGGCCGCGTGCCGTGCAACCGGTGAAACCGCCGGCCTCGACCGCGTGTGCAAGCGAAGACTCGATGCTGAGCGCTCGAGGCACGACGTCGAAATGCACCGCGCGTTGATCGCCCGGAAGGTTCTCGGTCAACTCCAGCGACGTGACGTCGCGTCTTGTATTACCAAGCGCCGCGAGCGAGGCGTCGATCGCGTCCATCGCGCCGGCGGATAACTGCCCTGTTTTCCGTGCATCACAGAGGGCGTGCGTTCCCTCGCGGTAGAACCCCGCGCCCTCAGCGCGAACATGAAGTCGCGCTCGAAGCCGATAGCCCGTCTCTGGCGATGGCAGTACCGGGATGGCCTCCGATAGAGGAATGTGTCCGATCCGCGTGAACGCGTCGGCGATGATGTCGGCCTTGAGCATTACCTGGCGTGGATACGAGATGTGTGCATACACACAGCCGCCGCACAGCGGGTCGTCCGCCTCGCGTCGATCGGCCGACGGCTCTAAGACTGCGCTGGTTGCGGCGAATGCGAGCCGCTTTTCGACCCGTTCGATGCGGACCGTGACGCGCTCGCCCGGAATCGCTCCGGATACCAGCAACACTTGTCCGTCGTGGCGCGCAATCATCCGCCCACCCGCCGCCGGTTTCTCAACCTGCACTGAAACGTCCTGGCCAGGAATGATCACGTCAGTCGTAGGTCAATCTGGGAATGCCGAGCGACTCGCGCACCAGGCGATCGAATGCCGCTTGGCGGGCTCGCGTCAACTCCGATTGAGGCATCCGGTCGATGAACGGCGCGAGTTCGTTATCACGTTCATGGATCAAAGTGGCGGTGAGCTGAGGGCCCGCCTCGGCCGCAGCCGTCTCGCCCAACTCGTCGTCGAGCCGCTGTAGCCGTTCGATTAACGCCGAACGGGCGTCCCCCCTCGCCGATCGCGCCTGACCGGCGAGACCATCGAGCTCTTGAATCAGAGCGTCAATTCGCTGGCCAAACGAAGCGCTGCGAGCTGCGAGCGCTCGAAGCGATGTGAGTCTGACAAGTGCCCGTTCGATGTGAGCGACGAGCGAAGGCTTGCGAGACGGGATCTGCTCGGTAACTTCCGGCGCACCGCGCTCGACGCCGATCGCGCGCCGCCATCCGTCGAACAGTTCGAGGATGTCCGCCTCGCAGAACTCGATTCGCACTGGTCGGCGGCGTGGTCCTTTCGCGTAGTACCGCTCGCAGTACTGATCGATGCCGCGGAATGCAACCTTCAATGGCACTCCGAGGTTCGCCCATCCACAGACCTGCTCGAATGCTGGACCTACGATGCGGATCAGGTGCCCTTCGTTCTTTCGGCACAAGTAGGCTTCTATTTGTCTGCAGTACTCTGAAGGCTCTATCAAGATTCGATCTTCCGCCTGAAGGCGGAAGCCACAGGATACAAAAGAAAGTTCCGCCTCAACGCGGAAGCCACAGAATGCAAGCGGAGCTTCCGCCTGAAGGCGGAAGCCACAGGATACGAACGGAACTTCTGACTAAAGGCGGAAGCCACAGGATACAAACGGAGCTTCCGCCTGAAAGCGGAAGCCACACAGAAAATCCTAAAGGCGGAACCCACAAACGCAAAACTTGTGGCTTCCGCCTTCAGGCGGAAGATCCATTTACCGATTCCTCTGCCAAATCAACCGCAGTCCTTGCAGCGTCAGATCGGGATCGACCCGTTCGATGACGGTCGTCTCGGCAGCAATGATGTCGGCCATCCCCCCAGTCGCGATACACGCAGCGCGATCGCCGCCCTCGAGCTCGGCCCGCATCCGGCGAACAATGCCATCGACCATCGACACGTAACCGAAGAATAAACCCGACTGCATCGAGGTCACGGTTGTTCCGCCGATGACCGTCGGCGGCTTTCGCACATCGACTCG
Organism: Vicinamibacterales bacterium; assembly: GCA_051986585.1. Classification (GTDB taxonomy): domain Bacteria; phylum Acidobacteriota; class Vicinamibacteria; order Vicinamibacterales; family 2-12-FULL-66-21; genus JALZOC01. Next base: position 15,138 of record JBPYFA010000440.1, on the reverse strand, counting down.
CGGCAGCCGCGCGGCGCGCTGAAACAACGCATCGGCCGAAATGCCGATCCCCGGACAAATCACGCCTCCCAGATATTCGCCAGCGCCCGATATCGCATCGAACGTCGTCGCCGTGCCGAAATCGACCACGATGACCGGAGCCCGCCCCGCCCGGCCGTAGGCCTCGTAGGCGGCGACGCCGTTGACGACGCGATCGGCACCAACGTCGGATGCGGGCGTGTAAAGAACCGGCATGCCCGTGTTGGTTCCGGGATCGACTGTCAGTGGCGTGTGGCCGAAGTAGTGCTCCGCCATTTCCTCCATCGTCCGGGTCAGCGGCGGAACGACCGAGGACAGGATGATTCCATCGATCTGATCCAGCGGAATCGAACTGTGGCCGAAGAGATGGGTGACGAGAATTCCAACTTCATCTGACGTGCGTTCGCGCATGGTCGCCAGCCGCCAGCTATGGGTCAGCCGTGCGTCATCGAATACTCCAAGAACGATGTTGGTGTTGCCGACGTCTATCGCTAAGAGCATGGTTCTGCTGGGTTCTACAGGGTTCTGCCAGGTTCTGCTAGGTTCGGTTCTTGGGTTCTACGAGGTTCTTTGGTTCTCCAACGCTCTCGGATTCTACAATCACCTCCAGCGCAGCTCGCCGGAAATGATCCGCTCGGTTCGATCGCCGATGCGCACCAGAAGCGCGCCCTGGTCGTCGATACCCATCGTCATGCCGCGTGCTGGGCCATCGGGCGCATCCCACTCGACTGTCGCTCCGCGCGACGATGGCGCGAGATCGCGCCAGCGCGCCAACACCGCTGCCGAATCGCCCCGCTCGAGGTCTCGAAAGCGCTCCGCAAAGGCCGACAGCGTTTCAGCGAGCACCGCAGGCCCATCCACCCGACGGCCGAGTTCCACTTCGATTGAGGTGGCCCGATCTGCCAGTTCCGGCGGATACGCGGCGGGTCCCAGATTGATGCCGAACCCGAGTATGACGTACTGCAACCCGTCCGGCGTGCTCGTGGCTTCGGCGAGGATGCCCGCCAGCTTGCGGCGCGCGGCAAGACGACGATCTTCGACGACGATGTCGTTCGGCCATTTGATCTGCACCGGCAGCGCTGTCGCGGCGCGAATGCCGTCGGCCACCGCAACACCGCCGGCCAGCGTCAGCAATGGGGCGACGCGTTCGTCGCGGCACACGATCGAGACATACAAGCCCGCCCCAGGAGGGGAAAACCACGTGCGGCCGAAGCGGCCGCGCCCCGCCGTCTGGCTCGACGCGAGCACGGTTGTGCCTTGTGGCGCGCCAAGTTCCGCCAGCGATGCGGCAATGTCGTTAGTGGAATGCGTCTCGACGAAGAAATAAAAGGGATGCCCGAAGGGCTCGCGTCGTCGCGCGGTGATGGCGAGCGCACGCGCCACATCATCTGGAACTGGGTCGGACACAGCCGTGGTTACGCTTCGACCGAAGAACCTGCCTTGCTGGTCTCCTTCGACGAAGGATCGGGCTCGAGCTCGAAGCTCAAATCCACCGCGGGCGCTGAGTGCGTCAGCGCGCCAACCGAGACGTAATCAGCGCCGGTCCGCGCCAGCTCGGCGATCCGTTCGAGCGTGATGCCGCCCGACAACTCGACCTTCGCACGGCCGGCAATCTTCCGGACGGCGACGCGAATCTCTTCCAGCGGCAGGTTGTCGATGAGGATGATGTCGACACCCGCCGCTACGGCCTGATCGACCTGCTCGAGATTCTGCGCTTCGATTTCGATCGGCATCTCCAGGCGCGCATCCTTCATCTTGCGAACGACTTCCGCGATCCCGCCGCCCAGGCGAATATGGTTGTCCTTGATCAGGATCCCATCGTCGAGTCCGGAGCGGTGATTGGTGGCCCCGCCGGCGCGGACCGCATATTTTTCCAGCACGCGTAGCGTGGGAGTCGTCTTGCGTGTGTCGAGGACGGTGATGCCGCCGGCAGCGGCGTCCACGTATCGACGAGTGACCGACGCAATCCCGGAGAGCCGCTGGAGAAAGTTGAGAGCGGTGCGTTCGGCAGTCAGCATCGCGGCGGCTGACCCTCGCACGGTGGCGACGGTCGTCCCCGACGAGCACCGCTGACCGTCATCGACGTGTTTGGTGAATGCGACTGCCGGGTCGAGCTGACTGAAGGCCTCAGCGGCGATGTCGAGGCCGGCGATCACACAGTCGCACTTCGCGAGGATAATGCCGCGGGCGCGCAGTGAGGCGTCAACCGTCGCCTCGGTCGTGACGTCGCCCCATCCGAGGTCTTCCGCCAGAGCCCGCCGAACCGCTTCGCGATAGAGCGCCGGCTCAAGCGGCGCAAACGGTACAGACCTCATGCTGCGCGCTCCTATGCTGACGGTTCCGGTGGTGCCAACTCGACCTGGACCTGCAGCGCGTCGGCAGCCGCCGTTTCAAGCCGGTGAATGAGACCTGACGCGCGCAGATCGCGTTCGACATCCGGAAGAAGCGAGAGCATCTCCGCCGGCGCCTGCACGACCGCGAGCGACACGGCCGTCTTCAGCGGACGCTGCTCTTCTGATTTCTTCTTCCTGATCGCGCTAAGAACTGCGGCCGCGAACTGCAGCGCCTCGACGCCCCGAGCGTCTTCCCCACCAGCGCATGGCGAGAGCACTTCTTCAGCCGACGGCCACTCGGCCTGATGGATCGAGCCGGCGCGCCACCACGACCAGACCTCCTCGGTCACGAACGGCAAAAACGGCGCGAACAGCCGCAGCATGGCAGACAGCGCGCTCAGGAGCGCACCATTGGCCGACGCTGCGAGCGCTGCGCCATGGTCGCCATATCGCCGTCCCTTCACGAGCTCGAGATAGTCGTCGCAGAAGAACCAGAAGAACGTCTCGCTCCGCTCGAGGACCCTCGTGTAGTTGAAGTCCTCGAGATCGGCCGTCGATTCGCGCACGATTCGCGCGAGCATGGTGAGCAGACCACGATCGACTGGCGCCGTCACCGCGCCATGCGGCTCGGGCTTGGCGAGCACGAAACGCGACGCGTTCAAGAGCTTGATCGCCAACCGGCGGCCAACTTTCATCTGGCCGGGATCGAATGCGGTGTCGGTGCCGGATCGCCCGCTCGCCGCCCAATAGCGGACGCCGTCGGACCCGTGTTCTTCGAGGAGCGCCATCGGCGTGACGACGTTGCCCTTCGACTTCGACATCTTCTTGCGATCCGGATCGAGGACCCACCCGGAAATCGCGGCATGTTTCCAGGGCAGCGAGTTGAATTCAAAATGCGATCGCAGGACGGTGTCAAATAGCCACGTGCGAATGATGTCGTGCGCCTGCGGCCGGACGTCCATCGGAAACACACGCGCGAACAGATCGGCGTCCTCTTCCCAACGCGACACGATCTGCGGTGTCAACGACGATGTAGCCCAGGTGTCCATGACGTCAGGATCGCCAGCAAAGCCTCCCGGCTGGTTTCGCTGCGTCTCGCCGTAGCCTTCGGGCACATCCGTCGACGGATCGATCGGCAGCCGGTCCGGCGCAGGCAGCAAACGCGATTCGTGATCGACCGAGCCGTCAGCGCGGACTTTGTACCAGAGCGGAAACGGAACGCCGAAGAATCGCTGCCGGCTGATGCACCAGTCTCCCGAGAGGCCATTGATCCAGTTTTCATAGCGCGCCTGCATGTACGGCGGATGCCATTGCAGCTCGCGTCCGCAGGCCAGCAGTGCCTGGCGGAACTCCATGGTTTTGATGAACCACTGCCGGCTGGTCACGATCTCGAGCGGGCGATCGCCTTTTTCATAAAACTTGACCGCGTGCGTGATCGGCCGCGGCTCGCCCAGCAGGTCGCCGGATTCCTTCAACCGCTCGACGATGCGGCCGCGAGCCTTGACGGCCGAGAGCCCGGCGAGCTGATCGTAGTGTCCCTGCGCCCGAGCGGCGTCGATGGATTCCCATCCGCGCTCTCCCCACGTGACCGGCCGGAAGGTGCCGTTCGCCTGGATGATCGCGCGCACCGGAAGGTTCAACTCTCGCCACCACGTGACGTCAGTGATGTCGCCGAACGTGCAGATCATGGCAGCGCCGGTGCCCTTTTCAGGATCGGCCAGCACGTGCGGACGAACCGGCACGCGGACGCCGAACAGCGGCGTGACGACGTCGGTGCCGAACAGCGGCTTGTAGCGCTCATCGTCTGGATGTGCGACCAGCGCGACGCAAGCCGGAATCAATTCAGGTCTGGTCGTGTCGATGGTGACGAAGGCGTCGCGATCGGCGATCCCGAAACGGATCCGGTGGTACGCACCCGGCTGTTCACGATCTTCGAGCTCGGCCTGTGCCACGGCAGTCCGGAAATCCACGTCCCATAACGTCGGCGCCTCGAGCTGATAGGCGTAATTGCGCTCGAGCAGCCGCAGGAACGAGAGTTGTGACACGCGCTGCGCCCGCCGATCGATCGTCGCGTAGGTCATTGACCAATCGACCGAGAGGCCGAGGTGCCGCCACAGCTGCTCGAAGACCTTTTCATCCTCCGCCGTCAGCCGAGCGCATAGCTCGATGAAGTTTGGCCGTGAGACCGGAATCGCGTGCTTGCCCGGCTTGTCCGGCGGCACGAACGAGGGATCGTACGGCAGCGACGGATCGCAGCGCACGCCGAAATAATTCTGCACGCGTCGCTCCGTCGGCAGGCCGTTGTCGTCCCATCCCATGGGATAGAACACCGCCTTGCCGCGCATCCGATGGAACCTGGCGATGACGTCGGTGTGCGTGTATGAAAAGACGTGTCCGACGTGAAGTGATCCGCTGACCGTCGGCGGCGGCGTATCGATCGAAAACACGTCGGACCGGGGCCGGGTTCGATCAAAACGGTAAATGGCGTCGGCCTCCCACCGGGCCATCCATTTTTCCTCGAGCCCCTCGAGTGCAGGTTTTTCCGGAACGGCCACTGGGTGACTCAGATCAAAGCCTACGGACATAGGGGGTATCGAATCAATTGATGATTGCTCATTGGTGACTGCCGATTGAACGATTGCCGAGTGCAGATTTCATTGACGATTGCGGATTGAATTGACGATCGCGGATTGGATTGAGGATTGACGATTGCGGATTGGATTGAGGATTTGCCGATTGCGGATTCGATTCGCCCAATCCACAATCCCAATCTGCAATCTCAATCCACAATCTCCAATCTCAATCTACAGTCTCAATCTGCAGTCTCAATTTACAATCGCCAATTATTCAATCCGCATTCCGCAATCTCCATTCGACAATCCCTAGTGTGTTTGTTTGATCCGATCGATTTCTTCGCGAACGAGCCGTTCGGCGACGTCGAGGACGGTGTCGCGGATGGTTTTGTCCGCCATGCTGGCGACGACCCGCCTGACGATTTCTTCGATTTTCTCGTCGGACACCGGCGGAGCGACGACGGTCGATGCCACAATCGGCCGGCCGCGCTCGGCGGATAACAGCGATGCAAACGCTTCCGCGAGCGAGGGAATGGGACCGGCGGGCAGTGGCGCAACGGTCTGCGAAACCGGAGAAGGCGTCGGCCCGATCTTGGGCGTCGCCGCCACCGGCGGAGAAGCAGTCGTGCCGGTCACCGGGGTCGCGGGCTCACGCACGACCGCTGGTTTGAACGGAATCACCGGCGCCTCGGCTGGTGCCGAGGCCGGGGGCGTTGGCGCGACTTCAGCTGGACCTGCAGTCGGCGGCGGAGGCGCCGGCGCTGACGGCAAAACAATTGTCGGAGCTGGGTCTGGGGCCGCGACCGGAACGGACGTCGCGACGAACGGCGCAGCGGGTCGCGACACGACAACTTCATCGACGGATGCAGACGACGCCACCGGCCTCATCGGATCGCCCGCAATATCCGGATCCCACCCGGCGAGGTCGTGAGCCGCCAAACCGGAAGTGGCCGGCTGAAAGCCGAATGGCGATGACTGCGCCGGCGACTCTGCCGGGAGGCCCCGCGTCACGGCGGGTGACGCTGTTCTCGCCTCCGTCGCAGCTTCAACGCTTGCGAACGCCGCGTCAAGGCGATCGAAATAATCTTCGAGCGAGGCCGACGTCGCCGATTGAGCAGTGCGCGCCGCCGGTTGCGGATTGGCGGCCGCGGCGGGGGCACGCGGAGCCTCGCGCTCCGGCGCTGGCGCGCTCGACTTGGCTCCCCAGAGGCCGCCTCGACGGCCGGCGAGCAGATCCTTTACGCGGTTGATGACCATTTGAGGCTCGAAAGGCTTCACGAGCACGCCGTCACAGCCGACGGCGCGCGCGCGGTTTTCATCGATCGGCTCGAATGCTCCCGTCAACAGCAGCACGGGAATATTGGCGAGCTGTGGGTTTCCCTTCACGAATTGCGCGACGTCGTAGCCGTCGCGCTCCGGCATGCCGACATCGGCGAGCACGATATCCGGCCGATCGGCCTGAATGCTGGCAATCGCCTTCTTGCCATCGCCGACCGCGACGACTTGCACATCCTCGTCGGCAAACGTCAGTTCGATCACTCGCTGAATCGTGACACTGTCATCGGCCAGGAGCAGCTTATGCGGCATCAGACCTGCTCCACCCGGGGGCGGACGTTCTCGGTAATGAACGTGATGATGTCCTGCATCGGACTTCCAGGCAGAAAGATGCCTTTGATCCCTATTTCGCGCAATCTCGGAATGTCGACGTCCGGAATAATGCCGCCGACGACCACGAGCACGTCATCCAGGCCCTTCTCTCTCAGCAGCTCCATTACTCGCGGACAAATATGCATGTGCGCTCCCGAGAGGATTGACATGCCGATCGCATCCGCGTCCTCCTGCAGCGCCGCCGAGACGATCTGCTCGGGGGTCTGCCGAAGGCCGGTGTAAATGACCTCCATGCCCGCGTCGCGCAGGGCGCGCGCGATCACCTTGGCTCCGCGATCATGGCCGTCGAGCCCGGGCTTCGCGATGACGACGCGGATCTTGCGCATAGACTGAGTTGCCAGTTTCCAGTCCCCAGTTTCCAGTTTCGTGTCAAGTGCCACCCCCTCCAGTCCGCTACTGGGAACTGGAAACTGGGGACTGGCACCTAGATGAGTGGCACTTCTTCGTACTCACCCCAGACGTCACGGAGCGCGTCACACATCTCGCCGACGGTGGCGTACGCGCGTGCGCAGTCGAGTAACGGGTACATCGTGTTGCCGGCGCCGCGTGCGGTTTCGCGCAGCGTGTCGAGGGCGCGCGCCACGGCGCCGGCATCGCGCGTCCGCCTGAGCTCGTCGAGCCTGCCAATCTGTTTCTCGGCTGTCGTCTCGTCGATGTACAGCGTCTGCACCGGCGATTCGTCGTCCTGGACGTAGTCGTTGACGCCAACGATGATCTTCTCGCGTCGCTCCACGGCCTGCTGAAATTTGTACGAGGCGTCGGCGATTTCGCGCTGCGGGAATCCCTGCTCGATCGCCTCGACCATGCCGCCCAGGCGATCGATTGCCGCAAAGTACTCTTTCGCCCCGTGCTCCATGTCGAGCGTCAACCGCTCGACGCACCAGGAACCGCCAAGCGGGTCGACGGTGTTCGGCACGCCGCTTTCGTGGGCGATGATCTGCTGCGTCCGCAGCGCCAGCGTCGCCGCATCCGCCGTCGGCAGCGCCAGCGCCTCGTCGAGAGAATTGGTGTGCAGCGAGTTGGTTCCCCCGAGCACCGCCGCGAGCGCCTGCAGCGCGGTTCGAACGACGTTGTTATAGGGCTGTTGCGCCGTCAGCGAAACGCCAGCGGTCTGGGTATGAAAACGCAGCTTCCACGAACGTTCGTCCTTCGCGCCAAAGCGATCGCGCATGACTTCGGCCCACAGCTTCCTGGCGGCACGGAACTTGGCGATCTCCTCGAAGAAGTCGCTGTGGGAATTGAAGAAGAACGAAATGCGCGGCGCGAAGTCGTCGACGTCGAGCCCGGCATCGATGCCGTACTGGATGTACTCGATGCCGTCGCGGAGCGTGAACGCCAGCTCCTGGAGCGCGGTCGAGCCCGCTTCACGGATGTGATAGCCGCTGACCGATACGGTGTTCCACCGCGGCACGTCCTTCGAACAGAACCCGAAGATGTCGGTGATGAGCCGCATCGATTCGCGCGGCGGATAAATGTATTCCTTCTGCGCGATGAATTCCTTGAGGATGTCGTTCTGGATCGTGCCCGACAGCTTGCGCCAGTCCGCGCCCTGCTTCTCCGCAACCGCGAGATACATCGCGAAGATCATCGGCGCCGGCGAATTGATGGTCATCGACGTCGTGATATCAGCGAGCGAGATCCCGTCGAACAGCCGTTCCATGTCGGCGAGAGACACGACGCTGACCCCGCATTTGCCGACCTCCCCGAGCGAAAGCGGGTGATCCGGATCGCGGCCCATTAACGTCGGCAGATCGAACGCGACGCTCAAACCGGTTCCGCCGGCGGCGAGGAGCGTCTTGTAGCGTTCGTTGGTTTCTTCGGGTGTGCCGAAACCCGCAAACTGCCTCATCGTCCAGAGCTTGCCGCGATAACCGGACGGGTGAATGCCTCGGGTATAGGGGAACTCCCCCGGTGCGTTCAGATCACGTTGATAGTCGAAATCCTGGAGATCGTCAGGAGTGTAAAGACGATCGATCGGCCGGCCGGAAATGGTCGTGAAAGGGCCTTCGCGCTCGGGCGCCTTCTGAAGCGCCGGCTCCAGCACGTCCCGCTCCCATCGCTGCTTGGCCGTGGCAGCCGTAGCCCCTTTCATCGTTAATTAGATTATAGGGCACGCAGTCATCGAAGTCGTGGATCAGGTCGGGATTCGCGACCCGTGATCGCTAGTGAGAACTGGAAACTGAAAACTGCCTGTGAACTGGAAACTGGGAACTGGAAACTGGGAACTGGAAACTGGAAACTGGAAACTGGAAACTCGGAGCTGGAAGCTGATGGCGAGCAATGGATCGCGGACACGTCATGTCCGCGATCCATTGTGAGGCAGATCTAGTTCGACGTCGCGCAGACAGCGTAAATACGCAATGGGAATGTCAGCGCGGTGCTCTGGCTCAGTCGAAGCGTGACGCGCCACGTCGTCTGATTCAGCGCGAACGATGCGATCGGAACCAGAACCGCATCAACCGTGGCCTCGAATCCCCCACCGAACACTCTTTTGCTGTTGGGGCACACGAGGTCGAACGAGCGCTGTTCGTTTGCCAGCAGGCTGACCGTCATCAGAGCGGTCGACGCCACGATTTGCCCGCTCAGTCCCGGAGGCCCCTGCGGACCGGTCGCACCGGTTGCGCCGGTAGCGCCCGTCGCACCGGTCGGCCCCTGTGGACCGGCAGGTCCCTGCGGACCGGCAGGTCCTTGCGGTCCAGCAGGCCCCTGCGGACCGGCAGGCCCTTGCGGTCCAGCGGCTCCAGCTTCGCCCTGAGGTCCGACTGGGCCGACGTCACCTTTGAGGCCCTGCAGACCAGCAGGTCCGACTTCCCCTTGCGGTCCCACCGGCCCAACGTCTCCCTTGGGGCCCGCAGGTCCGACTGGGCCGACATCACCTTTGGCTCCTGCAGGTCCTGCGGGTCCGACAGGTCCAGCGGGTCCGGCGGGCCCTGCGGGTCCCGCATCACCCTGTGGGCCTGCGGCACCCGTCGGTCCTACAGGTCCCGCTGGGCCAACAGGTCCCACGGCACCTGCCGCGCCTTGCGGACCGGCGGGGCCTTGCGCACCGGCAGGCCCTTGTGGACCAGCCGCGCCTTGCGGACCAACCGCGCCAGTATCACCTTTCGGGCCGGCGGGCCCGACAGGACCGATGTCCCCTTTCGGCCCGGCTGGGCCGACAGGTCCTGCCGCTCCGGTATCACCCTTCGGTCCCGCTGGACCGGCAGGTCCCGCAGGTCCGGCGGGCCCCTCCGGCCCAACTGATCCCTGTCCAGCAGTACCAACCGAAATGATGAAGGCGCCGCGATCCTTGTCCCCATTGCCGCGAGCGACCGTCAGCAGGTGCGTTCCATCAGGAACCGCCGCGGGAAGAAAGATCACGAGGTGCGTATCGGTGGCGCTGATCACGGTCATTGGCCAGGTCTCGCACCACACCTGCGGCGGCTGCGATCCGAAAGCCATTCCCTCGACCGTGAGCGTCTGGTTGACGCGATCGACCGACGTGCTCAGAATCGTGAGCTGATTCGAGCTGTTGGCGACGACCGTGCTCTTCTGGGCGTACGCGAGTTCCGTTCCCAGTATCACCAGCAAGAAAGACAGCATCAAAGTGCGGCTGTATAGGCGCATAGAGTCCCTCCGGACCGTCGTCTTTTCGAGCAAGCCGGAGGCCACCCCTGCAATAAGATACAAGATATTTATTTTCAATAACTTACATTGCTGTTTTTAGTCAGAATCGGGTTCAGGTTGTTCATTTTTAGACCCACCGCGAACGCTTTTGATGGTTGTTTTAAGTACTTTATATGACATTGTGGACATACCCAGCGTTGCCTTGACTTGCCGCCGCTTGCACAGGTAGCTTGACCTGTTTGTATTGACAAGAGTGCCGGAACGGATCGGAACCGGATCGATTCGGTTCCCCAAGCCGTGGACAGGAGTCACATGGAAGCAGGTGGCAATATCTTCAACGCGATGCTCCAGGAGTTCGACGGAGCGGCGCGCCTGTTGGGTCTGGATCCCGGGATCTGGAAGATCCTTACGCATCCGAAACGGCAGATCACGGTCTCCTTACCGGTTCAGATGGATAACGGTGAGATCGAGGTTTTCACCGGCTATCGCGTGCAGTACAACATCACGCTCGGTCCCGCCAAGGGGGGCATCCGATATCACCCCGACGTGACGCTCGATGAAGTCACCGCCCTTGCCGCGTGGATGACATGGAAATGCGCGGTCGCTCACGTCCCGTTCGGCGGCGGAAAAGGGGGCGTGGTCTGCGATCCCACGCGAATGTCGCGCCGTGAGCTCGAAGCGCTGACTCGCCGATACGTGGCCGAGATCATCGATGCAATCGGGCCGGAGAAAGACGTGCCCGCGCCGGATGTCAACACCAACGATCAGATCATGGCGTGGGTGATGGACACCTACAGCATGCACGTCGGCCACACGTCAACAGCCGTGGTGACCGGAAAGCCGATCGAGATGGGCGGTTCGCTCGGCCGTCGAGAAGCCACCGGGCGCGGCGTGATGATCGTCACGCGCGAAGCGGCGAAGCATCTGGGCTTTGACATCAATGGCGCGCGTGTGGCCGTGCAAGGGTTCGGCAACGTGGGATCGGTCTCGGCCGATCTTCTCTCGCGGATCGGCGCGAAGATAGTCGCGGTCACCGACTGGAAAGGGGGCGTCTACAACGCCAACGGGCTCGACATCGCCAAGATGCTCGATTACTCGAAACAGCACAAAACCATCGACGGTTTCCCCGGCGGCGAGCCGCTCGAGAACGATCAGCTGTTTGCCCTCGACGTCGAGGTGCTCGTACCGGCTGCGCTCGAGAATCAAATCACGATGGACAATGCGCCGACCATCCGCGCCCGGGTGGTCGCGGAAGGCGCCAACGGCCCGACGACCCCGGAGGCGCACAAGCACCTGCACGATCGCGGCATCTTCGTCATCCCCGACATCCTCGCCAACGCCGGCGGCGTCACCACGTCATATTTCGAATGGGTCCAGGATCGCCACGGCTACTTCTGGGAGGAGGACGAGGTCAATCGCCGCCTCGAAGCCAAGATGGTCGAGGCGTTCGACGATGTGCTGAAGACGTCGATGAAGTACAAGACCGATTTGCGCACCGCCGCCTACATCGTCGCCATCAGCCGCGTGGCAACGGTCACAAAAATGCGAGGCATGTACGCCTAACCATCAACTGCGGATTGATGATTGATGATTGGGGATTTTCAGATTGCGGATTGCGGACTGAGATTGCGGATTGCGGATTGAGATTGCGGATTGAAATTGCGGATTGCGGATTGAAATTGCGGATTGAGATTGACGAATGTTGATTGAGGGCTGGCGCTCAATCGTCAATCGTCAATCCGCAATCTAAATCGTCAATCTCAATCTGCAATCCGCAATCTCAATCGACAATCCGCAATCTGAAAATTCGCCACTCGCCAATCGGAAATCCGCAATCGTTAGTGTCCGATTCGGAAGGCGACGAGCTCCTGAGCGCTGCTGCCACCTTCGCTTCGCGCGTTCAACTCAACCAGATATTCACCGGCGGCAAACGAGGACAGCGTGAGGTCGATCTCTGCCGGGTGCCCAGGCGACTGCTTCACGGGCAAATCGGCCATCGATTGTCCTGTCCGATTCAGGAGGCGAGCGGTGACGGGAGGCGTCAGTCCACCCGGTGCGTAGGCGTCGACTCGAATGAACAGACGATCGGTTCGGCTGAACTCTCGTTCGGTGGTCGGCACAGCGTTGGGGTTGTTCTTGATCGCTTGAAGTTCAGGCAGCGTCCGAACGCGGTAGACGCGCGGCGTCCCGAACGACATCGATACGTTGGTGAAATCCGGAACCGTGATCTGGCGGCCCAGCGTGTCGATCACCTGGCCGCGAGTGTTCTCGACCACCATCCTGAAATCGAGCTGCCCGGGTGGCACATCGAACGAAACGGCAGCGCCCTTTGATGGCGCGCCGGAACCTGAGCCCGCATCATCCGGAACCTTTCCTCGGAAAACAGGACGGCCGTCCTGGGCGACGGCGGTCAAGGCGACGCGCGCCGGCGGCTCTTCGACCGGACGGCCCGGAATGGGCGGGGCCGGCTCCCACGAGAACGTCACGTGGCTCATGCCGTTTTCCCCTTTTGCCGTCCCGATCCAGAAATGCGCCGACTTGTCGCGCGTCGGAGCCGCCAGATCGTTGAGCGCGTTCGTAACCGCAGTGGGCGCCTCGTTCCCCCCCTTGACCGAATTGGCGCGCGCCACATCGTCGGCCGTGTAGGCCCAATATCCTTTACGCGCGCGAACCTCGACGCCTTTTCGCTTCACATTGACCTTGATGTTGTGGAACTTGCCGTCGGTGGGCGCCTGCGACGAGTTGTAGCCGAGCAGGTAGTAGCCGCTCGAGTCGCGAATGATTTGCTTCATCCCGTTCGCGAGATCGTTGCGATTGACGATGGCGCGGCCATCCGTGTTCGAGGCAAGCACGTGAAGGGTGTCCTGCATCTGACGAAGGCTCGTCGCATCCGTCGTGATACCGATGCCTTTCTCGACGCCATACTCGAACACCGCCAGCCCGCGCGGGTCGACCGGATAGATCGACGTATTCATGCGGGCCATTGCGACGAAGACCTGCTGCTCATCGAAGAGCAAGTCCTGATCGGAAATCATCTGATCCCGGGCGGTGGCTTGCGGCGCGCTCGAGCTGCCCCGATATGGATTGTTGAACCCCGGCATCGACGCGACCGGATCGGCCATTTGCGCCGGCAGAATGCCGGTGAACCCCTCGCTGACGAAAATGATCGACTTTCGGCCTTCACGGAGCGCGCCCATTTTCATCGCCGCGGCTTTCAGCGCATCCATCGAGACCTGGTTGCGCACCCGCTCGACGACCTGCGCTGGATAGTTCGCGTACTTCTCCTCGAACTCGTTGCGCGGCACGTAATCGTACTTGCGCCCCAGGAAATGCTCGATTGCCGCAGAGGCCGCGTCGCGGTTGCGGCTGAACCGCAGATCGTCAATCGGCGTGAGCGGATACATGATCGCGACCATGTCGGCCGGGGCGAGCTGGTTCTGGAGGAAGTCGATGAGCGGCTTCCTCACCGAGAGGTCGTTGCCACGCTGCACATGATAGTCGTCGAGGAGAATCACGAAGAGCCGCACATCGGGGCGCGCCGCCTCGCGCTGCTCGTCGTTGTCGTCGCGGATTTCCCGCGGCGGGTTCGTCATCGCCGTCTCGACCTGATCGAGCTTGACGACGGAAAAGTTGTCGATCGTTTGCGGCTTGCCGTCCTCGGAGAGCGAGAAATCGTCCTGCGCAAGATCGAGAACCGGCTTGCCATCCTTGTCGGTGACGATCACATCGACGCTGACGTAATTGATGCCGCGGCGGATGACCGTCGGGGGCTGCTGGTCGGCATTCTGCTGAGCAGTGCCTTGCTGACCGCGGCCAGACTGCGCAGGTGTCGACTGTCCGTTGGACTGCTGGCCGGACGGGGCGCCCTGGAGCGCAACGACCGCACCCAGGAACGTCAGGCAAAAAACAGCGGAAATGGCACGCGCAGGGGTTTTCATAACGCTTTAGACTCCGGCCCCAGGCAGGCAGTTCGAGACGCGCGGGCTCGAGACCCAATGATACCATTGAGTTCCGGCCCCCACGACCGCCCTCCAGGAGACATCGTGACGCAAGACATTGCCGAGCAGGCGCATCCATTGACAGTGCTGTCGGAGGACGAGGCAATCCTGCGCGACAGCATTCGCGAGTTCGCCGAGGCCGAGGTCCGTCCGCTCGTCCGCGAGATGGATGAGCACGCGAAGATTCCCCGCTCACTCGTCGATCGCCTCTTCGAACTCGGGGTGATGGGCATCGAGATTCCGGAAAGCCACGGTGGATCCGGTGGGACGTTCTTCCATGCTGTGCTTGCGGTTGAAGAGCTCTCCCGTGTCGACCCATCCATCGGCGTTCTGGTCGACGTTCAGAACACCCTCGTCATCAATGCTCTGTTGCGGTGGGGCAGCGACGACATCAAACGCCGCTATCTTCCCCGCCTCGCCTCGAGCGTGGTCGGCGCCTACGCCCTCTCGGAAGCAGGGTCGGGAAGTGACGCCTTCGCGCTGACGACCAGTGCGCGAAAGGATCGCGAGGGCTTCCTCCTCAACGGCCGGAAGCTCTGGATTACGAACGGCAACGAAGCCGACCTCTTCATCGTCTTCGCAACGATCGATCCGTCAGCCGGCTATCGCGGGATTACCGCCTTTCTCGTGGAGCGAGGCTTCGACGGATTCACCGTCGGCAAGAAGGAAGACAAGCTCGGGATTCGCGCCAGCAGCACCTGCGAGCTCATCTTCGAAGATTGTTACGTCCACGAGGGCAACATCCTCGGAGAACCCGGGAAAGGCTACAAGACGGCGATCGAGACGCTGAATGAGGGGCGGATCGGGATCGGCGCGCAGATGGTTGGTCTCGCCAAGGGTGCGCTTCAGCACGCCATTGCCTACACGAAGGAACGCAAACAGTTCGGGAAAGCGATCGCCGATTTTCAGGCAGTCCAGCATCAACTGGCGCGGGCGGCGGTG
>JBPYFA010000439.1:0-6860 GCA_051986585.1 Vicinamibacterales bacterium | reverse complement strand
GAGCTTCTGACATCCACCTCAAGGTTGGAAGCTATCCGATGATGCGGGTCAATGGCGTTCTCGCGATCTGTTCTGAAGAGAAGCGACTCGAACGGGCGGACACGGAAGCCATGGCCGACGCGCTGTTCACCGATGACCTGCGGGAGAAGTTCCGTGCGGCTCAGGAAGTCGACCTCGCCTATAGCCTCCCCGGCGTGGGCCGCTTCCGCTGCAACGTCTTCCAGCAGCGAGGCAGCATTGGACTGGCGCTCCGCGTCATTCCGATTCGGGTCAAGCCGTTCGACGAGCTGGGACTTCCGCCGGTACTCAAGCGCATCGCCCTGGAAGAGCGTGGCCTCGTGCTGGTCACGGGAACCACCGGCAGCGGCAAAAGCACGACGCTCGCCGCGATGATCGACTACATCAACGCCACCCGCGCGACGCACATCATGACGATTGAGGATCCGATCGAGTACCTGCATCGCGACAATCGATCGATCGTCAACCAACGGGAAGTCAAGGTCGATACCGAGTCCTTCTCGCATGCGCTGAGAAGCGCCCTGCGTCAGGATCCGGACGTCATCCTGGTCGGCGAAATGCGCGATCACGAGACCGTCGAGACGGCGCTGCTCGCAGCGGAGACCGGACATCTCGTGTTCTCCACGTTGCACACACTCTACGCCACCGAGACCGTCAACCGCATCATCGCCGTGTTTCCGCCGCACCAGCAGCGCCAGGTCCGTATCCAGCTGGCCAGCGTGCTGAAGGCGGCGATCGCCCAGCGGCTGATGCCCCGGGCCGATGGCCTCGGCCGCGTCCCCGCGATCGAAGTGATGATCGCCACCCCCTTCATTCGCGATTGCATCATCGACAAGGACCGTACTGCGCAGATCCACGGCGCGATTGCGGCGGGCACTTCGCAGTACGGGATGCAGACATTCGATCAGTCCATCTTCAACCTGTATCAGCAAGGGTTCGTCACCGTCGACGAAGCGCTCCGCTGGGCCTCCAATGTCGACGAGTTCAAACTCAAGATTCAGGGCATCTCCACGACCGCCGACCTGGCCAAGGACGAAATGGCGCGAAACGCCGGCGTTGGTGGGAGCGGCGCGCCGGAGATAACCCGGTTCGGGGGATAATCCGCCTTCACGCCTTCGCCGAGATAACCTTCTGCATCGAGTGCGAAGGTTGGTTGCGATCCGGCAACTGACTGAGCTGGAAGCTGGCAACTGGAAGCTGGAAGCTCAAAATGTCTGCATACACCGA
Source organism: Vicinamibacterales bacterium (assembly GCA_051986585.1). Lineage (GTDB taxonomy): Bacteria > Acidobacteriota > Vicinamibacteria > Vicinamibacterales > 2-12-FULL-66-21 > JALZOC01. The sequence continues at coordinate 5,615 of JBPYFA010000439.1, read as the reverse complement.
CGCGCTCCAGTTATTGGCTCGTCGCGAGCTTTCAGAGAAGGAACTACGCGATCGATTGATCGATCGCGATCACTCGCGCGACGAAATCGACCGCGTCGTTGCGCGCCTCCTGGAATCGAAAACCCTGGATGATAGCCGTGTCGCGCGCGCGTATGCGCGAACGGCGGCCGAGGTAAAGGGGCGCGGGCGACTGCGGGTCGCCCGAGAACTGAGCGCGATGGGCATCGCCAGGGAGACGGCGACGGAGGCCATCGCCGAAGTCTTTACCGACGTCGACGAGCGGACGCTGATCGCGAAGGCGCTTCAGAAGAAGATGCGCGGCAAATCGCGGATCAGCAATGCGGCGGAACATGCCCGCCTGTATCAGTTCTTGATGCGCCAGGGTTTCACGCCCGGCGGCATCGTTGCGGCGTTACGCAAGCTCGGCGGCAGTGGTCACGACGACCTCTGATCCCCCGCTAGCCGGAGCGCCCATTCCCGACACGTGCACTGAGAGCAGGCCAACGACTGTCGCGGACCGACAGTAGCGGTGATGAAATTGGCCACGCGATACCGAGCAGAGGGTCGTCCCATCGAACACCCCATTCCAGCTCGGGCGCGTATTCCGCGGTCATCTTGTACACGACCTGCGCCTCGGCGCTCGTCACGCAGAAGCCGTGGGCATACCCGGCCGGAACGAACAGTGATCGCCGATTGTCGGCTGACAAGGTGAAGCTGACCCACTGTCCGAACGTCGGTGAGTCGCGGCGGACATCGGCGACGACCTCAAACACGCTCCCGTCGATCACCCGAACGAGCTTGGCTTGCGCCTTTGGCTCGTGCTGCAGGTGCAGGCCGCGGAGCGTTCCATATAACGATCGAGAATGGTTCTCCTGGACGAACTCGGCATCGACGCCCGCGGCAACGAACTCAGACCGCTTGTACGTTTCCATCAGGTAACCGCGCTCGTCGGTGAGGACCTTGGGTTCGATGATGATCACGCCAGGAAGGCCGGCAGGCGTGAATGTCAGCGCCATGATGAGTTATTGAGACAGATACTAAACCTCGTCGTCAAGAAGTCGCAGCAAGTACTGCCCGTATGAGCTTCCCTTCATCGAGAGAGAGATTCGTTCCAGATCGGCGGCGGTGATGTAGCGAAGGCGATACGCGATCTCCTCCGGACACCCAATCATCAAACCCTGTCTCTCTTCGACCGCCTGAACGAAGTTCGTCGCCTGGACGAGTGATTCGTGGGTGCCCGTGTCCAACCAGGCAATTCCGCGCGGCAGACGCTCCACTCGCAGCTGCCCTCGCTCGAGATAGGCACGACTCACGTCGGTAATCTCCAGCTCTCCGCGCGCAGACGGTCGCAAACCTTTAGCGATCTCGATGACCTGATTGTCAAAGAAGTACAGGCCGGTGACCGCGAATGACGACTTCGGTTGACTGGGCTTCTCTTCCAACCCGATCACGCGACCGTGCTTGTCGAATTCCACCACGCCATATCGCTCCGGATCGCGGACCTGGTAGCCAAACACAGTTGCGCCATGCTCATGCCCGGCAGCCGCCCGAAGATAGTCCGACAGGTGCGCACCGTAAAAAATATTGTCTCCAAGCGCCAGGCTCACACGGTCCCGGCCAATGAACTGGTCTCCGATCAGAAAGGCCTGCGCGAGACCCTCGGGTGCAGGCTGCACGGCGTAGTGAATCGTCAAGCCAATGTCAGAGCCGTCGCCGAGGAGTCGCCTGAAACCGTCTTGCTCGTGCGGCGTCGTAATCACGAGGATGTCGCGGATGCCCGCCAGCATCAGCGCCGACAATGGATAGTAGATGAGAGGCTTATTGAAAACCGGCAGGAGCTGTTTGCTGACGGCCCGGGTCAACGGGTGCAACCGCGACCCCGAACCGCCAGCCAGAATTATGCCTTTTAACTTCATCCCAACACGTTCGCTCGCGGCTAGAACCGCCTCGACTGTCCGTGGCGTGTTCTAGATAATCGCACGAAACGTCAGGCCGGGACCCCTTCGAACGATTCGGTTGAAACTGCCGTCACCGTGGAGAGCGACTTCCCGATGGCCCGGACGTCGAACCCAATCGAGCGCAGCAGTGCGTGCGGGAGGATATTTCGACCATCGAACGCGAACGCAGGCTTCTGCATCGATCGATAGATGAATTCAAAGTCTAGATCTCTAAACTCGTCCCATTCGGTCAGCACCGCCAGCGCATGGGCGCCGTCGGCCGCGCGATAGGGATCGGGTTCGCACGCTACGCGCTTCTCCAGCTCGACTCGTGGCACTCCCGTCGCCTCCGCGAGGTCGGCGAGAATTGCGTCCGGCCTCACTCGAGGATCGTAGATCGCCAGGTGTGCCTTCTCGTTCAGGAGCGCTCGACATACCTCGATCGCCGCCGACTCCCGTGTGTCGTTGGTGTCCTTCTTGAACGCGAACCCCAAAATCGCGATGCGCTTTCCCGCTATCGTGTTGAACATCGTATCGATCATTCGAGTGACGAAGCGGGTCTTCTGCCAGGTGTTGATGGCGACCACCTGCTCCCAGTAATTAGCAACCTCGTCGAGGCCGTAGTGGCGGCACAAGTAGACGAGGTTGAGAATGTCTTTCTTAAAGCAAGATCCACCGAAACCGACCGATGCCTTCAGAAACTTCGAACCAATCCGCGTATCCCGGCCGGCCGCAAACGTCACCTCGTCCACATCGGCTCCGGTCACCTCGCACAAGGCCGAGAGCGCGTTCACCGAGGAAATCCGTTGGGCCAGAAGCGCGTTCGAGACGAGTTTCGATAACTCGCTTGACCACAGATTCGTGGTCAGGATCCGCTCGCGAGGAACCCACCGCGCATATACCTCGACGAGCTGTTGGATTGCCGTTTGCCCCGATCGCGTCTCGTCGCCACCGATCAGCACTCGATCAGGTGATTCCAGATCGGCGATCGCGGTGCCCTCGGCCAAGAATTCGGGATTGGAGAGGATATCGAACGTGTAGCCGTTGGCATTCGCCTGAAGGACACGCTTGAGCGACTCCGCGGTGCGCACGGGCAGCGTCGATTTCTCAACCACAATCTTGTTGCCGTTGGCAACTGCTGCGATCCGCCTCGCACACAACTCAACATTGGTGAGATCTGATGCGCTTCCGGCGCCAATGCCGTAGGTCTTTGTCGGAGTGTTCACGCTGACAAAAATGATGCTCGCCTCGCGGATTCCCCGATCGATGTCAGTCGAAAAGAATAGGTTCCGACCCCGGGCCGCCAACACGACATCGTGGAGTCCAGGTTCATAGACAGGAAGCTGATCTGAGTTCCACCCAGCTATACGAGTGGCGTCCATATCCACAACGGTGACGCGGATGTCCGGGCATTTGGCGGCGATCATGGCCATCGTCGGACCGCCCACGTAGCCGCCACCAATACAACAGATATTCATACGAGGCACCCTACACTCCATCGATCAAGAAAGGCAGCATGCGGAACTCACGTTTTTGAGCAACGCGTCGGCCACAATGGCGCTATGCGCCCAGTCTGGCCAAGTTCGTGAAAATTAAGTGGTTAGTTACTGGCGCTGCCACCGGCAGCAGTTTCCAGCACAAGATGTCTGCGTGGAGGCAGACAAAAACCGTTCAAGCAATTGTCTTAAGGCGCCAGTCTTCGCCGCAGACGGGGTGATGCGTTCGCCCCGGTTACAATAAATAGACCGCTACAACCGGTAATCGTGTGCCATCAGCGGCGTGGCGCGCCGGCGGCGCGCCACGCCGGAGCGGAGCGGGGCATTGGGGCCTCGCGACCGACGGCGATGGGGGGTCCGGCGGGGCGAAGCCCCCCGGTTTCATTTGAATGCGTTCAGCCGAGATCCGCAGCAGTTTCCTGGAGTACTTCCGACAGAGGGGGCACACCATCGTCCCAAGCTCGTCCCTCGTGCCGCACGACGATCCGACGCTCCTGTTCACAAACGCCGGCATGAACCAGTTCAAGGATACGTTCCTAGGCAAAGAGAAGCGATCGTACACGCGCGCGACGACGTCGCAGAAGTGCATGCGCGTGAGTGGAAAGCATAACGATCTGGATAACGTCGGGCCGTCGCTGCGTCATCACACGTTCTTCGAGATGCTCGGGAATTTTTCGTTCGGCGACTATTTCAAGAGCGGCGCAATTCCGTTTGCCTGGGAACTGCTTACCGATGTGTGGCACCTGCCCAGCGATCGGCTTTATCCGACGATCTTCAAGGGCGAGTCCGGCATTCCGCGTGACGATGAGGCGTTTGGCATCTGGTCGAAGCTGGTCCCCGCATCGCGAATCACCGAGCTCGGACTGGCGGAAAACTTCTGGCAGATGGGAGACACCGGTCCGTGCGGCCGTTGCTCGGAAATCCATTATCACCGAGGCAACCACTACCCCTGCGACGAGGAACGTGCCGGGCGGCCGTGCCGCGGACTCGATTGCAGCTGCGATCGCTACGTCGAGATCTGGAACAACGTCTTCATGGAGTTCGATCGTCAGGCGGACGGCACATTGAAGCCGCTTCCCGCGCCGTCGATCGACACCGGCATGGGCCTCGAACGCATTACCGCGGTCATCCAGAACAAGCTGTCGAATTACGACACCGACGTATTCACGCCAATCCTCACCGCGATAGGCGATCACGCTGGACTGAAATACAAGGCGTCGCTCGACGATCCATCCGACGTTTCGATGCGCGTTGTCGCCGACCACCTGCGTGCGATGACCTTCCTGATCGCCGATGGCGTGGTTCCGTCGAACGAGTGGCGCGGCTACGTGCTGCGTAAGATCATGCGCCGCGCGATGCGACATGGAAAGAAGCTCGGATTTAAGGAGCCATTCCTCCACGCACTGGTCAGCGTCATCGTTGCCGAGATGGGATCCGCATATCCGGAACTGAAGGCCAACCAGGAATCGATCGTGCGCGTCGTCCGTAGCGAGGAAGAACGGTTCGACGCCGTGCTGACAGCCGGCTTGCCGCGGCTGGAGGAATCTCTCGACCGCGCGGCGGCGTCCGGGAACGTGATGTCGGGTGAGGATGCCTTCCGGTTGTACGACTCTCTTGGCGTGCCACTCGACTTCATGGAGGATCTCGCGAGCCAACGCACAATCACCATCGACCGTGAAGGGTATGAGCGGGCCATGGAGGGCCAGCGGGTCAAGGCTCGCGCAGGCAGCGCGTTCAAAGGCAAGGCCGCTGACGTGACCTGGTCGGTCGCTCGAGAAGGCCTGGACCACGAGCTTCAATCCACGGGCGACCGGTTCGAAGGCTACGACTCGACGCGCGTCAACGGCACGCCGGTGCTTGCGATTTTCGGCACTGACGGCAACGAAGTCGAGCAGCTCACCGAGAATCAACGTGGATTCGTCGCGCTTGGCCAATCGCCCTTCTACCTCGAAGCGGGCGGGCAGGTCTCGGATTCAGGCACGATCGTCGGCGCTCGCGGCGAAGCGGTCGTCGAAGGGTTGACCCGATTTCCCGGTTGGCCGCGGCTCCACGCCGTTCATGTGACCAAAGGCACGATCGCCGAGCGCGAACTCGTGAGCGCCATCGTGGATGACGAGCTGCGGGACGCAACGCGCCGCAATCACACGGCCACGCATCTCCTCCATGCCGCGCTGCGTCAGGT
>JBPYFA010000438.1:0-7010 GCA_051986585.1 Vicinamibacterales bacterium | reverse complement strand
GTCAGCCAGGGACCGCGCTTCACGACATATAGCGATGCGCTGAGCACGAGCAGGCCGATGATGCGGAACAAGGCACGTTCGAGCGCCGTGTCCTGCATCAGCGGATACAGCAGGATGGTGAGGACCTGGACGAACAGGAGCGCGGCCGAAGGATGCTGGACGGGGAACGCTGCCAGGCGAGCGGTCTTCGCCACCGTCACGGCAGAGTGGCTGGTGTCTTGCTGCAACGCGTATTCACCCGCCCAAAAATCATCGCGCCAATTGCAGACACGCGCAAGCGACGCTCAACCGTTTCGGATCACAGGCGGGCGCGCGATTTACGACGACGACGTGGTCGACGGTCTGTGCGCTTCACTGACTACGACTTCGCCCGGGCAAGCGTTCTCCGGATCGTTAGGGCTTTCTGGATGCCGTGTAAGCGAGAATGTTCACCATATCCTCGTTGGTCAGCTTCTCCACCACTGGCTTCATGAGCGCGGCCATCGCACCATTGCGAGCACCGGTCTTGAAGTCCCAAAGCTGTCGGCCGAGGTAACTTGGCGATCGATTCGCGAGTCCGGGTATTGTCGCGACTCCGTGCAGGTCGGGGCCATGACACACCGCGCACGGCGTCGTCTTGCCGCCGCCGGTCGTCACCAGCTCCTCTCCCTTCTTGATTGCGCCGGTCGGCACGTAGGCCACGAATCCTGAACGTGGCGCACGGAGCGCTTCGAGCGATTCATCTTCAGGCGCTTCGACAATCCGCACGCCGATGGGCTCGGTCGTGCCATCGTCGACCAGGTGATACATCTGCCCGGCAACCCGTGTCTTTTTGACCGTGTCCGTTTCCACGACCCGAATCCATTGAGTCCACGGCATCGACGAAAAGTACGCGGCCGCGTCGTCGATGTCCTTGTCGGTCAGGAAGGGCGCGAGATTGCCCATGTCATTCGGCTTGCGCAGTTCGGCAGTCTTCCGGGCCCCGGTCTTGAAGTCGAGCAACTGCTGGACGATGTAGCCCTTCGGCAAGCCGGCGACGGGCGCGTTCTCCGGCCGGCCCTTTCCGTTCGGCATGTGGCAGAACCCGCATGCGCGGACGTCGGGCTGACGACCGTGGGCGACAATGTCCGGCATCGACGGGTGATCCTCCGGGAACCAGTCAGCGGGCCCAAATCCGTTGCGGACCTCGGCGATCGGGAACGTGAGCTTCGATCCGGGCATTGAGCGCGGCGTCGGATCAGGTGCGCCGCGTCCCTGCCGGCCGCTCGTCGGCCCCGCTGCCGCAGCACCACCGGTCTGGCCTGCGGGGGTCGCGCCGCCCGCTCCGCGATTACCGCGCGGTGCGCCGGCAATCCCAGCGCCCGGGGCGACCGCGTAGGCCCACGTCGGTTTTTCGGGCGGGTCAACGATCGCAGGTGCGGCTTCTGCGGTCGGCGCCGGCGTCTGTGGCTCCTGACCGGCAACTGTGAAGACCAAGGCAACAAACACGCCCGACAAAACCAATAACGAGGTACGGTTCACAAACACTCCTGGTTTGAACGTCCACGTGGCTTCCGCGCACCGGACTTCCGGCTAAAGCCGGAAGCCACATTATGGCCGCGAGGCCGTCGCCTATCAGTTGCTATCGGAAGTTATTCACCAGCAGCAGGTCGGTGCCCGAGGTATCCGGCTTCGTGAGCAACACGTACCGCTCGTCGGGCGACACCGACAGATTCAGGCCGCCCGGAACCGGGTCGAGTCTGGTTACTTCGACGATCTTTCGATCGACAAAGTGCAACATTCGCACGGACCAATAGTTGCGATCCTGAGTAGGTGGCGAGATCCACCAGAGCCCCGAGGCCGTGGCCGTGTAGGGCAGCACGGCGAAGGTGACCTCGGGGACGATTACGGTGTCGCCGGTGCCATCGGGATGAATGTCGTAAATCGGCCCTGAGTTCAAGCTGCGCTTGTAGAACAAGTGCTGACCATCCGGCGAGGCGATGACGACTGCGCCGCCCTGGTGCGTTATCTGCGCAGGCTCGCCTCCGTCTGCCGACATCCGCCAGATCTCGGCTCGGCCGCTGCGGTCAGAGGAGAAGTAAATCGACCGGCCATCGGCAGACCACGCGGGTCGCGCATCTTCGCCTGGTGTGCGTGTCAGTTGACGAACAGGTCCACCTCCGGCGGGTACCACGAAGATGTCCGAGTTACCGTCGGGCCGGCTGTCGAACGCGATCAGACGACTGTCTGGCGACCAACGCCCTGTCCCCGCGATCGGTCCATTGAAGCTCGTCACCGCCGTAGCGTTTTCGCCGCTGGCATCGGCGACCCATATCTCGCGTCCACCGCCGCGGTTCGACGAGAACGCGATTCGTTGTCCATCAGGCGAGTATTCGGCACCGCCGTCGAACAGTGTGGACGATGCGAAGCGGCCGGACTTTGATGGACTGCGCAAATCGATCCGCCACAAATCGCTGTTGTCGGTGCCGCGCGAAAACACCAGCTTCGTCCCGTCGCGTGAAAGCGTCAGACTCGTCGCGCGATCGAGTCCAGAGAGGCGCTGGGCCTTGTTCGGTTCGTCAATTGGTACACGGGTCACTCCGCCATTGCTTGTCGGCGAGCCGTCGATGACGAGGATGCTTTTACCATCCGCCGTCCACACAGGATTACGCAGCCCTTGTCCCTTGTAGCTGAGAAGCGTGGCTTGTCCAACCGGCTTTCCATCGTTTCCTACAGAGACGATGTGGACTTGCCCCGTGAAATCTCCGGTCGTGGTCGTGTAGGCGATCCGGCGTCCGTCCGGTGAAAAGGCGGGGTCGGCGGAACTGACAAACGCACGATCGATCGTTGTCCAGTCCACTTTTTCGCCAGTCGTCGGCGAGATCAGAACGATACCTTTGTCGAGGTTGGCGCGAGTGGAGACGGGACTGAGAGCGAGCCAGCGTCCGTCCGGCGACCACGCCGGTCGCCGAGTGGCGCCATCCCACACCAGTAACTGCCGCTCGGGTCCCCCGAGCGGAGAGATCAGATTGAGGCTGCCTTGTGGCCCTTGTCCCTCTCTCCGCCACAACGCGATCAGTGTTCCATCCGGAGACCAGGACGGCGCCGTCCTGAACCTGCCGTCGTTGACCAACCGCAGTCGCGTCCCGGTTCCGTTGATCAGTTGCACGTAGACGTCTGGATCCTGGGCGTTTTCAGGCAGCCAGCTGAACGCGACCTGAGTTCCGTCGGGCGAGATCGTCGCTAAGTCTTCAGAGCCGGGGAGCGACGTGAGCGGGACCGGCTCAAACGATGTGGGCAGCGGCGGAGTCCGCGGCCAGAACCAAGCAGCGGCGAAGATGACGCTGAATGCGACGGCCGCTCCCAGCGCAAATGGCAGCGGCCCGCGCTGTGTCGATCGACTCGGAGCAGGTGCTGCGAGCGCGCCACTCGTCGAGTCTTCACGCAACTCTTCGAGCGCCACTTTGATGTCGGACGCGTGCTGAGCGCGGCGCGTGATGTCTTTCTTGAGGCAGCGGCTGACGAGCCGCTCGACGGCTTGCGGAACATCCGATGCGAGATTGCTCAGTGGCCGGGGCTCGAGATTGATCACGGCGGCCAGTGTGGCCGGCGTCGAGTCGGCGCGAAACGCGCGCTGTCCCGACAGCATTTCGTACATGATCGCGCCGAACGAGAAGATGTCCGACCGTGCGTCGACTTTCTTTCCTTCAGCCTGCTCCGGCGACATGTAGGCGACTGAGCCCACGATCGTGCCCGCGCCTGTCTCGATGGACTTGATCCGTGTCTCGTCGATACTCGAACTCATCCCGTGGCTTGCCAGCGTGGCCAGGCCGAAGTCGAGGATCTTGATCTGATCCTGATCGGTCACCATGATGTTGCCCGGCTTCAGATCGCGATGGACGATGCCCGCTGCGTGTGCGGCCGCCAGGGCGTCGGTGATCTGGATTCCGTAGCGCAACGCATCGGCCAGGCGCAGCCCGTGCTCCGGAATCGCGTCGGCGAGCGTGCGCCCCCGGACCAGTTCCATCGCGAGATACTCAGTCGAGTTCGCCGACCCGATGTCGTAAATGGTGACGATGTGCGGATGCTGGAGGGAGGAGGCGAGCTGCGCTTCCTGCATGAAGCGGCGGCGACGATCTTCGTTGGCCACGAGGTGCGGCGGCAAAATTTTCAGCGCGACCCGCCGGTTCAGGCGCGTATCCACCGCTTCGTAGACGTCTCCCATCCCGCCCGCGCCGAGAAACGCGACGGTCTCGTACGGGCCGAAACGTGTCGGTGTGTCGAGTGGCATGAATTGGGTTGCAGAATGATGATAAGGCGTGAGGGTCATCGACGTCCATGTCCGCTGTGCATCGCACGCTAGCGGGTGGCGTTGCACGCCGCCTCAAAATCCGCGTAGCTCGCCCAGCGAAAGGTTACGAGCGCATGGTGGATGAACAGCCCTGAGTTGAATGGAATACCTTGCTGATTCGGGCGGTTCATCACCAACTCGGGCCCGCTCCACATTCCCGCCAGATCGAAAAAGCCACGGTGCTGCGGATTGATCGTGAACGGCCGCCGCCATTCCAGCAGCCGAAAATCCAGCAAGCTGTCCGAGTCGGTCAGGTATCCGCCGTACATTGTCCCGCTTAGGTCCATCCGCACCACTGTGGCTGGTGCAATGCAAAGCCAGCCGTTGCCTTGCAGGTGTGCGCTGACGCCCTTGCCCTCTCTTCGCCCGCCGCCACTGAAGCCCTGCGGCCGGTCGGGCCAGAACGACACGTACAGCGGAAATGTCTTACCGCCCTCGGCCTTCACGGTTCCTGCCCCGTGCCAATAAAGCAGTGGGGTCGAGCGTCCGCCGATGTGCAGCGCCCACGGGTTCAGCGCCACGATTACCGCCCACGTGAAAACGATTGCGATCGCCGCCCACAGCAGGAGTCTCGTCAGGCACCCACTGAGGCATCCACTCATCCGTCCCATTCGCGGAGTATTCCTCGAACTCGCGCGGCCGACAAGACCGGCCGCCAGACGGTCATGAACGTGCGCCGGCTGGCCCGCGTGGGGCCTGCATGCGGATAGAAGTCAGAGCGGCAGGTCCGTGTTTGTCCTCATTAATTGCGCAACAGCCAGACTTCGGCGATCTGATTCCCGCGGCCGGAACCGCCGAGCCCCGGCGGACCGGTGAACGTCAGCGTCAGCTCGCCGCCGCGGGTCGCCTCCACTGGGATGTCGAACTCCACTGGCTTGACTGGCAACTCCTTCTTCATCGGTGGATGGATCTCGTACCTGTCGTTCGCGACGAGCCGTATCAGAGCATTGGCAGTAAAGACGTCGCCGGCATAAACGACCCGCACACGGTAGTGCGCCGTTCCATCCAGTCCGGAGTAGCGCATCTTCAAAGGCGAATCCCACAGCGACTCAGCGTGGGTCATCCATGACACGCGCCAGTCGGGTGCGTAGCCAAAACCGGTCAGTGTGGATTTGAACCGTTGCGGGTCCTCGTCGTACGACAACCCTTTCACGAGATGCGGCTGCTGCGACGGATTACCCAGATCATCGTAAAAGCCGCCCTCACCAGGATCGGTCCAGTGGACGATGCGTTGGATCGCGGTGAGTCTTTCCGCTTCGCTTGCGAGCGCTGCGGCTTCGGCGAAACGGGCGAGCAGCCATCCTGCGTCATTCAGCGGCGTCTCGAAGCTGTCGAGCGTGGCGCCGCGGCCGACGGCGATCGCACCATAGCGCTCGACGCTCAGTTGCTGCCGAATGCTTTGAAACAACGCTTCGGCAAGAACGTAAACCCGCTGACGCCATTCGGGAGAAGGCCGAAGCTGCGCGGCTTCATTGAGAATTCGTGCGGCGTCGGCGAGCGCCTCACGCGACTCGCCATTCTTCGCCGCACGCAGCCGCTCGAGCGCGCGCTCTTCGATCGCCGTCTCCTGCAGCAGCCTGCTCCGGACGTGCGCGTCGTAGTAGGCGCGGTACAACGCCTGTTGAAAGCGCCAGTTGCGCAAGTCCGACGGCGATGCGGCGCGCTCCATGGACTGGAACTGTTCCAACGTCGCATCGACGGACGCATTCGCCGCAAGCGGGCCCTTCCAGTTGCGCTCGAGCGCGAGCAGGCCCTGGGCAAACGAGTCGGTGTAGCCGGGCCCGAGGAAGTAGCGGCTGTACTCGCGCAGAATCCGCTGCACATCGCTCTTCGGGTCCCATCCCAGCGCACTCCACACGATCTTGTTCACATCGTCGTTGCATCCCTCCGAGTAGGTGATGAAGCCGCTCGTATACGGCTGCGCGTAGCGGAAGATCATCGCTTCATCGATCGGCCGTGGATTGATCTGCTCGCGTTGTGACGTGAGCGCGTGCGCGATGTCCCAGTCTTGTACCGGGTACTGGGAGCGAAGGCTGTGCGTGATGTCTGGATAGTGCCGGATGCGGTACCGTGGTGGTACTCTTGCGCGCAACACGGGCAAGCTGTCGCGGACTTGAGGTCCGAAGACGACGCCGGTGAGCCACGCGGGCTCCTTCCGCAGAATCTCGTAGAACTGATCCATCCACTCCTTGGTAAAACCCTGCGGCGACATCCACATCTGAAGCTTCGGATGGTATCGGCGCAGACTCGCGGTCTGCTTCTCCAGCAGCGCCATCAGATGCCGCGGTTCAGTGTGACCAGGATCGCCGCCCGGCACGAACACGGCGTCCACGCGAGGCAGTTTTGAGAGGACATCCGCCCACTCTTTGATCGCAAAGTCGACTTGGCTCGCGTCCGCGTAGTCCTTGTCGAGCGCGGGGTACCAGACCCAGACGTCGAGACCGTATTCGTTCGCGATGCGAGACATTTCAACCATCATCTGCATTTGAGGCAGCGGGAAGTGCGGGCTGTCCGGCGCATCGTCGGACCGCGGCGGAATCAGCTCGATTGCATTGGTGCCGAAGATCGCGAGGTCGCGAATGTACTGCTCCCACATCGGCACATCCCACGCGTCGTAGGAGTTGGTCTTGGGCCGGTAGCCGAGCTGCATGCCGCGCAGGCCTCACGGGAACGGCCCCTTCGAGGGCCTTCCTGATACCGC
>JBPYFA010000437.1:0-2711 GCA_051986585.1 Vicinamibacterales bacterium | reverse complement strand
GCCGACGTGGCGATCGTCGTCGTCGGGTCCGCGAGTGGCACGGAGAGCGAGGGCTACGACCGCGAATCGATGGCCCTGCCCGGCCACCAGGACGGGCTGATCCGGCGGATCGCGGCGGCCAACCCCAACACCGTCGTGGTCGTGAACTCAGGCACCCCGGTCCTCATGCCGTGGGCGGACGAGGTCGCCGCCATCCTGCAGGTCTGGTTCCCGGGCCAAGCGTTCGGCGAGGCGCTCGCCGACGTGCTGACCGGTGATGCCGAGCCCGGCGGACGTCTGCCCGTCTCGATGCCGCGGGTCGAAGCCGATGCGCCCGTCATTCGCGCTCAGCCCGACAACGGAAACCTGGCTTACGCCGAAGGGCTCCTGGTCGGGTATCGCGGCTACGACCGCAGCGGGACAGCGCCGCTGTTCGCATTCGGTCATGGGCTCGGATACACCGACTGGGAGTACGAATCGATGGCGGCGGAGGCGCCGGCGATTGCGCCCGGTGACGACTTCGAGTTGGCGGTGCGCGTGCGCAACACCGGGAAGCGCGCGGGCAAGGAGGTGGTCCAGGTGTACCTCGAGAGCCCCGACGACGATCCAGCGCGCCCGGTGCGAACGCTCGCGGGGTTCGCCGTCGTAAGCGCGCCTCCGGGCGCGTCAGCCGTCGCGACTGTGAAGATCCGCGCCCGGTCGTTCGCCTGCTTCGACGAATCCGCTGGTGAGTGGGTGACTCCGCGCGGTCAGTACACGATTCGGGCGGGCCATTCCTCACGCGATCTCAGGCTCGAAGGCAAGGTGGTGGTGCGGTGAGCTGAGACTCCTGGCTGCAGGTGGTTTTATCCCCACGAAATCGGAGGCTTCGCCGAGATTTCGCGGGGGCCCCTCAATTGGTTGCGGAGGTGAGTTTCATGAAATTGCGCCGTTTAAGCACGCTGGTCGCGGCCGCTTCTGTGGCCATTGCGGCGGTCGCTGTAGCCGCCCCCGAAATTGGCACTGCAGGCGATGCCCCCGATTTCGGCCCGAACGCCCACATCTTCAGCCCGTCGATGAACCAGGCCCTGGTCCAATCGGAGCTCAACTCGATTGCCGTCGCCCAGGTGCACAACGAGTTTGGAACACGGCGCGATGCGGTCCTCTTCGAACCCGGCACCTACGGGACGGCTGGCAACCCCCTCATCTTCCAGGTCGGCTATTACACGACCGTCGCGGGACTCGGCCTGTCGCCTGACGACGTGCACATCAAGGGACTCATCGAGGTTCCGAACCAGTGCGGCCCCAACGGCTGTCTCGCTCTGACGAATTTCTGGAGGTCGCTTTCCAACCTGACCATCGACGTCGACACAGCGGGTCCGTCTCCGCTTCCACCCGCCGCGACGGCGCCTGAGTCGCCGGGTTGCGTGAGCAGCAACGACCTCTACGCGGTGTCGCAGGCCGCGCCAATCAGACGCGTCGCAGTTAATGGTCTTTTCTTCCTGTTCGACTACTGCGGACCCAAGGGTTTCGCGAGCGGCGGATTCATCGCCGACTCGAAGATGGGAGTCGTCATCAACGCGACGCAGCAGCAGTGGATCACCCGCAACAGCTCGATCAGCGTCTGGACGAACGCCGTATGGAACCAGGTCTTCTCCGGCGTCTCCGGCGCGCCCGCGCAGAGCTTTCCGACCCCGCCGTTCACGACGGTGCCGACAAGCCCTGTGACGCGCGAGGCGCCGTTCCTGTACCTGGATTCCACGGGCGCATACAACGTGTTCGTCCCCGCCGTGGAGCACAACTCGTCAGGGACTTCGTGGAGCGGCGGCAGCGCGCCTGGTCGCTCGATCCCTCTCAGCCGGTTCTTCATCGCGCAGCCGACCGATTCGGTGGACGACATCAACAACGCGCTCGACAACGGCATGAACTTGCTGCTGACACCAGGCGTCTACCACTTGACAGACCCGATCGAGATCCAGCGGCCGGACACGGTGGTGCTGGGACTCGGCATGCCGACCCTGATCAACAGCGGCGGCAACCCCGCGGTGGACGTCGGGGTCGACGCCGGAGTAATCGTCTCCGGCGTCCTTCTCGAGGCTGGACCGGAGCAGTCCGAGGTCCTCTTTCGGCTGGGACACGGTGACGGCGATCCCGCGAGCGCAACAGACCCGTCAGGCCTTTACGACGTCTTCTTCCGCATCGGCGGCGCGGGCGTCGGCAAAACAAAGACGGCGCTGGTGGTCGACAGCAACGACGTGATCCTCGACGACATCTGGGCGTGGCGTGCAGATCACGGAAGCGGCGTGGGGTGGACGTCCAACACCGCGGATACCGGCGTCATCGTCAACGGCAACAACGTGACCGCGTACGGGTTGTTCGTCGAGCACTTCCAGAAGTACGAGGTGATCTGGAACGGCAACAACGGCACCGACATCTTCTTCCAGAACGAGATGCCGTACGACGTTCCGAGCCAGGGGGCGTGGATGGAGGCGCCAGGTGTGAACGGGTTCCCTGCCTTCAAGATCGGTGACGGCGTGACGAGCTTCACCGGATACGGTATGGGCAGCTACTCGTTCTTCAACCGTGGGATCGACATCTTCGCCGACCACGCGTTCGAAGTGCCTGCTTCTCTTCCGGCCGGTAGCCTGCACGACCTGTTCACGATCTTCCTCGACAAAGTCAACGGCAGCGGCGGCATCAGCCATGTCGTCAATGAGACGGGCCGATCATCAACCGCGGCGAATGCCGACACA
>JBPYFA010000436.1:0-4844 GCA_051986585.1 Vicinamibacterales bacterium | reverse complement strand
GCAGGGGAAGGGGTGCAGCCCGGGGGCGGTTGGCGTCTGTGTCGGCGGCGATCGAACTTCAGGGTATCTTCACGCGAAAGAGCAGCTGTTCCGAACCCTCGACGACACCAATCCCGATCCGCGCCTTGCGGAAGTCGAAGCTGCCGTGATGAACGAGGCAAACAAGCTGATGGTCGGCCCAATGGGTTTCAGCGGTGCCACCTCGCTCATCGGCTGCAAGATCGGCGCGCTGAACCGGCTGCCGGCCAGCTTCTTCGTGTCCGTCGCCTACGACTGTTGGGCCTTTCGGCGTCTTGGCGTGAAGCTGAACGCAACCAGCGGCGCGATTACCGAGTGGCTCTACCGTGAAGGCACGACGCCATCGCAGCCGATGTTGTCGCCGGACGCGGTCGCGGCCGGGTTCCCGAGAACGGGACGTGAGATCCCGCTTCGCGCGCCGATTAGCGAGGAGCAGGTCCGTTCGCTGAAAGTCGGCGACGTGGTGCTCGTGTCCGGCCCGATGTTCACGGGACGCGATGCCGTGCACGCACACCTGATGAAACACGATCCTCCCGTGGGCTTGCATGGCGCCGTGCTCTATCACTGCGGCCCGGTGGTGGTGAAAGACAGCGCTGCTTCGGGCGGCTGGCGAGTGACGGCCGCTGGTCCGACGACGAGCATTCGAGAAGAACCTTACCAGGCGGAGATCATCAAGCGATACGGCGTCCGTGCCGTGGTCGGCAAGGGAGGCATGGGCGCAAAAACCCTGGCCGGCTTGCAGGAGTCGGGGGCTGTTTATCTGAATGCGATCGGCGGCGCCGCCCAGTTCTACGCGCGGTGCATTGAACAGGTGACCGGTGTCTCGCTGATGGAGTTCGGCACGCCGGAAGCCATGTGGCACCTAGAAGTCCGCGACTTTCCTGCCATCGTCACCATGGACGCGCATGGCAACAGCCTGCACAAGGAGGTGGAATCGGAGTCGGGGGCGGTGCTCGAGACGATGAAATAGACAAGACGCCGTTTGGGTCAGAACTGGTTGCTGTCCGTTTTTGGTTTTTGGTTTTATGTTCTCAGTTTCGGTTTGCGGTTTTTCGTTCGTCGTCATCCCTAAACCGAGAACAGCAAGCCGATAACCGGAACCAATAACCGAAAACCGAAAACTAAAAACCAAAAACTAAAAACCGAAAACTGAAAACGGAAAATTAAAAACGGAAAACTAAAAACCACCCTACCCCAACCCATCGGCAAATACCTGCGCGAGCGTGCCCGCCGCGTCCGCGGCATTCTTGATGTGAATGCGCACCGTTCGCCGATCGTGCGCTTCGAGCGTCTCCGTGTCACCTAGAGCCTGCGCTCGTTTCAGCACCGAAAAGGTGTAGCCAGATTCAGGAATCTCCGTGTTCGTCTCGTCGTCGGCCGTGATCACGAAGGCCAGTGCTGAATTCGGCCCGCCTTTGTGAAACTGACCGGTCGAGTGCAGATAGCGCGGGCCCACGCCGAAGGTGCTGGCTACTCGCGCGCGGCTTCGTATCGCCTGACGAATGTTCGCGATTTCGGACTGCACGTTGCTGTCGGCGGGAAGGTACGAAAGGAACGCCACGTAGTCCCCGGCGCCGAGCGACTCAATCGCCTGCCGAACGACGTCCGCTGGTGACGCGCCCCTGAATCGGCTGCTGAACACCGCGACGTTGTCGTTTGCCGCCGTTGCGGCCGGCTCCGGTAAACGTCCGCTCGAGGCGTACGCGTTGAGCAGCGATTTCGTCTTCTCCTTTGCTTCGGCCACATTCGGTTCATCGAACGGGTTGATTCCAAGCACCGCACCTGCAATCGCCGTGGCGAATTCCCAGCGGAAGAATTCCGCTCCGAGATCGTCGATCCTGGTTGTCAAGCGCAAGAGAGGATGGCCGGCGGCTTCGAGTGCGCGCAGCTTGTGCTCGTCGGGCGAATCGACCTCCGTGGCAATCGAAACGAAGGCGCGATCGTTTCCATAGTCGTCCGGAGTCCCGAGGGGTTCGTCGACCACCGGCAGAGCACCGGTGCCATGCTTGCCCGTACTCTCGGCGATCAGTTGCTCGATCCAGAGGCCGAGAGAGGCGAGGCGCGGCGAGAGTGCGACGGTCAGCTTGTTTCGTCCATCTTTCGCGGCGGTTCCGATGAAGGCGCCGAGCTCGAGCCCCGCGTTAGTGTGATTTTCCTGGCGGCATCCTTCCGCCATCGCCTGACCGGCGGATGCGAGCCTGGCTGCGGGCGCGCCAATCAATGCCGCAGGAACCAGGCCGAACAGGGACAACGCGGAGAATCGTCCGCCGATGTCCGCCGGGTTGAGAAACACGGCACGATATCGACGCGATTCGGCGAGCTTTTGAAGCGCCGTTCCTGGATCCGTGATCGCGACGAAGTGGCGGCCGGCGTCGCCACCAACCGCGGCGAACATGCGTTCCCAGAAGAATCGCTCCATCGACGCGACTTCAACCGTGCCGCCACTCTTGCTCGCGACGATGAAGAGCGTCTCGCGCGGGTTGGATTGACGGGCGGCCCGCGTGATCGTGTGTTCGTCGGTCGTGTCGAGCACGGTCAGGTGCGGACAGTCTTTCGGCGTGGCGAATACCGACGCGATCACTTCCGCACACAGGCTGCTTCCACCCATCCCGAGCAGATAGACAGCTCGAATGCCCTCGGCTCTGACGGCGTCGGCCAGGGCGGCGATCCGCGTGAGTTCGGGCGACATCGTGCGGGCTACATCAAGCCAGCCGAGGCGGGTTTGAATTGACTTGGCGTCAGCGCTGCCGGGAGCGGCGCGCCACACGCCAATGTCGCGGTCCCATATACGTTGAACAGTACGATCGCGAATGAACGTGTCGGCGGCGGTGGCCGCCGGCGGATAATGAATCGTCATGAGCGTGGGGTGTCGGACAGGCGTGTGTGCACGATCGCTCTCAGTATGTGGCCGGCCGCATCCGGAAACAAGCGCACCCTTGTTACCGTCTAAATCATAGTAAATAAGAGACTTATTCCTATGAACGCGTTTCAGTTTGGTGGGATGTCCGTTGAAGGGAATACGGTCGGCCCGTATAATTACTCAGAGAGTTCGTTACCTGGAGAACCTATCTCATGATTAATGTCACTCTGGCCGCGGCTTCGAAAATCACGGAGCTGTTGACCGAAGAGAATAAGCTCGACGCCGGCCTTCGCGTATTCGTTCAGGGCGGTGGCTGCTCAGGCTTCCAGTACGGTTTGATGATCGATGAAGGCGAAGGGGATGCCTCGACCGACGCGGTCATCGAGTCGAATGGCGTGAAACTGCTGGTCGATCCGATCAGCGCGCGCTATCTTCGCGGCGCCGAAGTCGACTTCGTGGACAACGTGACCGGCGGCGGATTCACGATCAAGAATCCGAACGCCAAGTCCACCTGCGGCTGCGGTTCGTCGTTCAGCGTGTAGGGCGGTCAGGACAGGCGGTGAACGGTTCGCGAGCAATGGAACCAGCCGCCTATCTCGACAGCCTTCGTCCCGCCGGCAGCAAACGTTCCAGCAAGCGCGATCTCATCGTCAATGTCTTTCTGCGCCAGGAGGGTCACCTCACGGCGGAGGATCTCGTCGAACTGATTCGACGAGAAGAGTCATCAAAGCCGGAGTTGTCTGCAGCGCCGGCGAAAATGAGTCGCGCGACCGTCTACCGCACGCTTCAGTGGATGGTCGAAGCTGGCATCGCTCGCAAGGTCGACTTCGGTGAAGGGCGGCTGCGGTTCGAGCATTCGTACCGGCACCCACGGCACTTCCATCTGATCTGCAAATCCTGCAACCGCTCGTTCGAGTTCCTCAGCTCCGACATTGAAGCGCTGCTGGAGGAAGTCGCGGCGGCGCGCAACTTCACGGCGCGTCAGAGCGTGCTCCAGATTCATGGCACATGCGAATCGTGCCGGACCGGCCGGGCGTCAACGATCGAGGGCGGGACAACCGAACTCATCTTTGCTCGCGACGCGCTGCGGATCGCGATCGCCACCGAACGAAGCGGACTGGAATTCTATTCGCGCGCCGCGGCGTTGACGCGCGATGCGCGCGGCCGTCGCGTGTTCGAAAAGCTCGCCGCCGAAGAGCAGGAGCATCTGGGCACGCTCGAGAAACGATATCGCGACCTGCTGCAGCAGGATCCGCAGCTGGAATCGCGGCCGACGTTTCTCTTCTTCAAGGGCGCGGCGAACGGGCTGTTCTCAGCCGCGACCGAGCGATTGGGACACGGCGTCGACGATCGTCAAGCGTTGATGATCGGCATCAAATGTGAGCGGGGATCGCATCGGTTCTTCAAGCGCTACGGCGACAAGTTCGAGGACTCGGAAGGGAAGCGGATTTTTCTCGAGTTCGCCGACGAGGAGCGCGCGCACCTCGAGCTGCTGATTCGCGAGTACCGCTCGATGGTCGAACGGCAACGGCGCCACCGCCGCCGCCGCACGGCGAAGCGAAGGCCGCGCCGCCAGGCTGCCGCCCTGTCTTGATCGATCTCCATCTGCATACGACGGCATCGGATGGCCTGCTCTCGCCTGCCGATCTCGTCTCGCGCGCGGCCAGCTGCGCCCTGAAAACAATCAGTGTGACCGATCACGACAGCTGCGCCGGCCTCGCCGACGCAACCAGTGCGGCGCGCGATCTGGGCTTGCGACTGATTCCCGGCGTCGAGATCACCGCCGTCGAGGAAGAACGCGATGTGCACTTGCTCGCGTACTTCCTCGATCCGACCGACGCATCGCTTGCCGACTTCTTGAAGGCGCAGCGAACCAATCGCATCCAACGGATTCGCGAGATCGCCGAACGGCTGGATCGGTTGGGGTATCCGATCGATCCGGGCGCGCTGTTGAACACCCTCGCGG
>JBPYFA010000435.1:0-6577 GCA_051986585.1 Vicinamibacterales bacterium | reverse complement strand
AGCCCCAATCGCGAAGATCGTCGATGCACCGGAGAGCCGGGCCAGAGCGATCGTGCACAACCCTACGGCACCCGTCCCTTGCACGAGCAGCGTGTCGCCGGACCTGAGCGCTGCGCGCTCGATGATGTGGATCGCCGTGAGCAATCCACAACCGCCGCCGATGTACTGGTCGAACGAGACCCGATCGGGAAGGCGCGCGATCTGCACACCGGGTTCAAGGTAGACCGCTTGAGACCATCCGCCGAACAACCCTTCCGCGGCCGGATCGGTGATGCCGTACACGCGACGGGCGATGCAACGCGTCGGTGTGCGGTGAATGACGCACGCCCGGCACCGACCGCAGGTCCGATGCACGTCGAAGAACACAGCCCGGTCGCCTTCGCGAAGCGACGTTCCGTCGAGGCCCTTGAGCGAGCCCCGCACCGATTCCAGAATGCCAGCAGAGACGTGCCCTGGGATAATCGGGTAAGGAACGCCGGCCAAACGGCCGTGCCAGAGGTGCACATCGGTACCGCAGACCTCGGAGCGGACCGTGCGGAGTAGCGCCGCCCCCACCGGCAGGTCGGGTCGAGTGAATTCTCGAATGTCAATGGGCTGACGGGGAGCCGTCATGACGGCGGCGAGGATGCGGTCGCTCACGGCGTACGCTACCCTTTAATGAGGTTCGACTCAGCCAATCGACGCTCCGCCCCGCAAGCATCTCCATGATGCCCAGTGACGTGGAGCTGTGGGCAGGCACAGCCGCCAGCAGCGTGCGGCGTGCCACGTAGCTTACCATTCACCTGCCGTGCATCGAATGCTTCATCGATTTGTCCTGGCCGCCGTAACGGTCGCCGCGCTCTGGTCTGCCGCGCCGGCCGACGCGCAAACATATACTCCGAAGAAGCCGCGGCGGCAGTTCATCAGCGTCAGCACTGACTGGCTGCACACGCAGCCGCTGCATTTCCTCGAGTATCCGCTTCAGGATCTGGTCGGACGACCCGTTGCGGCCGCGCAGTTTGAAGCTTACGAGTATCGAACGCGCGACGAAGCCATCCAGATTGATGTCCTCGAATTCAACCGCTCAGGACGAGGTGCCGGAATTACAGTGTATCCGCTCGGCATCTCAGTTGGTCCGGCGCTCGGATTGAGAGTCAGTCGCGAGGATCTGCCGACGATCCGGATCGCATTCACGGGTTCGGGCGCGCCGCCAGACTACACCTTGCAAAGCGCGCGGGCTTACGACTTCGGCGCGGCGCTCTTTGTTGCCGACCATTCTCCAGGATGGGGATTGGGAAGCCACGCGTTTGTCGGTGGAGGCATCGGTCGAATTCGCAGCGACCTCGGCGACGGCGACCGATTCTACGCCGAAGGTGGCGGCGGCGTCAGCTCAGGACCGCTCGGCGTGGAACTGGCGGTCAAGTTTGCGTGGAATCACCTCAATCAGCCTGTCGACCACCATTTTTTCACGGTGCCGATTACGCTCAGAGCGATGGTGACGTTTTAGCTGGGACTAATTGTGATCCCGTCGGTTCTTGGTTTTTGGTTTTGGGTTCTCGGTTGGGGTTCGTGGTTCTTGGTTTGTCGTTCGTTTTTGGTTTGTCGTTCGTTTCAGGTTTTCGGTTTCGGTTTGTGCTTCTCGGTTTGTCGTCGTCCGGCACCCAATACCTAGAACTACAAACCGATAAACTACAGCCAAGAACAGAGAACTCAAAACCAAGAACTGACCCGCATCAGTATCAACGATTCGTGGATTGCCCCGATGTCTATCGAAGATTGGTTGAAGAGCGCGTGTGACGATGCAGAGCGACGTGGGCTGCCTGAGTTGAAGCCGCTGCTGGAGAACCTGGCGCGGTCGATGGCAGCACTGCGCGACGCCGATCGCCTGATCGATCGCGGTTACGGCGAACCATGACGTCTCCCTTGCCATCCATCGCGCAGATCGCCCCACAGGTCAAATCAGGTGCGGTGTCACCGGTCGATCTGGTACGGGGATGTCTCGATCGCATCGAGGCGCGGCTCGAGCTGAACGCGTTCATCACGGTGATGGCCGACAGCGCGGAGAATGCCGCAGCCGACGCCGAACGCGAGATTGCCGCTGGCCGATATCGAGGGCCGCTGCATGGCATTCCGATTTCCGTGAAGGATCTCGTCGACGTCGCCGGAACTCCGACCACGTCCGGCTCGGCGGTTCCGCCGAGACTGCCGGCGCAGGACGCGCCGATCGTGAGCCGATTGCGGCAGGCAGGTGCCGTCATCATCGGCAAGACCAACCTGCACGAGTTCGCATTCGGCACCACGAGCGAGGAGTCGGCGTTCGGGCCCGTTCACCATCCACAGGATCCGTCGAAGTCGCCAGGTGGCTCGAGCGGAGGCGCCGCGGTTGCTCTGGTCGAAGGCATGTGTTTCGGATCAATCGGCACCGATACCGGCGGCTCGATTCGGATCCCCTCGGCGGTCTGCGGCACGGTCGGCCTCAAACCCACGTATGGCGAACTCTCCTGCGAAGGGATCGTTCCGCTCAGTACGACCCTCGATCACGTCGGACCGATGGCGCGAACCGTCGAGGACGTCGCGATCATGTTCGACGCGTTGCGCGGCGCGACTCCCCCACCCGAGCGGGCACAGGACCGGCCCTTGGTCCTTGGAGTCCCCGAGCCGTATTTCTGCGATCGACTGCATCCGGAGGTGCGGGCTGCGCTGGTCCGCACCCGGCAGGCACTGAGCAGAGCCGGCCATCAGGTTCGGACGATCGCAATCGAGCACGCTGCGCGGACCGCCGACGTGTACTTGCATATCGTCCTGCCCGAAGCATCGTGGTACCACGCTCCCCTGCTAGCCGCCCACGCGGATCGGTATTCGCCCGGAGTGCGCCTGCGGCTGGAAATGGGGCGGTATGTGCTGGCGGAGGATTACGTCCGCGCGATGCAGTTGCGCGAGGTGCTGCGACGTGCCGTCGACACCGCGCTCCGCGGCTGCGACGCGCTACTGCTCCCATCGCAGCCTTTGCCTGCGCCCGAGCTTGGTGTCGCGATGGTGGACATAGACGGAACAAAAGAACCGGTGCGCGGCGCGATGCTGCGGCTCACGCAGCTCTTCAATATTACCGGCCATCCCGCGATCGCGTTGCCGGCAGGCACAACGCGCGACGGATGGCCGGTGGGCCTGCAGCTGGTCGGCCATTTCGGTGCGGCGAGTCAACTCATACAACTCGCCGCACGTGTCGAACCCTACAGTACCGGTGGTGACGGATCGGTCGGAGGCGGCACCGGGTGAATATCGGGCGTGTCTTCTTCCGCGGCCGGGTCACCCGGAGGCACCGGATACTTCGGCGGCGGCAGGTGATTGATCACGTCCGGCGGTTGAGGCGTGTCGGGTTTAGAGGGTTGTTCAATCATGCGCAACCACAATTGCAACAAGGTTGCCGACAAGAGGGTCAGGTTTGATCACACGGGTGTTTCACAACTGGGAGCGCCGGCTCGCGGCGGCAGCGGAGAATCGAGTCGTTCGTCCATTCGAGTGGGGGCTCGAATGGATCGAAGATCTGGAGGACGCGGATGACGATGTCGCCAGGCGCCTGTCCGCCTGGGCGTCACGCACCGTCGCAAACAGCGAGACGTTCTTTTCGCTGCCCCCCTCGGATGCATACACGCTGAACGGCGATCATCTCCTGTTTCCAAGCGCCGTCACCACACCCCATCCAGAAAACAATCTGGTGCACGCACGGTATTTTCCGGAGGATTCGGTCCGTGGCCGCAGCCGTGCGGTCGTCGTGCTGCCGCAGTGGAACGCCGACGCCGAAGGACACGTCGGCTTGTGCCGGCTGCTGAACAAGTTCGGCATCACCGCGCTGCGATTGAGTCTGCCGTATCACGACGCACGAATGCCGCCGGAACTGCGTCGCGCCGATTACATCGTCAGTTCCAATGTCGGGCGCACTGCGCAGGTGTGCCGGCAGGCCGTACTCGATACCAGGCGGGCGATTGCGTGGCTGGCGCAAGAAGGCTACACGTCGATTGGCATCCTCGGGACCAGCCTTGGATCGTGCCTGGCGATGCTGACCGCCGCCCACGAACCGCTCGTGCGGACAGCGGCACTCAATCACATCTCTCCGTATTTCGCCGATGTCATCTGGGAAGGGCTCTCGACCGAGCATGTCCGCGCCAGCCTCAATGGTCAGATTCAGCTCGACACGCTTCGACGGATCTGGATGCCGATTTCTCCCTTTCCGTACCTCGAACGGCTCCGCGGCAAACAAGTGCTGCTGGTGTATGCGCGCTACGATCTGACGTTCCCGGTCACGCTGTCGAAGATGCTCGTCGAAGAGTTCCGGCACCGCAGTATCGATCACGAAGTCGCCGTGCTGCCCTGCGGCCACTACAGCACGGGCATTACACCGTTCAAATGGATGGATGGGTTGCTGCTGTGTAGGTTCTTGAACAGGACGCTGTAGTTGCTGATTCCTGACTGCTGTTCATCCGCAAATCAGACATCAGCAATTGAAAATCAGCACGTTTAGAGAAACTTCAGGATGCCGCGAAGTGCGTCGTAGAGGACGCCAGCGACGGCGCGCACGATGGGAGAGACCTCCCCATTGGCAATGTTTTCAGCGGTGCTCACTGGCTGTGTAACAAGAAGGTAAATCAACCCGGCCGCGAACGCCGCGGTCAGGATCCCGATGATCCCTGCGAGGCTGAGAGTGCGCTGAGCTAGGCTCATAGGAATCGGTACAGTGTACATCGACCCCGCATAACTGTCAGTTGGACGGAGCCGGCGTCAGAACGGTTCACTTCGGGCCTCAGACCGACGTCACCTCCGTTGCGCTACCGAGATTCAATCGCGGCAATGCCGGTACGACCTTGTCGCGATCGCCGACGATCACCGTGAGGAATCTTGAAGGGTCGATGTGTTGTTCCGCGACGCGAGTCACCGCCGACGCATCGATCGCGAGGACCTTCGGGACAAAGGTGGAGAAGTAATCGTCCGGCAGATCGTAGAGCGCCAGCTGCGCGGCGCCACGGCTGATCTGTTCGGCGGTTTCGAAATTGCGCGGGAAGCCGCGCGTCAGCGCCGCACGGCCGGTGTGCAGTTCCGCATCAGTCACAGGACGCGAGCCGCGGATCGCTTGCAGCTCGTCGAGCGCTTCGACGATCGCGTCGACGGTGACCTCCGACTGCACGCTCGCATTGAACACAAACGGCCCCGGCCCGCGCCGGAAGTCGAATGAGGTGCGCGCGCCGTAGGTGTAGCCCTTCTCCTCGCGAAGATTCATGTTGATACGGCTGATGAACTGTCCACCGAGGATCATGTTCAGCACGATGAGCGCGTGATAGTCGGGCGTTCGTCGCGGCACACCGATGTGGCCGATGCGAAGCTCGGATTGCGCCGCCGCCGGGCGATGGACGATCGCGAGGCGATCCTGCGCCTGCGGCGGCAGCGGCCAGAGCGAGGGATCGACCTGGTGACCATCCGCCGACGATCCGGTCCAGCCGCCAAACGCCGCTTCGACCACCCCGGCGAGCGCGTCGTGCGATGCATCTCCGGCCGCGATCACGGTCGTCTGCAATGGCGTGCACATCGCGGCGTGGAATCGGCGCACTTCTTCGAGCGTCACCGATTGCAGCGACGATTCCGTCCCGAGCGGAACGTGGCCATACGGATGATCGCCATACAGCATCCGGGCGAAGGCGCGGTCGGCGAGCGCTGGCGCGAGGTCACGCAGCTGGATCAACCGGTTCAGACGGAGCTCGCGGACTCGATGGAAGTCGGCCGCGTCGAACCGTGGACGGATGATCATGTCGGCGAGCAGCCCGCAGGCGCGGCCGGCGAAGCGCGCCAGGCTGGACAAGGTCAGAATCGTCGCGTCCGAGCCAATCTCCGAATCGAGGTGTCCGCCAATCCGGCCCAGCGCGTCGTGCAGTTCCACCGCGTCGAAGTCGCCGCACCCTTCGTCGAGCATATCGCTGGTGATGGCGGCGAGTCCGGGCCGCTCGATCGGATCGGCCGATGCGCCGGTTGGCAGCAGGGCAAGGAAGCTGACGAGCGGAACGGCGCGATGCTCGATCGTGCAGACGCGCAGCCCATTCGCCAGTGTCCGTCGCTGAATCTCGGGGAAGTGCAGCTGCGGATCGGCGCCGAGCGCCGGCAGGCGCGTGCGATCGGCTCGCATCACGACACCGCCACCGGTTCGGAGCCGGGCAGGGCCAGCTCTTTCCGCCCTCGAGGGACGATGCTGAGCGTGACGCGCTGCTCAGGCTTCAGCCACTCTCCAGCCGCGCGCTGCAGCGAAGCCGGCGTCACCCGGCGATACCGATCCAGATCGCGCTCGAAGAACCCGGGGTCCCCAAGGAAGACGTTGTAGGCGTTCAGTTGATCCGACTTCCCGCCAAACCCGCCAACCGTCTGGAGCCGGAACACGAAGTTGGCTTCCGCCTGTGCCAGGCAGCGTTCGATCTCCGGTGCGGTTGGTCCCTCGGCGGCGAGCGTCGCAATCGCGTCGGCGATCGCGCGGTCGAGTTCGATCAGCGTCCGGCCTGGCGCCGCGGTCGCGATCACTTGAAAGAACCCGCCCACCTCACGCGAATTCTGCGAGGCAGCA
>JBPYFA010000434.1:0-11842 GCA_051986585.1 Vicinamibacterales bacterium | reverse complement strand
TCGCGCATCTCCGTCCGCACATCCTCGATGCTCATCGCGCCCCCAATCCTAACATCGTCGGCGTGTGCGCGAACCATGCCAGGCAAGAGGTCGTCCGGATCAGCAGATTTCGATTATTCGTAGAACTGCCTGACAACGCCGATTGAGTGGGTACGCAATCATTGAGTCCCAATTCGCTGGCGCACATTGAACAAACTGCACGCGGCTCTCGGCAAGCGCTCACCGCGGCAGCGCCGTCGTTGGCGGTCCCAGGATGCGCTGCAGGTCGCGCGCCCATTCGAGCGTGAGCACGGCGTGTACAGCTGGCGCCTCGCTGCCGACCCGCGCGAGAATCCGATCGCCAGAGATTCCGACGACGACAGCGCCGGGAGGCGTGGGAACAGCAATCGGGGGACCGACTGGGTGGCCCGATGCATCGATCGACACCCGCATGGTCGACTTCCCAGCTCGGTAGATGACCGAATTGCCGGATACTGACCACACAGGTTGCCGGCCGCCAGACGATGAAATCGCGATCCGCTGACGATCGTCGATCTCGAGCAGGTAGATTTCCCACCGGCCGGATTCGTCCGACTGATACGCGAGCAGCCGGCCGTCGGGCGACAGCGCGCCATTGATTTCGTCGAACGGAGTCTCGACCGCTGCGACCAGCGCGTTATCAGGGAGCGATACAACCTTGACGTCACCCCGCGTCGCTCCTCCGCTCTCGGTGTACGACATTCGTGTGCCATCGCGTGAGACAGACGTCGGAAAGGCATGCCGGTGGCGCGTTGCTACTGACAGCGTCAGTTTCGCCGGTGATGTGCCCGAACTCTCTCTCTGCCAGACCTCAAATGGTCCGCCATTTCGGGCCGCGTAGTACACGATCGATCCATCCGCATTCCATGTTGGGCTGACGTTCGTGCCGCCGTGCGTCAAGCGAGTCGTCGTCCCTCGATTGATGTCGCCAACCCAAATGTCGCCGCTATTGACGCCGGCGATCCGGGATCCGTCAGGCGCCACCGTCAGATCGTGGAAGGCTGCAAGGTCGCTCGAGACCGATCGATCGGTCGGCGGGATCCACGTCAGCGACGGTCTCTCAGCCTCGCCACCGATCGCATAAACGAATGCACCGGACGAACTGAACGCGAACTGAGCCCGGGCGACGTTGCTGATCACGGTCTGATCCGCGCCCGCGAGCTGCTGACGTGCGCGGTCGAAGGCAATCGCGTGGATCTCGGCCCCACGTGAGAACGCGATGTAGTCCTGCGACACCGCGCGTGCCGCGTCCGCGTTCTCCAGGATGGTCTGCCACGCGGTCCGCTGGCCGATCGGCATCAATGCAATCCGGCCTGGCGCTTCCTGATCCGGCGCGGCCGCGATCGTGAAGAGGAGTGCCTGTCCGCCGGGCGCAATCGCAGGCCAGCAATGACGCACTTCGCCAGCATCTGCTGACGGCAGGGTCAGCTGTTCGCTGTTGCCGCCTGAATCGGCGACCCGCATCAGTCCGCCGTGCTCAGACGCGGCAAAGACGATGTGACCGTCAGGAAGCCAGACCGCACCAAACGGCTGTGACGCTTCGGCAACGGCGACCGGCATGCCGCCCGCGATCGCCACCTTCTGCAACTTGCCGCTGGCGAAGAAACCAATCGAGCGTCCATCGGGAGAAAAGAACGGCGCGCTCGCATCGTCGGTCCCCGGCAGCGCTTGCGCGTCCAGCTGGTCGATGGCGCGGACGTAAAGTCGGCAGATCGAATCGCACGCCGACCAGGCGAGGGTCAGGCCGTCGGGCGACAGCGCGATCGCGGGCGCGCGCAGATCGAACGATGTTCCGGGCGTTGGCTCAATGCGCATCCTGACCACGGGGGCCATCGGCGCGCGAAAGTGCGTGTATTGCCAGACCGCGATCGCCGCCAGCACCGCGCATAACGCGGCGATTCCCCAAGGGAGGAACTGCTTGCTGATCGAGGGTGCGGTTCGGTCGTCCAGCACAGCCGCGTTCAGGGTCGAGCCTGCAGTAGCCGTAATCGCGGGGCTCGCCGTGACCTGAGCGACAAAGCGGTAGCCGCGGCGATGTACCGTCTGGATGTACTGTGGCGACTGCGGATCGTCCCCGAGCGCCTGCCTCAGCACGCTGACGGCCTCAGCAAGCGACGTATCGGTGACAAACGCTTCCCGCCAGACGGCGTCGATCAATTCCTGCCTGGAGACCACGATGCCAGGGCGAGAGACGAGCAGATCGAGGACGCCAAGAACCCGTGGAGGCAAAGGAATCTCACGTGCCCCCTCGCGCAACAGACCATTCAGCCGATCGAACGTGAACGCGCCGAAGCTGACGGGTGGTAAGGGCGGCGGCGGAACAGCGACCGATTCCGCAGGAAGTGTCACTGAAATCGGATGTTATCCCGCCTTAAGAACAACTTAAAGGTTTCCTGCGACACATTCAGCCCGCTTTGAGGACTTCCGGCAGCCCTTCCGGACACGCTTCCGGCATGTCCATATTCGCGACCAAGTCGATCGAACAGATCAAAGAAGAACAGTTAGGGGAGGGTAGCGGCGGGCTGAAGCGCGTGCTCGGCGTCTGGCAGCTCGTCATGCTCGGCGTCGGCGCCATCATCGGCACGGGCATATTCGTGTTGACGGGCCAGGCTGCGGCGGCCAATGCCGGACCGGCGATCGTCCTTTCGATGGTGATTGCCGGTGTCACGAGCGTCCTGGCTGCGTTTTGTTACTCAGAATTCGCGTCCACCGTTCCGGTCGCCGGTTCTGCCTACACTTACGCCTACGCCACTCTCGGCGAGTTCATTGCTTGGGTCATCGGCTGGGATCTGATTCTCGAATACGCACTGGGAGCCGCAACGGTCGCCGTTGGCTGGTCGGGGATTCTGGTCACCCTGCTGGCGCAACTGGGCCTTTCGTTTCCGGCAGCGTTGAGCGCCGCTCCAGGAACCGTTGTTCAGGTCGCCGGCGGCGATCCGATCACGGCAGTCTTGAACGTTCCCGCGATCGTCGTCACGGTTCTGGTGACCGCGCTTCTGATCGCCGGCGTGAGCGAGGCCGCATCGGTCAACGGCGCGATCGTGATCACGAAGATTGCGGTCCTTCTGATCGTGATCGCCGCCGGCGCGATCTTCATCGATCCGGCAAACTGGCACCCGTTCATTCCGAAGAACACCGGCACGTTTGGCGAGTACGGCTGGAGTGGTGTGCTCCGAGGCGCGGGCGTGATCTTTTTCGCGTACATCGGCTTCGATGCCGTGTCCACTTCAGCGCAGGAAGCCCGCAACCCCCAGCGCGACATGCCGCGCGGCATCCTCGGTTCGCTTGCCATCTGCACCGTGCTCTTCGTGCTGGTGTCGGGCGAGATGGTTGGCCTCGTGCCTTACAAGTCGATGCTGAATCAAGCGGCGCCGCTGGTGCTGACGATCGAGGCGGCCGCGGACAAATCCATCGCCACCCCGTGGCAGACCACTATGGCAGTGGTCAAGGTGCTGGTGACGGTGGGTGGACTGGCGGCGTTGAGCTCGGTGATGGTGGTGATGATGCTCGCGCAGCCGCGGATCTTCATGTCGATGTCGCGCGACGGACTGCTGCCGCAATGGGCCGGCCTCGTACACCCGCGCTTCCACACACCCCACATCTCGACGCTGGTCACCGGAATCGTCGTCGCACTGGCAGCAGGACTGACACCAATCGGCACGCTCGGTTCTCTCGTCAGCATCGGGACACTGATGGCCTTCGTCATCGTCTCACTCGGCATCATCGTGCTCCGCCGCTCGCGCCCCGATCTCGAGCGGCCGTTTCGCATGCCTTGGGTGCCCGTGCTGCCGCTGCTATCCGCGGCAGTCAGCTTCACACTGATGCTCGGCCTGCCGCGTGCGACCTGGGAGCGGCTGGTCATCTGGATGGTCGTCGGCGTCGTCCTCTACTTCGGCTATGGACGACGCCACAGTCGATTGCGGATTGCGGATTGAAGATTGGCGATTGTGCGATTGCGGATTGTCAATTGAGATTGTCGATTGCGGATTGAAACTGCCGATTGCGGATTGAAACTGCCGATTGTTGATTTGGCTCCTGCTCAATCAACAATCCGCAATCCAATCAACAATCCGCAATCTCAATCGGCAATCCGCAATCCCAAAATCGCCAATCTTCAATCCGCAATCCGCAATCGATCTATTTCACCACCAGCTCGCCTTCCATGCGACGGCAGCGTTCGTCGGTGGTGAGGTTGCAGTAGAAACGGTAGGTGCCGGGCTGGTCGGCGCGGAATTCGAAGACGACCGTCTGGCCGGCCGCTGCGCGCTTGGCGATCCGGTATTGATCGATCGTGAAGCTGTGGGCGATGTCCTTGGCGGTGAAGGTGATCTTCACCAGGTCGTCCTTCTGCACTTCGAGGCGTAGCGGCTTGAATGCGAATTGATCGCCGGTGATCGTGAATTCGCGTGTGGCGCCCTGTGCGGGCGTCAACATGTGTGCGGACACACCTGCCAGGAGAAGACCGCCGACCAATAGTGCAGCGAGAACGGCGCGGTGCGGGATGGTGCTCATCGGGCCCCCAGGCTCGCAGGCCCTCGACCCAGGCTCACCAAGGGTTGAGGTTATGGATAAGACGCGGGGGCGGCGGCTTTGGTTCGCCGCCCCAACTCATCTTATCGGCGGCCTTCGGCCTTCTCGGTAGCCTTGCCCTGTCCCTCTTCAGGGACGAGCAGCGCCTTTCGGCTGAGGCGAATCTTGCCCGATGGATCGATGTTGATCACCTTCACCATCACCTGATCCCCCTCTTTGAGCTCGTCGCGCACGTCTTTCACGCGGTAGTGCGCGATTTCCGAGACGTGCAGAAGGCCGTCGAGGCCAGGCATGATTTCAACGAACGCGCCGAAATCGGTGATCCGCTGGACCTTGCCCATGTAGGTCTTATTCAGTTCGGGCGTGGCGGTCAGCTCCTGGATGATCCCGATCGCCTTGGCCGCCGAGGCTTCGTCAGCCGATGCGACATTCACACGGCCATCGTCCTCGACATCGATCTTCACGCCGGTGCGTTCGATGATGCTGCGGATCATCTTGCCGCCCGGGCCGATGACGTCGCGGATCTTGTCGACCGGGATCCGGATGGTCACGATTCGTGGCGCATGGCGGGAGACGTTGGTTCGCGACTGCGACAGCGTTTCGTGCATCTTGCCGAGAATGAACAGGCGACCCTCGCGCGCTTGCGCGAGCGCCTTGCGCATGATCTCCATGGTGATGCCGGAGACCTTGATGTCCATCTGCAGCGCGGTGATGCCTTCAGCCGTGCCGGCGACCTTGAAGTCCATGTCGCCGTAATGATCCTCGGCGCCGGCGATGTCGGTCAGGACCGCGTACTTGCCGTTCTCCTCGTTCATCACCAGGCCCATCGCCACACCGGCGACAGGAGCCTTCAACGGCACGCCCGCGTCCATCATCGACAACGATCCGCCACAGACCGAAGCCATTGACGACGAGCCGTTGGATTCGAGGATGTCGGACACGACGCGGACGGTGTAGGGGAACTTCTCTTCGGCGGGCATCATCGGCGCCAGCGCGCGCTCGGCGAGAGCGCCGTGGCCAATCTCTCGCCGGCCGGGGCCGCGCATGAACGCGACTTCGCCGACCGAGAACGGCGGGAAATTGTAGTGGAGCATGAAGCGCTTCCACGTTTCGCCATCGACGGTTTCGACTTTCTGCTGATCGTCGGCCGTTCCGAGCGTCGCGGTGACGAGCGCCTGCGTCTCGCCGCGCGTGAACACCGCCGAGCCGTGCGCGCGCGGCAACACGCCGACCTCGATCGTGATCTGTCGAATCTGGTCGAAGCTGCGGCCGTCGAGCCGCATGCCGCGCTCGAGGATCTCGTCGCGCAGCACCTTTTCCTTCAATTCCTTGAAGATGGCCTTGGCGTCGACTTTGCGCTCGACTTCCCCTTCCGGAATGCTCGCGATCAAGTCGGCGAGCACCTGATCGACGGTGCCGTAGTTCTCGAGCTTGTCCTGAATCCGCATCGCATCGGCGAGCGGAACGAGCACCTTTTCTTCGACCTCGCGATAGAACTCCTTGCCAATTTCCCGCGGCGTGACCGTCTGTTTGTTCTTGCCCGCCTGCTGCGCCAAAGCGTCGATGCCGGCCACGATGTCCTTGATTGCCGAATGGGCCCGATCCAGCGCCTGAACCATTTCCTCTTCGGTCACTTCCTTGGCGCCCGCTTCGACCATCACGATCCCGTCTTTGGTGCCCGCGACGACGAGGTCAAGGCGGCTGCGCTTTCGCTGCTCGAAGGTCGGATTGACGACCAGCTCGCCGTCGACATGGCCGACGCGAACGCCGGCAACGGTTCGCGTGAACGGAATGCTCGAGAGCGCCAGGGCCGCCGAGGCGCCGGTAATTGCCAGAACGTCAGAGTCGTTCTCGGCGTCGGCCGAGAGCACGAGCGCGATGATCTGGGTTTCGTTCCGCCAGCCGGCTGGGAAGATCGGACGGATCGGCCGATCGATCAGACGACTGGTCAACACTTCCTTTTCGGTTGGTTTACCTTCCCGCTTGAAAAACCCGCCCGGAATGCGCCCGGATGCGTAGGTGTATTCCTTGTAATCGACGGTGAGCGGGAGGAAATCGATTCCTTCGCGAGGAGTAGGTGCGGTGCAGGCGGTGACCAGAACCATCGTGTCGCCGGATCGGACGATCACTGAACCGTCGGCCTGCTTTGCGAGACGACCGGTTTCAATCGAGATCGTCTGGCGGCCTAGGGAAATTTCGCGTGTGTGCATGTCTGTCTTTCTATCTTTCTGTCTGTGAGAGCTGCGCCAGCTTTTTACGGGTGCTCATTCGAAGGGACGATCGCGTCCTCTCGCCTTGTAACCGTCAGCGGAACCTGTCCGCGTGGTGTCCAGAACCTGAGGACACGCGCCAGCCCAAAAAACCGTGCCGGTCCGTGTTGATCCGAGGGTTGAGAAATCCGTGCCGGTCCGTGTTCATCCGCGGCTTACTTTCGGATGCCGAGCCGCCTGATCAGGTCGGCGTAGCGATCGGTGTCCTTTCGCTTCAGGTAGTCCAGCAGGCGACGCCGCTGACCGACCAGCTTCAGAAGGCCGCGGCGCGAGTGATGGTCTTTCGCGTGGGTCTTGAAATGCTCGGTGAGGTAATTGATGCGCTCGCTGAGAAGCGCGACCTGCACCTCGGGAGATCCGGTGTCCGAGTTGTGTGTTTTGTACGAGCCGATGACTTCCGACTTGCGATCTTTCGTAAAGGCCACGCTGCTTCCTCCACGCACGGCCCAGAGCGCAGAAACTCGGTCGTCCCCGCTCCAGCCCGCCGTTGCTGCCCCTGTTGGGGCAATGACAATTCTAAGCGACTCAATATTTTACACCAGAACGATAATCGGATGCAAAAGCCCGCCTCCCCGTGGCTCCGCAATGCCTATCAGGTGGCCGGCCGCGTCGATCAGGCGGTAACGGACAACGCCCGGGCTCACAACCGGCGGTGAGGCGTCCTCGGGTGACAGGTGGTTTCCATGAACGGCTCGTTTCAATCCGCGATCGCTCAGGACGACTCCAGGAATTTCCTGTAGCAGCTGATCCAACGGTACCAGCCAGCGCGCCGCGTCCAACCCGTCGTGCTCAATCCGATCGAGCGGCACCGCCATCTCTTCGGTGAAGGAAGCGGCCTTCACTCGACGCAGCGTCTCCAGGTGCCCGCCGCACCCCAGCACCCGGCCAAGGTCGTGGGCCAGCGAGCGCACGTAAAAACCGGCCGAGGCGCGGACCCGTAGCATCAACAACCCTTCGCCGTACCGCTCCAGGACGAGCTGATGCACCGTGACGCTTACCGGCTCAGGTTGAACAGGCGTGCTGCTTCTCGCCAGCTTATAGGCTCGTACGCCACCCAGTTTTTTCGCGGAGTACGGAGGAGGAGATTGATCGAACGTGCCACGAAATCTGGTGAGCGCCTCCTGCACGAGATCAGTAGTGACCGCGGCCGGTGGCGGCGGCACGGCTTCGCGGCTGGCCGCGTCGTACGTCTCTGTCGCAAGGCCAAGCCGGATGCCGGCGACATACTCCTTTTCGTCGCCGCTCAGAAACGACGCGAGCCGCGTCGCGCGTCCGACGACCACCGGCAGCACGCCAGTCGCCAGCGGGTCGAGCGTTCCCGTATGGCCGACACGCGGAGTCTTCAGTGCGCGCCGCACACGCGCCACCACGTCATGAGACGTCGGCCCGGCGGGTTTGTCGACGACGAGAACGCCGTCTATGGAAGCCATGCAAATGCTGAATTTTGAATGCTGAATGCTGAAGTAGGAATGCTGATTGGCGATTGCTGATCGTTTCGGAGCTGACTGAAGGTGCTGAACGCTGAATTCTGAATTGCGCCGTCAACTGACCGCCCCGCTCGAGAATTCATTCAGCATTCAACATTCACCATTTTCAGGGCCGACTCCTGTTGCTGATTGGTTCGGAGTTGCATCAAGATGCTGATTGCTGAATTCTGACTTGGCGCGGTCAACCGACCACCCCGCTCGAGAATTCATTCAGCATTCAACATTCAACCCTCAGCCTTTTCAGGATCGACTCCTGTTGCTGATTGGTTCGGAGTTGCATGAAGATGCTGATTGCTGAATTCTGAATTGGCGCGGTCAACCGACCGCGCCGCTAAAAAATTCATTCAGCATTCAACATTCAACCTTCAGCCTTTTCAGGGCCTACTCCTAAGTCCTCGCTCGATGGCTTCGACGATCAACTTGATGATCCGGGGGCGCACCTGATCGAGGGGTTCGGTCACGGTGAAGCCGGAGGCGTTCTTGTGGCCACCGCCGCCGAATTGGCCGGCGACGGCGCGAACGTCGACGTCGTATTTGGACCGCATGCTGACGCGCACTTCACCGGTGGGGCCGACCTTGAAGAACACGACGGCCTGAATTTCCCGGGCTGTCAGCGGCAGGTTGATCAGCCCCTCGGTGTCGTTGTGCGTGCAGCCGCACGACGACAGCATGGTCTCGTCCATGTAGAGGATCGCCAGTCGCCCTTCGTCGGCGAGCTCCATGGAATCGAGCAGCGCTCCGATCAGCTTCAGCTTCCCGAAGCTGTTGCTGTCGAATACGCGCCGCGCCATGGCCGCGGGGTTCACGCCCGCTTCGACGGTCTGGCGGCAGATGTCGAATGTGCGCGGGGTGATGTTCGAATGATGAAACGATCCCGTATCGGTGAGGATGGCGAGGTAGATGTGCGTGGCAATCTCGAGGGTAAGCGGCACGCCCAGCTCGCGAATCACGTCGAACACCATTTCACCGCACGCCGCCGCCGACTCGTCGTGCCAGTTGACGGCGCCGTACATCCGATTGCCGGCATGATGGTCGATGTTGATCAGGAACTGCCCGTCGAGCCCTGCCACGCCCGCGCGGCTCAGGTCGCTGCACTCCATCACGATCACGGCGTCGACGTCAGGGGTGACGGCGCTCGCGATCTCGATCCGATCCATTCCCGGAAAATCCTGATAGTGGTCCGGCGCGGGATCGGCGTTGACGATGCGCACGTTCTTCCCGAGCCGGTCGAGCGCGAAGGCCATCGCCAGCTGCGATCCGATGGAGTCGCCGTCGGGTCTGGCGTGGGAGGTGAGCAGGAAACGCTGGCGATGGTGGATTTCGTCGCAGATTCGACGCACTGCGGAAGCTGCAGCCTCTATCGGTTCATTGATCATCATCGCTGGGACCGTGAATGTCTTCTTCGATGACGGGCCGCGCAGCCCGTTCCGCCTGAAGCTCCTGAAGAATGCGCTCGACGCGATCGCCCTTTTCGATCGATTCGTCGTAGAAGAACGTCAGCTCAGGGACACGCTTCAGGCGAAGCCGTTGGCCAATCTGACGACGCAGAAACGGCATCGCCCGATCCAGCGCCCGCGCCGACTCGCGCCTCGCCTTGTCGTCTCCGATGGTCGTGTAATAGACGCGCGCCTGCTGAAGATCAGGCGAGACACGCACGCTGGTGATGGTGAGAAATCCGATGCCCGGATCGTGAACTTCCCGTGTCAGGAGCGACGCGAGTTCCGCCTGAATCTGGTCGCCGACACGCGATGCTCGCTGAACCATAAAAAGAGAGAGGAAAAAGGGACAGCGAAGAGTTGTCCCTTTTTCTTTTATACCGGCGCGGCGACCCTCTCGACGACGAAGACCTCGATGATGTCGCCAACCTTGATGTCGTTGTATCGATCGAAGCCGATGCCGCACTCGAAGCCGGCCTTCACTTCCGACACGTCGTCTTTGAAGCGTCGCAGCGAGCCGATCTTGCCTTCGTGGATCACGACGTTGTCGCGAAGCAGCCGTGCCTGGGTGTCGCCGGTCCGCGTGATTCGTCCGTCGAGCACCATGCAGCCGGCGATCGTCCCGAACTTCGGCGTCTTGAACGTGTCGCGGACTTCGGCGGTGCCAATCCGCACTTCCTTGTAGGTCGGCTCGAGCAGCCCGGCCATCGCCTTCTTCATCTCATCGACGACGTTGTAGATGACCGAGTGCAGGCGGATGTCGACCTTCTCGCGGTCGGCAACATCGCCGGCATTGCGGTCCGGCCGCACGTTGAAGCCGATGATGATCGCGTTCGAGGCCGAGGCCAGCAGCACGTCGGATTCGTTGATCGCGCCGACGCCGCTGTGGATGATCCGGATCTTGACCTTCTCGTCGCTCAACTTCGTCAGCGTGTCACCGAGCACCTCGGCCGAGCCCTGCACGTCGGCCTTGATGATGATCGGCAGTTCCTTCATGTCGCCTTCAGCGATCTGCTGCTGCAGCGATTCGAGCGTGAGCCGCGTGCCCTTGCCTCCGAGCGCTTTTTCCTTGGCCTGGGTCTGACGGAACAGCGCGATCTGACGCGCCTTGGCAGCGTCAGTGAGCGCCTGGAATGCATCACCAGGCGCCGGCAATCCGCCGAGGCCGAGCACTTCGACCGGTGTCGCCGGCCCGGCGCCTTTGATCTGGCGACCGCGGTCGTCGATGAGCGCACGGACCTTGCCGACGATAGTGCCGGCGATGAACGTGTCGCCGACGCGAAGCGTGCCGTCCTGTACCAGGATCGTCGCCACCGGCCCACGCCCTTTATCGAGCTTGGCTTCGAGTACCGTGCCCGAGGCGTTCCGCTTCGGGTTCGCCTTCAGCTCGCTGAGCTCGGTGACGAGCAGGATCATCTCCAGAAGAAGATCGAGGTTCTCTTTCTTCTTCGCCGACACCTCCACCATGACGGTGGATCCGCCCCACGCTTCCGGCGTCAGTCCGAGATCGGACAGTTCCTTTTTCACACGTTCGGGATTCGCGTTCGGCTTGTCGATCTTGTTGATCGCGACCAGGATCGGAACCCCGGCCGCCTTCGCGTGATCGATCGCCTCGCGCGTCTGCGGCATGACGCCGTCGTCGGCTGCGACGACGAGGATGACGACGTCGGTGACCCGCGCACCGCGCGCGCGCATCATCGTGAACGCTTCGTGGCCGGGCGTGTCGAGAAAGACCACGTTCCGATCGTTGACCGTGACCGCGTAAGCGCCAATGTGCTGGGTGATGCCGCCGGCTTCGCGTTCGGCCACGCGCGCCGAACGAATCGCGTCGAGCAGCGTCGTCTTGCCGTGGTCGACATGGCCCATCACGGTCACGACTGGCGCACGGGTGACGAGATCGGCGGGGTTGATGTCTTCCGCCTCGACCTGCAGCATCTCCTCCTCGAACGTCTGCATCTTGACGTCGGCGCCGAACTCCCGCGCGATCATCGCCGCCGTGTCGTCGTCGAGCGTGCTGTTGATCGTCATCATCAGGCGGCGATCCATCAGCTTCTTCAGCACGTCCTTGGCCTTCACGTCGAGCTTGGTCGCAAGATCCGCA
>JBPYFA010000433.1:0-7979 GCA_051986585.1 Vicinamibacterales bacterium | reverse complement strand
GTACGTGTTTGGTTTCTCGTCGGGCGCCTACGTCACGGCTGAACGCAGGAGCGCATCGCGGTTCTTCTGGAGCCGGCCGGTGATTGTGGGATTCAACGACGGTCGGCCTGGTTATGGGGTCAGCGGCCTGCTTGCGGATCTCCGCCGTAACACGCCCGCCATCGTGGCATTGCAGCAACGCGACTGGTATCCGGATGTCGACGATTCAGCTCACTTCTTCATGACCACGCC
The DNA here is from genome assembly GCA_051986585.1 of Vicinamibacterales bacterium. GTDB lineage: Bacteria > Acidobacteriota > Vicinamibacteria > Vicinamibacterales > 2-12-FULL-66-21 > JALZOC01. The sequence goes on along the minus strand of JBPYFA010000433.1, from coordinate 7,748 downwards.
GAGCCTGGCGGGATGGCTGCGCGAGTCATACCAACCGGTCCCGGGGCCTGAAGGGTTTGACGTGTGGATGCGGCGAGCGCTGTCGCCATGAGTGAACCTGCCGCCGATCTGTCAGCGCGGACGTTTCGCTGGGCGCTTCTCAGCATCCTCATCGTCGGTGCGCTCCTGCGGGGACTCTTTCCGGCGGCCGATCCGCCGTGGAATCCGTCGGTTGGCATCGTCTGGCACGATGAAGGGGCGTGGGTGCACAACGCTCGCAACAAAGCGATGTTTGGAACGTGGTCGACGGATCACTGGAATCCGATGTACATCGCTCCTGTCTTCACCGGCCTCGAGTATCTGTCGTTCCGCTCGCTGGGCGTCGGCGTCCGTCAGGCGCGGCTCGTTTCCCAAGTCTGCGGACTCCTCGCAGTCTGGCTGCTCGCCCTCGGCATCGGCCGGCTCGCGGGACGGCGGGCCGGACTGATCGCTGCGGCGTTGATCGCGACCAATTACTTTTACGTGATGTGGGATCGCACGGCGCTGATGGAAGGCCCGATGGCCGCCTTCATGGTGATGTCGTGGTACTGCTACACGCGTGCGGACGACAATCCACGCTGGGGAATTGGCGCCGGGCTCTGCGCGTGGCTGGCATTCTTCACGAAAGCCTCGGCGGCGTTCTTTGTCGCCGCGATTGCGTTGGATGCAACCGTGACGGCCGCAATGTCGTGGAAGACGCCGGTCTCCTCCCGCCGTGTACGCCCGGCGTTGTGGACGCTCGCCGGACTCGGCATCGTAGGAACGATCGCTTTCGCGGTATTCGTCCTGCCGAACTGGTCGGATTACCGTTTCTACAACTGGCAGATGTCGGTCACGCGGAAGCCCAGCTACGATTTCAAATCGCTCGTCGATCGGGCGACTTGGTTCCCCTTGCAGGACGCGTTCACGCGAACCTGGTTTGTCCTGGTCGTCGGCGTCACGTGCGCGATCGGACTGTTGGCGAAATGGCGCGCGCTGAGAGCCGGCGAGCGGCTGCTGGTGCTGTGGGTCGGACTCGGTGCCGCGGAGCTGATCCTTCACGACACCGGGAACGAGCGTCGCTTCGTCTTCTTTATCCCGGCGCTGGTCGCGCTGGCGTCGCTTGCGCTCGGTCAGCTGCAAATTGTCCCGCGCTCCGTCGAAGCGATTCCGCGGTCACGTGCGGTGATGGCTCTACCGATCGTGCTGTATGGCGCCTATTTCGTGTTCGGTGCGTGGGTTCGGATCGGATTCCTCCGAGAGATCAGTCCAAACGTTCGAATTGCCGCTGGCCTGGCGATCGCGTTCACCGCGCTGCTGTTTGCCACCTGGCCGCGAATCCCACGCGCACTCAGCTCGCCGATTCCTGTTCGCGGCACCGTCGTCCTTGCGGTGCTCCTCTCGGCAGGCAATCTGGTCCAGTACGCGCAATGGGCGGTCGGCCGTTCGTACAAAAATTACGAGGCGTCACGCGCGCTGGGCCGGCTGCTGCCCCCGGGGACGCTCGTCCATGGCAAGCTCGCCAACGGCCTCGCGCTCGAGAACGGCATCAGGCCGATCTTCGTCGGCCGCGGGTTCGGCAACTACGAGGACAGGAAGACGCGCGACGATGTGCGATATATTTTGACTTACATCGCGCCGAGCCTCGGCTACGAGTCCCAGGCGCATAATCCCGTCATTCAGGACGTGATCGACGCGTACCCGAAGCACACGATCATCGCGACGTTCGACGTGGCGGAAACGGCGACGGGCCACGATCGGGCGGCGCTCATCGACAAGTTCGGGGACGGACATTCAGACGTGCCACAGACCGGGCGTGCGAAAGATTGACGAACGCGCCATCAAGGCGCACGCGGACCTCCGATTCCGTTCCGAGTACGATTACGCGCTGTCCGAGTACTACCGGAGCGCCAAGGTGATCGCCTTCCTGGATCGCGCCGGCATCCCTGTCCGTGGCCGGGTGCTTGACGCTGGCTGCGGCGGCGGTGGCATGCCGCTGTCGCTCGCGGAAGAGGTCGACGAGGTGGTCGGCATCGATCCGATCGAGCGTTTTCAGGATGCGGGCGTGCGACTGGGCCAGGAGCGCCAGATGCGCAATCTCCACTTCGCCCTGGCCGACGGGATGGCGCTCCCGTTTGCGTCGGGATCGTTCGACCTCGTGCTGTCGCATGCCGTGATCGAGCATGTCGCCGATGCACCCCGCTACTTGCGCGAATGCGCGCGCGTGCTGGCGCCAGGGGGGTATGTCTATCTGTCGACTTCGCCCTATCTGTCGTTTGCTGGTGCGCATCTGCCGCGATTGAAAGTGCCAATTCCATTGCACCTTCTCATCGGCCGCCGGGCGGCGTTCGCGACCTTTCGCATGCTGGCACGGCACGCTCCCTGGTCGCTGAAGGAGCCGGCCCACGAAAACTCGTTCATCAAGGCGGCGCGGCGTGGCGAGGTCAAGCAGGACGACCTGCTCGAGAAAGTTCGCGTCGCCCGGCTGCGGAAGCAGATCGCCGAGGCAGGATTTCGGATCGTTCGCGAGGAACTGCACGTCACCTCCACGGTCCGCCGCCTGCCAGCGCCAATCGCCAGATGGGTGCGGGATAGCACGTTGATGCAGGACACGCTCATCAGCAACATGGAATACGTACTCGCGGGACGCTGACGTGGCCGACATCAACAAGTACAAAGCGGACGACAAGCGGGCCGTGGAAGCGTTGTACCGTCGCGTGTTCGGCCACGACGCCGCCGAATCCAGCCGCCTGCGATGGGACTGGCAGTACCGTCGCAACCCGAACAATCCCGGACAGGAGCCCGAGATCTGGATCGCACGCGAAGGCACAACGCTGGTCGGGCAATACGCGACGATGCCCGTGAAAGTGTCGTTGAAGGGGCGAGAGGTTCAGGGCTCCTGGGGCATGGACGTCATGGTCGCGCCGGAACGACAGCGGCAGGGTCTCGGCGAAATTCTGTTCCGCACCTGGGACCGCAACGTCGGCGCATCGCTCGGGCTCGGGCTGTCGGACTCCTCCTATCGGCTGTTCCAGAAACTGAAGTGGCCGGACGTTGGGCCCGTGCCCTGCCTCGTGAAGCCGCTGACGAGGCGCGCATTTCGGCGGCCCAACTGGCCGGTGGGCATCAATCGTCTCGTCTCGGCGATCACTCTGCCGGTCGTCATGATCGTGTCTCGTGCCCGCCCCGTTCGGGCCGAGGTACGGTTAATCCAGCGGTTCGACGAGACGTTTACCACGCTCTGGGAAACACTGGCGCCGAAATTCGACTTCGCGGTCCGGCGCGATGCCGCCTATTTGAACTGGAAGTTCGTGTCGGCCCCGCACGTGCGGTATTCGATCGCGGTGGTCCGTCGCGACGAGCGCAATGTCGGCTATGCCGTCTACCGCCATCTGCACGAACCTCGCGGCCGGGTCACGCTGCTCGTCGACTTTCTGACCGACCCGGACGACGAGGCCGCCTTCCGGACGCTGCTGAATTGGATCGATCGAGAAGCGCGACAGGCCGACTCCGACAAGATTCGTGTGTTCGCGACCCATGCCGGCTTTCGCCGCATCCTGCGACGTTCGGGCTACTTTCAGGTGAAATCGACGGTGGAGTTCGTCGTCAAGATTAACGGCATCGATGTCGCGCCGCGGTTTTACGAAGACACCGAGGGCTGGCACGTCACACTCGGCGATTCGGATCAGGATCGCTGAGCGCGCCATCCATGCACCTGCTGGTCGGCATCGATACTGAAGGCGACAATCAATGGGACGCGGCCGCGCGCGCGAATCAGCAATTCACGAACATTTACGCGCTGCCGCGCCTTCATGCCCTCTTTGCTCGCCACGGCGTTCGGCCCACATACGTCATCACCTACCCGGTCGCACAGGACACTCGATCTGCCGAGGTGTTGCGAGCGTTGCTTGCCGGTGGGGACTGCGAGATCGGCGCCCATCACCATGTGTGGGAGACACCGCCGTACAGTGAAGCCGACACGCAGCGTCACGCGTATGCGTCAACGTTGCCGCGTGTGCAGTTCGAGGCGCAGTTGGCAACACTCACCCAAGCCATCACCGACAACGTCGGAACCCGTCCAGTGTCGTATCGTTCGGGACGATTCGGGTTCTCAGCCGAACATGTGGCCGGCCTCGAGCAGCTCGGCTACCTCGTGGAATCGAGCGTCGCTCCGCTCTTCTACGAGGCGCACAAAGGTGGACCGGAATTCGTCGAGGCGCCGCTGACTCCCTATTTCCTCGCCTACGACAGCGCGACGCGACCCGGCAGCAGTGAGGTGCTCGAAGTACCCGTCTCGTGTGGATTGAATCGACGGTGGCCGCGGACGCTGCAGTACGCGTACGCACGTGCGCCACGCCCGTATACAACCCGGCGGATCCTGCGCGCGTTGCGGATCGCGCGCCTGCGCTGGCTGCGACCGTCGTACTCTTCCCTGACCGACATGATCGCTCTTGCCAGAACGCTGTCGCGAGCGGGAGAACCAGTCCTCAATCTTCTGTTCCATTCGAGCGAAGCGATCGTCGGCGGCAGCCCTTACAATCAGACCGCCGCGGAACTCGAAGCGTTCCTCGATCGTCTCGAGCAGTTCCTCGTTTTTGCCACGGGTGAACTTCGCGCGACACCCGCGACGTTTGCGGAATTCCGCAGCGCCTACGCCGGCTGATGCGAATCCTGCACGTCACGCCGCACCTGCCTCCCGATCAAGCAGCCAATGCACTGTTGCCGTGGCAGCTCGGAAACTGGGCGCGTTCGGCCGGAGATACCGTCGAGTACGTCGCGCACCCCGCGCGCACGGGCGGGCGCGCGCCGCTGGCCGGACCAGTGACCTGGATGCCGCGGCGCAGTGGCGGATTCTTCGATCGGACGTTGCGCCTCGGATCGGTTTTCGGTGCATGGCGGATCCAGCGGGCGCTTCGCGACCCGATCGATCGCGCCGATCTCGTTCACGTCCACAGCAATGGGCTGATGCCCGAGCTCGCAGTGCTGCTGGCAGTCCGATCGAAGAAGCCGGTCGTGCTGACGCTGTATGGGACCGAGATCTGGCATTACCAACCCAAGCGCGGCCGCCCCGATCTGTTCACGCGCGCGTACCACTCGGCGTCGTATGTCACCTTCTATAGCGATCGGCTGATGCGCCGGGCGTTCGAGCTCGGGCTCGGTCGGCGCAACGCTGAAGTGGTCTACCCTCCGGTGGGCGAGGGCTTTGCCTATCACGACGAGAAGCAACAGGCTGACGAACGGGCCGCGCTCGGCATCAGCAATCGACATCTGCTGCTCAACGTCAAGCGACTGCACCCGCTGGCCGGACAGCGGGTGCTGATCGAAGCAATGACCGATGTCGTGCATGCGCATCCGGATACGCGTCTGGTCATCTGCGGAGCGGGACCGCTGCGTGCGGAATTGGAAGCGACCGCACGATCCGCTGGCGTCGCACGCCATGTCGATTTCACCGGCCTGATCGACAACGTCGCGATCGCGCGCTACTGTGCAGCGGCGGATCTGTTCGTGCTCCCCTCCTTGCTCGAGGCGCTCCCCACGGTTGCGGTCGAAGCGCTCGCCTGTGGAACACCGGTGCTGTCGAGCGACAATCCCGGCGGCGTGGAGTTGAATGGTGTCTTCGGCCCGGACGTCGCGATCGTGCCAGGCGAGCAGGCAATTGCGCTGGCCAAAGCGATCACGCACTTCCTCCAGCACAAGCGCCGGACACTCGCCAGCACTCGCGAGGTGGTCGAGCGCGAGTTCAGGCCACACGCGGTTGCGAGGCAGTACTGGCGGGTGTACGAGCAGGTAGGAGTAGACTGAACACCATGACCTTGATGGAGCGGATTTCCGCTGACATGACGACGGCGATGAAAGCGAAGGATCAGGCCCGGCTCGCACCGTTGCGGATGGCAAAGGCGGCGTTGATGAACCGCGAGGTGGAAAAAGGGCGGGCGCTCGACGACACCGAGGCACAGCAGGTGGTGACGTCGCTGATCAAGCAGCGGCGCGATTCAATCGAGCAGTTTCTCAAAGGCGGCCGCGAGGAACTCGCGGCCAGGGAGACGGCGGAGATTGGTGTCCTCGAAGCCTACCTTCCACCACCGGTTGATCCCGTTGAGGTCGAGCGCACGGTCGACGACTGCATTCGGGAAGCGGGTGCGACCTCGGCCAAGGACTTCGGCCGCGTGATGAAGGCGGTGGTGGCAAGATTCGCAGGGCGGGGGGTCGATGGCCGCACGATCAACGAGATCGTCCGGCGAAAGCTCGGCTCATAATTTCCACCAAACCTTTGCGGGGGTGTCTCCGTCTAATCTTCTTGAAAGGCACGCACAAGCCTCTCATCCATCCTCCATTAGCCCCTGCGGCGACGCAGGGGCTTTTTTTGTCTCCGCTCGTGTCAATTCCGCACGCTCGACCTGTCCGAACGTCTCGGAATCGAACGACTTGTAATAGTTGTAAACATCGCGTGTGGTACCCTCGGCTGTCGATGCCGCTCCCATCCATCACACCAGCCATCACCTCTCGCGCACGATGAGCGTCAAGCTGGCCCGATCGGCTGGGCTCATCAGCGTAGCGACGATGACGAGCCGGGTGCTGGGTGTCGCTCGCGAAATGGTGCTCGCCGCATTTTTCGGCGCCAGCGGCGGCATGGAAATGGACGCGTTCAACGTCGCGTTCCGGATCCCGAATCTGTTGCGCGACCTGTTTGCAGAAGGAGCGATGACGGCCGCGTTCGTCCCAACCTTCACCCGTGCACTGACCACCGAGGGGCGCGATGCCGCGTGGCACCTCGGCAATCTCGTCGTCAACGCGCTGCTGGTGATCACCGGCGTGCTCGTCACAATCGGAATTGTCTTTGCCGGCCCGATCACGCACGCCTTCGCCCCGTCGTTCGCCGACACACCCGGCAAGCTGGAGTTGACGACGGAGCTCACCCGCATCATGCTGCCGTTCCTCGGGACAGTGGCCGTCGCGGTCGCGATGATGGGCATGCTGAACTCGCTCCGGCGCTTCTTCGTGCCGGCGTTGTCGCCGGCGATGTTCAACGTGGCCACGATCCTCTGCGCGTTCCTGCTCGTGCCGCTGATGCCACGACTGGGACTCTCGCCGATTGTCGCGATCGCGATCGGCACGATCGTCGGCGGCCTCGGACAGATCGCGTTGCAGTGGCCGGTACTCCGCAGGGAAGGCTTTCGCTACCGGCCGATCATGGACATCAACGATCGGGGACTGCGTGAAGTGCTGCGGCTGATGGTTCCCGGCACCGTTGGCCTCGCGGCGGTGCAAATCAATGTCTTCGTCAACACCTACCTCGCGACGAGCCAGGAACAGGGCGCGGTGTCGTGGTTGAACTATGCGTTCCGCCTGATGTATCTCCCGATTGGATTGTTCGGCGTATCGATCGCAACCGCAGCGCTCCCCGAAATCGCGCGGCGTGCGGCTGAGGATGACAACGCCGGCATGCAGCGCACCATCTCCACGGCGCTGCGCATGATGCTGATGCTGAACGTACCGGCAACGATCGGACTGATCGCGCTGGCGCACCCGATTGTCGCGCTGCTGCTGCAGCGTGGGCACTTCGGCGCGCACGACACCAACGCCACCGCTGCGGCGCTGATTTTTTACGCGCCAGGTCTGCTCGGCTACTCGGCGGTCAAGATCGCATCGCCGAGTTTCTATTCGCTTCGCGACGCCCGGACGCCGGTCGTGGTCAGCGTCGTCGCCGTGCTGACCAACTTGACGGTCAACCTGCTGCTGGTCCGGGTCAT
>JBPYFA010000432.1:0-5559 GCA_051986585.1 Vicinamibacterales bacterium | reverse complement strand
GATTCGCGCGGCGAAGGCGCTGGACGGCCTCAAGCTCGAAGGCGATCAGCGCGTCGGCGTTGAGTTGATCCGCCGCGCGATCGAAGAGCCGCTCCGCTGGATCGCGACCAACGCGGGCCAGGAAGGCTCGATCGTTGTGGCTCGCGTCAAGGAAGCGAAGGCCGAGGAAGGCTACAACGCGGCCAGCGACAAGTACGAGAACCTGGTGCAGGCCGGCGTCATCGACCCGACCAAGGTCGTGCGCTCCGCACTCCAGAACGCCTCGTCGATCGCATCGCTCCTGCTCACCACCGAAGCGCTGGTCTCCGAGATCCCCGAGGAGAAGAAGGAAGCGCCAGCGGCACCGGGCGGCGGCGGCATGGGAGGCATGTACTAATTGGCGATTGGCGATTGTTGATTGCCGATTTCTTGATTGGCGATTGCCGATTGAGATTGCGGATTGACGATTGGGCGCCGGGAGAAATCTCGGCGCCCTTTTTTTCTGGAAGCTGGAAGCTGGGAACTGGAGGCGGGAAGCCGAAAGCTCTATCTATCGCAACGTAAACGAAATCTCGACGAGGATCAGGACGGGAACTGGTTGACCGAGTCGCATCCCTGGCTTGAAACGCCATTGGCGCAGCGTTCTGATCGCTTCCTTGTCGAGGCCGAACTGCTGGTCGAGTGAGTGGACGACGCGAACGTCGCCGACCGATCCATCGGGCATGACGATCGCTTCGAGCTTGACGAGTCCCTGGATGCGCGCGCGCATCGCTTCGCCGGTGTAGTTCGGTTTGGTCTCGTGGATCAGCACCGGGGAGGTCACGCCGTTTCCTTCGCGGTACGCTCCGCCGCCGAAACCACCGCCGTATCCTTCCCCGTATCCGGAACCGGTTCCTGAGCCAACCCCGCTACCCGTTCCCGTACCCCCGCCACCACCCGTCGACGGGCCCTGTGCCGTGGTTGCGTCAGGCGTCGACGTCGCCGCCCCGGGCAGTTCCGTGACGGCCGTCACGGCGGGGATATTCATTTGCGGAACCGGCTTCGGCGGTTCGACGGCCGGCTTTGGCGGCGGCTCCACCGAGCGCGGTTTCGGGGGGGTGATTTCAGCCTTGCGTGGCGGCTCCGGCGCCTTGTTGCCGCCACCACCACCGCCGCCGCCCGGCCCGGGCTGTGCGATCCAGGTGATATCGGGCGCCTGGATCGCTTTCGCGATCTTGTCCATCGCGCCCGTTCTCGTAATCACATACAGAAAAATGGCGAAGCCGAGCGCGTGAAGGACGACCGACCACGACGACTTGAGCAGGTATTCCTTCCATGACGTCTCACTCGCGGGAAGCGATCCGGCCAGGAAACGCGCGTTCGGGCTTGAGCCCGGGAAAGAATCCGCCATTGAGTGTTCAGAAAGGGCTTGAACTGACATTTTCGCGCACTCAGTCGTCCTACCGCAAGCTGCAATAAGAGTGCCTCGACAGGATGAGCCAAACCACAGCGCAGAGTGGGCGCAATTCAACCCCCCGTCACATCATTTGGACGCTCGAGAGGCGACAGTGGACGCCTGTGGCGGGAATGCACTGGGCTTCAGTTCAGCCGCAGTATCGGCTGTGCAAGGGATCCGACGGGATGAGCTCACTCGGTCCACCGGCCGGTTTCTATGTCAGCAGCTCCGGCATCCTGGAGGATGCCCCGGATCGCCGTCACGTTAGATTCAACGGTATGAACGGCCAGGAGAACCGACCCAGCTTCCACCGCTGCCTCGAGAGCTTCGGCACGTCCAGTCGCGATGCCGGCCCCTTCGAGCGCCGTGGCGATGCCGCCTGCGACATGACCAGCGGCCTCGCCCAGACCGGCCGCGAGAGGCCCGGCGGCAACGATGGGTCCGATACCCGGCAGCACGAGGGCGATCGCGGCGATCAAATGGCCCGACAGCTCTCCAAGCCTGGCGGCGGCCCGGGAATCCTCGATCTCGGCTCCCGGCGTACCGCCCATATCCTGGGCGTAGCTCGACTCCTCGTCGTGATTGCGGCTGATGATCGAAATCTGCTCGCGAGCCACCGCATTGGCATGGAGACCGCGCGCCGCCTCGGCGGCCTGGGCAGGACTGGAAAACACAGCAACAACGAGCGGGTGCGACATCGTGGGATTTTAGCGTAACGTGTCGATGATGGAGCGCTTCGATGTCGCCATCGTCGGCGCGGGGCCGGCCGGTTGCCGGGCAGCGTGGCGCCTGGCGCGGGCAGGCATGCATGTCGCGTTGTTCGACGGCAGCCACCCTCGCGAGAAACCGTGCGGCGGCGGCGTCACCGGACGGGCGCTCGATCTCGTACGCGATGCGATCGACACTTCTTCCCTTTCCGCCGTAACGATCGAGGACATTACGTTTGAACATCGATCGCGGCTGGCCAATGTGCGTTTGAACGGCGGTACCGGTGCGACGCCGCAATTGTCAGTGGCCCCGCGAGCTCAATTCGACGGCGCGCTTCTCGAGGCGGCCATTGGCAGCGGAGCCGTCCTCGTCCGTGAGCGCGTACGCGACCTTGCCGCCGAGACGAACGGTTGGCGCATCTCCACCATCGCCAGGTCGACCGGCGCATCATGGGTGCTCGGCGCGGACGGCCCGAACAGTCTGGTTCGCCGCCGGGTGCGGCGTCCCTTCGATCGAGCCGATCTGTCCATCGCCACGGGGTTCTTCGTTCACGGCATCGCATCTCGTTCAGTGTCGATCGCGTTCGAGGATGAGCCACCCGGGTACCTCTGGTCGTTCCCGCGTCCCGATCATCTCGCGGTCGGCGTCTGCGCGCAGGCGGATGCGGCGGGGCCGGCAACTCTGCTGCCGATCGCGTCGGCCTGGATCACGCAACACGTCAGTGGTCCATCGACGCTGGAGCGTTACAGCTGGCCGATTCCGTCGTTGCGCGAGCGCACCCTCGAATCGGAACGGCCGTCGGGGCCACGGTGGATGCTGCTCGGGGATGCAGCGGGCATGGTCGATCCGATCACACGCGAAGGCATCTTCTTCGCGCTCGTTTCCGGAGAAGCCGCCGCCGACAGTCTGCTCGAAGCGGGCGACGCGGCCGCCAGCTATCTCCAGCGGGTCCGCTCCCTCGTTTACGAGGAGCTGACGAGAGCTGCCCGTCTCAAGGCTCGCTTCTTCAATCCGCGGTTCACGGGTCTGCTGCTCCGCGCGCTCGAGGAGAGTGCCGCTATTCGCCGCATCATGACCGACCTCGTCGCTGGACATCAGCCTTACCGAGGCCTCCGACGCCGACTCCTCGGCACACTGCAGGTCCGCCTGCTGATTGAAATGCTGAAAAGGTAAAGGGGTTACTTCACCAGATATCCATCTCGCGCGCGCACGCGAACGTCGGGCCGCTTGACGGTTACCGTGATCGATCGCCATTCGTTGGATCCGGCGACCGGAGGTCGTGTCGGGGCGTAGCCAATCAGGTATTGCTGGCGGAGCTCGCGGGCGATCCCACGCAGCGTATCGGCGAGTCCTGACCCGTCGCGGGCGAACGACGATCGACCGCCGGTCAACGTCGCGAGCTCGGCGAAGAGCGGCGGCCGGGTCCTGCCGATCGCGACTGGAAAAACCATCACGTCGGATCGTCGCGCGCGATCCAGGGCGTCGGCCGCCGACGCGTGGCTGTAGCGATCGTCGCCGTCCGACAGGATGATCAGTGCGCGCCTCCCCTTGGCCGGCTGCACGGCGTCGATTGCCGCGATGATGGCGTCGTGCAGGCCGGTGGTGCCAAATGCATCGAGCCTGTCGATCGCATCGCGCTGAGCGCCGCGATCGACCGACAGCGGCGCAACCACTTCAACCTCCGATCCGATCGCGATGATCATCGCCTCGTCGTCGGCACGAAGCTCGGCCAGAAACGCCTGCGCCGCCGTCTTGGCGAGCGACAGTCGGTTGCCGGCCACGCTGAAGCTGCGATCGATGGCGATGGCGGCCGATAACGGGAACTGACCGAAGGTGAAGTTCGAAATGGTCTGCCGCTCGCCGTTCTCCCGGAGCTCGAAATCCTCTTGTCTCAGCCCGGTGATTGGATTGCCCTGCGCATCCAAAACGCTGGCGTACACCTCGACCAGGTTCACTCCCGAGGTAAACTGCGCGGTCGTCGCGGCTCCCCCGGTCAGAACGGTCGCAAGGCCGACCAGCGCGAGGCAAACGGTCGCCCTCGCAACGGTGATACAATCGCTCCAATCTCCGCGTAATTTCCAAGGAGCTCGTGCGATGGGCAGTCTGGGTTTTCCTGAGCTGATGGTCATTCTGGTGATCATCATCATGATTTTCGGAGCAAATCGGCTGCCGGAAATCGGCCGTGGCATCGGCAAGGGCATCCGCAATTTCAAGGACGCCACTCGTGAGGGTATGAAGCACGACGAGTGATTCACCGTCGCCAGGCGGCGACAGCCATCCCTCCTAGAGAACGACCCGGGCGTCCCCGATCCGGCGTGTGACCCGTTCCCGATCCAGATACTCGAGCAGCGGAATCGCGAACTTGCGCGTAATGCCGTAGCGTTCCTTGAACGCGGAGACGTCGACGCGCGCGTTGGGCTTGAGCGCGCGGACATCGTCCTTGAGCGTTGCCAGCGCGTCGGCATGGAAGAGCAGCGTATCGAGCTTGACGAGGGTCTTCTGCCGGACCAGGAGGCCGGCAATTCGATCGACCACGGCGGCGGGCGCGTTGACGGCACTCTGGACCGCAGCCGCATCCGGTGGTGCCAGCCCCGCATTCTTGAACATCCGCTCGATCGCGTCGCGGGTGCGCGAATCGTCTCCCGATAACGACACCTGATGTCCCGCCAGCGCGAGTCGATCGCGCACCACAATCCGTCTCGCTTCGGCGAGCGTCGTCAGCACGTGATCGAAGATGTGCGGCGAGGATCGACCAAACAGGCGCTCGCGTGCTTCTTCTCGCGGCAGACCGTCAGACAGCGGCTGCGCCTCATGGTGCGCCTTCAACGCCGCGAGCAGTCGATCGGACAGTTCCTGCACGCCTTGACGCGCGATCAACAGATCTGCAACCTGCAGGATCCGGCCGCTCTGCACAAGACGATCGACGGTTTCGCGCATCGTCGCCGCCGATAGGCCGGTTCGACTGATCAGTGCGGACAGCGCGAGTCCCGCCTCCCCTCGCTCCTCGACAAACGCGATCGCTGCGCGATCGGTCGCGTCCGGACTGTCGCCAGCATCAAGCCGCTGAAAACGTTCGAGCGCCGCTGGCGTGCGAACGCCGACCCGCGGCGGATGTGGATCGAGAACGAGGCCGCCGCCGATTGTCGTCGATGGAGAGTAGGCGCGGAGAATGAAACGATCGCCGCGCGTGATTACCGCCGGTGCTTCCAGCCGGATCCGCACATATGCCGATCCTCTCGGCGCCAGCTCCACCAGCGGCACATCGTTGCCCCGCTCAGCCGCAACCGCCACGCGGCCCAGCAACTCCGTCGTCCCCTGATGGAACCGAACGCGAGCGCCGTGTCGAAGCGGCCGTGCGTCGTCGAGCAACTCGACGACCGCATCGACCCGCTGCGTCGGCTCGACGCTACCAGGCGAGCACAACGTATCTCCCCGCG
>JBPYFA010000431.1:0-14234 GCA_051986585.1 Vicinamibacterales bacterium | reverse complement strand
CCTCGCTGCCGGAGTGGATGTCGCCGACGTGGACGACGGCCTGGATGCTCGGGTCTGCGTTGATCGTGCCGATGAACGCCGGCGTCGCGTTGAACTCGGCCGCTGGCTGACTCGAAAACGCGGGGTCAAGATATGGCGAGTCGCCGTACACCGCGAACGTGAGAGTGTTTGGATTTGTCCCCCCCGCCGCACCAACGGCACCGACTGCGAGCGCCGCGGCCACTATGCCGAGCGCGAGAACCTGTTTCATTTAGCCTCCTCAGACCGGTCTAGCTGACGATGTGAAATAGCGGAGCATCCGCCGAACACATGGAGATGGGTTCGACGTGCTGCGATAGCGGCCTCAGTTGACCTCACCGATATGACAGCGACGTGACGGAATCTCGAGGAAGGCCGGAAGTGCGTTCGACTGCGTACAGCAAAGACCGCCGATCCCAAGAAGCGTTGAGAATTGGGCGGAAAAGCTGGTTCGGTTGACAGCAGAGCTGGCTTTACGTAATATGTGAGTGATCGTTTACTTACAATGCCTCGACATCGCCGAGCCAACACGCGCGTTCGGATCGAACAGGCAGCCATGCGCCTCTTCGTGGACCAGGGTGTCCGCGACACGAGTGTCCGCGACATCGCTCGAGCGGTCGATTTGTCGGAGGGCGCTCTCTACCGCCATTTCGTCAGCAAGGACGAATTGGTCTGGTCGCTGTTCGAACGGCACTACGTCGACTTCGCGCGCGAGCTTCAGACCGTGTCAAACCAAGAAGAGTCGCCACGCGCCAAAGTGGCCGCGATGATTCAGGAGTTCTGTCGCGCCCACGACGAGAACCCGACGCTGTTTCGCTTCCTCCTGTTCGTGCAACATGGGCAGCTCGCGAAGCTGGCGCCAGACGCTCTTACGCCTGTTCGAGTCATTCGCGACGTGGTTGCCGCCGCCATCGGGACGGGCGAGATTCCCGAACAGGATCCCGATCTCGCAACCGCGCTGGTCTTTGGCGTCGTGCTGGAACCGGCCCAGTTCGCCGCTTACGGAACGCTGCCCGGTCGGATGGCGCCGCTCTGCGATCGCCTCGTCGGCGCCGCCTGGGCTGCCGTGACCGCCGTGTAAGGAAATCGTGTCACTGTCTGTAACCGGAAAGACTGACGACCTCGGCGCCAGTCGATTCGCATCGGAGGGAAGCCACATGGCACGGACGCAGCCGATTGAACTGTCGCTCGCGACCACCGACGATCGCGAGCAGATCTATCGCCTCCGCCATCAGGTCTACGCGAGCGAACTCCAGCAGCATCGCGAAAACCCCGAACGAATGCTGGTCGATCGTCTCGACGCGATCAACACCTACATCGTGGCGAGATGCGCGGACAGGGTCGTGGGGTTCGTCGCGATCACGCCGCCCACGCCGCAGGGCTACTCCATCGATAAATACTTCCAACGCGACCATCTCCCCTTGACGTTCGATGACGGCCTGTACGAAGTTCGGCTGCTCACGGTCACCCGAGGCTTTCGCCGCGGGCCTCTTGCGGGCCTGCTGATGTATGCGGCGCTGAGGTTTGCGGAATCGCGGGATGCAACAACGATCGTCGCCATCGGCAGGATCGAGCTGCTGGACCTCTATACACGCGTCGGCCTGATGCCTCTCGGCAGACGCACGACGTCTGGCGCCGTGACCTACGAACTGATGGCGGCTCGCGTCGCCGAGTTGAACCAACATCTCACTCCGTGGCAGTCAGTGATCGAGCGCCTCGGGCGGCAGATCACCTGGCGCGTGGCCGGGGTCAGCGAACGGCCGCGACCATCGTGTTATCACGGAGGTGCGTTCTTTACCGCGATGGGCGACACCTTCGAGACGCTCGAGCGCAAGGACACCGTGATCAACGCGGATGTCCTGGACGCCTGGTTCGATCCGTCACCGGCCATCCTGGAGAAATTGACTGCGCACCTTGGCTTCGCGGTGAGAACCTCGCCGCCGACACACGCCGAAGGGCTCCGCCGGACGATCGCGGCGGTGCGTGGCGTTCCCGAGACCTCGGTCCTGCCCGGCGCCGGATCTTCCGACTTGATATTCGCCGCATTTCAACGATGGATGACACCACTCTCGCGCGTACTGATCCTGGATCCTATGTACGGCGAGTACGCGCACGTGCTTGACACCGTCATCGGCGCCAATGTCGATCGTTTTCGGCTGTCGAGGCATCGGAGCTACGACATCGACGGTCCGTCACTGACAGCGGCGCTCCATGCCGGCTATGACTGGGTCGTTCTCGTGAATCCGAACAGTCCGACAGGTCGACACTTCCCACGGCACGGTCTCGAGCGCATCGTCGCCAACGCGCCGGCGACCACCCGCTTTTGGATCGACGAGACGTACGTCGACTATGTCGGACCCGAACATTCGCTCGAACGTCTCGCGGCCTTCTCCCCGAATGTCGTCATTTGCAAGTCGATGTCGAAGGCATACGCGCTGTCAGGCGTCCGAGCCGCGTATCTCTGTGGCGCGCCGGCTCTGATCGACGAGCTTCGATCCGTGTGCCCTCCATGGTCGGTCAGTCTGCCGGGCCAAATCGCTGCGTGCGAGGCATTGAAAGCGACCGACTACTATCGGCCAGCATGGCGCGAGACACACGCCCTCAGAATGGAGTTGCAGCGCGACCTGAGCGGGCTCGGATGGGACGTCATTCCGGGATGTGCGAACTTCCTGCTCTGTTCGTTGCCCACCGGAGGACCGGATGCGGCGGAGGTGGTCGCGCGGGCACGGCGCTTGGGGCTGTTCCTCCGCGACGTCGCCAACATGGGATCCACGTTGGGTCGCCACGCGCTCCGCGTCGCGGTCAAGGACCGTGCGACGAATCACAAGATGCTGGAAATTCTGCGCTACGTGCTCGACGAAAAAGATGCACGCTGCACACCGTCGAGCGAGTCAGCGATCGCCGCTACCGTCCGCTGACGGAGAAGGACCGCTTCGCCGGGCGCTGTCCCCGGGCGGATGGGCGGCAGAACGCGAATGTCGATATTGCTCCGGGCGAGCAACCTGGGTCGTCGCGGCAGAATGCGTGACGTTCCGGATATCGCCACGGGAACGATCGGGCGGCCGCTCTTGACGGACGTCCGAAACGCGCCGTTCCGGAAAGCTTGCATGTGACCCGTGGAACGCGTCCCTTCGGGGAAGAGCACAACCGACGTGCCGTTCTCGAGCGCGTCGAGCATCGCTCTCGTGCACGCGACGCGTGACTCCATCGACTTGCGATCGACCAGGAGATGACGGCCTTTGCGGAGCACGAGTCCGACGAAGGGCCTCAGAAGCTCGCGCTGGTTCGCCACGAACCGGTAGTCCGTCGCGATGACAGCCAGGAGGACCACCGAATCCAGATAGCTCGAATGATTCGCGACAATAATGGCGCCGTGCTCGTTTTCGAGATGCTCGATGCCGGTCACGCGCAGGGGACAGCCGCACACGGCGAAGACGCGCCGGGCCCAACGGGACACGAGAAGCATCGCTCCCTCGCGCGATCTGGTGAGGGCGAGCGTGATCCAGAGTGGCGGAATCACCGCCATCAGCACGGCGGCGACCCACGCCGTGAACAGGACGGAACCGCGTGCGTCACGGCTCGAATCGATCACGTCGTATTGTAGGCAGAGTCACCTGTTTGGCAGAGTCACCTGTATTACGAGCGGCGGCGCGCTGGGGCGACGGGTGGGTGATCGGCTTGCCGCAGTGAAGGAAGTGGTATGGCTAAGCTCGTGTTCGGAATGAACCAGTCCTTAGACGGCTACGTCGACCACACGGCTTTTGGGCCAAGCCCCACGCTCTTCCGTCACTTCATCGAGGAGGTTCGGGGGCAGGCGGGCAGCGTGTACGGTCGCCACATGTATGAGGTCATGCGCTACTGGGACGACGACCATCCTGAATGGAATGCAGAGGAACACGCCTTCGCGGCGGCGTGGCGGAACCAGCCGAAATGGGTCGTCTCGCGCTCGTTGAAGTCGGTCGGCCCCAACGCCACGCTTGTTCGGGGTGATCTCGAGGGCGCGATTCGCGAGCTGAAGGCCGAGCGCAGCGGCGAGATCGAAGTTGCGGGCCCGAACCTGGCGCGAAGCCTCACCGAACTTGGCCTGGTCGATGAGTATCGAATCTACCTGCACCCCGTCGTGCTCGGTCACGGCAAGCCATATTTCGCCGGTCCCCGCCCGCGACTCCGTCTTGTGGCTATCGATCGGATTGGCGAGGATGTGATCAGGTTGGCCTACGTTCCTGCTTAGTCGCGCGCTGGGGCCGACTTCGGCGCTATTGTTCCAAAGGAAATCCTTGCTTGAAGCGCAGCTTGATGCGGCCCACATTCTGGAAGTCTTCAATCGGATTGCCCTCGAGCGCGAGAAAACTTGCTTCGTCCCCTTCTTTCAATGCCCCGATCTTACGTTTCGGACTCTCACACCACCAACCCACCGGGCCATCGCTCGATGAAATCGAATTGAACGAAACGTCGGATGCGCCGGAAATCCCGTTCGTTGTCGGTCACGAGCACGCAACCCGCCTCACGACACGACAGCGCCAACAGGACATCATTCGCGAAAGACTTCGACACGCGGCCGATCTCGAGTCCGTCCTTTCGTGCCATGTCCGACAGGAGATCGCCCGAACGATGCCAGGCGCTGGCGGTGGGCGCAAACGTCCGTCCGGCTCGCTCGAAGACGTCGAGGACATTGCGTTCGAGCGCCTGGCGGTCCCGCTTCCGCGTCACGCCGGCTCGAAGCTCCTGGGCGACGACAACACTGAGGTACTCGAATGGCGCAAACGCCCGATGGAACCGCTGCAAGGCCTCGTTAGCCATCGGGTCGCGAAACGCGTCGACGAAGATCTGTGTGTCGACGACGTACTTGCGCGTCGTTGCGCTCACGGTTCGAGGTCTGGAGACGAGATCTCGATACCCAGCATGGCGCGTGTCCCATCAACGAGCTCGCGTTGAAAGACGGCGAGGTCGAGCGCGCGCTCAATGGCCTCAGTGGCCGTAGCCGCGCCGAGCGCCCGCTGGGCCGCCTTCAATTTCGACAACGGCAGGCGATAGGTGCGAGACACTCGCGCCTCGCGGCGCGCTGGCTGCTTCCGCCGGCGACTGCTGCGCATCAACCAAGTGTATTTACATGGCGTTAGTTACGTCAATACACGTCGTCAACACACGAGGGCCGCGCAGGGTTCGAAGACCCGCATCGCCGGTCTCACCAGGTTGCGAGGCCAGGTGCTATCGCCGATTACTTCGAAGGAGGGGTGAATCGACGCACCGAAATCGTGTTACCGACGTCGATGGCCATCAGATCCTCACCGAATTCCACTGGGCCAGCGTAGGTCTGGCGCACCAGACGAAGTGTGGCCGCAGGATCGACATTGTAGTGAGAGAACACCGCAAGCCTCGGCTTGACGCGCTCGAAGATCGATCCCGCCTCCGCACCGTCGGTGTGATGGTTCCGAATCGTCTGTACTTGCCGGCGGGTCTGCGTCGATCCTGGGAAGCGATCGTCGGGAGCGCCGGTCAGGTTGGGATCTTGTTTCCAGCTCCCGACCTCGTGAACCAGTAAATCCACGCCTTGCGCCGCCTTGACAAGGTTGTCGGAGGGTTTCGTATCGCCCGACAGCGCGACGGACCGTCCCCGATAGTCCACCCGGAACCCGAAAGCCGGCTCGACAGGCGCGTGATCGACCAGGAAGGCCGTGACCTTGACGTTCGACTCGTAGACGACACCTTCACGAATGTCGGTGGCGAGGACCCTGACCCCGTCCGGTGAAAATCGTTCGTCCACGTCGCGACGGACGTGAATGTCAAACGCGAACGCCTCCTGCAAACGCTCCATCATCGCGCGGGTGCCTGTCGGTCCCCACACTTGCAGCGGCACCGCTCGCCCCTGTGACGCCCAGGGGAACATGAGCAGCTCGGGCAG
The DNA here is from genome assembly GCA_051986585.1 of Vicinamibacterales bacterium. Taxonomy (GTDB): domain Bacteria; phylum Acidobacteriota; class Vicinamibacteria; order Vicinamibacterales; family 2-12-FULL-66-21; genus JALZOC01. The sequence continues at coordinate 8,314 of JBPYFA010000431.1, read as the reverse complement.
CGACACGATGTGATCGGAATGCAGATGCGTGAGAAACACGCGAGTGACGCCCGCCGGGTTGATGTCCAGCTTGGCCAGACCGGTCGTGAGATTCCGACCTGCATCAAAGAGGAGCCGGTCATCACCGGCGATGACCAACGTGCTGATCCCGAGGCGTTCGGGACTGAATGTCGGTCCACCCATTGTGCCGAGAAGCACGACCTTCAGCTCGGAGTCGCCGCCGTTGGTCGTCACGGTCTGGGCACGTGGCGTGGCGAGTGCGAGGACCACCGCGAGGGCCATCAGAGACGAGAGCCGCATGCTGCCTCCAAAGGATCCGGCTGCGCGACGCCGTCCGCAGGCGACGGCCGGGTAACTCTGCCGAGCATGGGTCACGGCCGGATCGCCCGCACCACTTCGAAGTCGACCTGGGAAAAGTGGTCGTCGGTCGTGATCACGGCCGTCACTCTCAACTCGACATGACCGCGAAGCTGGTGCCGTGCGTTAACGACGAATCCTCGTCACGATACACCAAAACCTATGGGTCAATCCTCGGCACCGGTGTGGTCTTTGGAACTGCCATTCGGAAGCGACTTGTTCGCTTGACTCTTAGCTCGCGCGGAGGATGTAATATATGGCTACGCCATATATGGACACCACACTGTCACAGACGGAATGGAAAAAAGGCAGCGCTGAGATGTTGATTCTCTCACTTATCGAAGGACGCGCTCGCCACGGCTATGAAATCAGTAAGCTCATTGAGCAACGCTCTGGCGGAGCGGTACGTTTCCATGTCGCTTCGCTCTACCCACTCCTGTATCGCCTGGAACGACGCGGCTGGATACAGGGACGCTGGGTCGAAAAAAGCGACCAGCGACGACGCCGGTATTATCGGCTCACCCGGCAGGGCCGCAGGATTCTGGCTGCGCAGCTTCGCGGGTGGCGTGAATTTGTCGCTGGCATCAATCGCATCACGGAGGCTGAAAATGCCTGAGTGGAAACCAGAAATCCTCCGCAGACTCACACCGTTAAACCTCGCGCCCACACGCGTAGCCGAGATCGCCGATGAGCTTTCGCAGCACCTCGAAGATCGCTACCAGGAACTTCTCGCCAGCGGCCAATCGGTAGACGCCGCGTTCCGCACCGCTCTCGATGAACTCGAAGGTGAAGAGCCCCTCGCCCGAGGCCTTGGTCGCATCGAAAGGAATTTTTGTCGAGAGCCGATTGTGCTGGGCAAAGCAAGCGGAAGCTTGTTCGAGGGCCTCTTTCGGGATGGTCGCTATGCCGTACGGGTTTTGATGAAGTCGCCCGGATTCACTACCATCGCCGCGCTCACACTGGCGCTCGGCATCGCCGCCAACAGCACTGTGCTCAGTTGGATCAGCGCGACCTTGCTGAACCCGATTCCGGGAGTCGCTCACACGAGCGACCTTGTCACCGTCATGCGCGGCGATCGCAGCGATCATCCCAGCCCGCCATTTTCTTATCCCGATCTTCATGACCTCAGCGAGCGCACTCAAACGCTTTCCGGGCTTCTCGGCTATCACGACGACTACATGTCTCTCACGGGCGCCGCAGAGCCCGAGCGCATCTACGGCGCCCTGACCACCGCCAATTATTTTGATGTTCTCGGCGTCCATGCGATTCTCGGTCGCACTTTTCTTCCCGAAGAAGGCACGCCGCGCGCCGGCGCTGCAGTGATCGTCATCGGTTACACCGTCTGGCAGAACCATTTCGCGGGCGATCCGCAGATCGTTGGCAAGACGATTCAGATCAATCGCCATCCCTACTCCGTTATTGGGGTAGCCCCGCGGGATTTCACGGGCTGCGCGCCCGGGCTGCGCGCCGAACTGTGGATTCCTGTCTCGATGGATCGTGATGTTTGGGGTTTTAACCGTCCCGACTATCGCGGCATTTTCTGGCTGAACGTGCTCGGAAAGCTTCGCCCGGGTGTCACGAAGAATCAGGCGCAGGCCGAACTCCACCTGCTGATGCGGGGAATCGCCGAGCGGTTCCCGGAGGATCACCGGGATAGTCCGAACGAGATTTCTCTCGACCCGCTTTGGCGTTCTCCCTTCGGCATCAACGGATATCTCTACAAGATTCTTCCCATGTTGCTGGGGCTCGCCGTGGTCCTGCTCCTGTTGGCCTGCGCCAATGTTGCCAGTCTCCTGTTGGTGCGTTCGGTGGGACGCCGCCGCGAGATTGCGATCCGGCTGGGAATGGGCGCTTCACGCCAACAGATCATCCGGCAGTTCTTGATCGAGAGCCTGCTGCTTGGTCTGCTCGGTGGTACTGCCGCCGTAGTAATTACGATGTGTACCTCGCGCAGCCTCGTCGCTTTCTTTCCGCCCAGCTCTCTTCCGCTGATAAACGACGCGCATGTCGATCAACGCGTGCTTTTCGTGACGATTGCGGTTTCCATCCTCGCTGCGATCATCTTTGGTATTGTTCCGGCCCTGCGGTCTTCGAGCCTGCCGGTGCAGTCTGTTCTCAAAGAGGAAGCGACCAGCGTCTCGCTGACTTTGCACAAGGGTCGTCTCTTGGGCGGCCTGGTGGTGGCACAGATTTCACTCTCGCTCGTTCTCTTGGTCTGCGCGGGACTCTTTACCCGCAGCCTTCAGAAAGCACAGCAATCGGATCCGGGATTCGAAGCAAGTCATCTGCTGCTTGCCTCGTATGAACTCTCGCCGGCTGGTTACACGCGCGCGACGGGTGCGGCGTTCAACCGGCAGGTGCTCGCCAGGCTCTCGGCGCTTCCCGGGGTCGAATCCGTGACCTTGGCTGATTTTTCACCGCTGAGCTTCAGCATCCACACCGACTATCTGCAGCTTGAAGGCTACGTGCCGCAACCGCACGAATCGATGGAGATCAGCCGAGCGATTGTCGGGCCGAATTACTTTCGCACTCTGCGCACGTCCGTGATTTCGGGCCGTGAATTCACCGACGCGGATACGATGGATTCGCAACTCGTTGCCGTCGTCAACCAGGCCTTTGTCGATCGCTATTGGCCGGGTGAAGACGCTATTGGCAAACAGGTGACGGACGGCCGTGATCGCTTCACCGTCGTTGGGGTCGCACGCAACGCCAAATACCGCTTACTCACGTCGCCGACCGAGCCTGTCATCTATTTGCCGGATTACCAGGCCTACAGCCCGACGCACGACACCACCATTCACCTGCGCACGACTGGCGATCCGCGTATGGTGGCTTCTTCTGTCGAAGAGACCATTCATCAGCTCAATCCGGAGTTGCCGCTGTTCAACGTGAATCCGCTTTCCGTCACAATGCAACTCGGCACACTTTTTGGCCGCGTCGCGGCTACGTTTGCCAGCTCGTTCGGTCTTCTGGCGATGCTGCTCGCAGCCGTCGGCATCTATGGGGTCGTGGCGTACACCACTCGCCAACGCACGCGGGAAATCGGCATCCGCATGGCGCTCGGCGCGAAGAAGGGACGCATCTACCGTCTCGTTCTTGGCCAGGGATTCTGGCTCACGGTGGCGGGCCTCGTCGTGGGTACGGCGCTCGCTGTGGCATTCACGCGCTTGCTCAAGGCGCAACTCTTTGGCGTCAGTGAGACCGATGCTATTACGTTTGCCTCCGTCGGGCTGCTTCTGGCGGTTGTCTCTCTGCTCGCGTGCCACATCCCCGCCCGGCGTGCCACGCGAGTTGACCCGATGATCGCGCTGCGTTACGAATGAGGCGAGCCATAGACTTTTAAAAACCCGCAGGGCCTCAGGGTCCAGTAGGGCCAGCAGGACCGCAAGGTCCGGCCGGTCCGACCGGGCCACAAGGTCCACAAGGGATTCAAGGGATCCAAGGGATCCAGGGCCCCCCGGAATTTCGGGACGCGTCATGGTGAGGAATCCCTTCAACTTCACTGGTGTCGCAGCCGTTCCGAAAGGATTTGGAGTCGGCGTCGGCGGCGTGTGCCCGAACGGCACGGCCGCGGTGGGTGGTGGATTTAATTTCGACAACCCGGCTTTCATCGTACTGAACAGCTTTCCCGATCCGAACACGGCGGGTGCTTGGCACGTGGGTCTTCAGAACACGAGCACAAAGGCTCAACCCCTCACGGGCGCGGTTTGGGTAGTCTGCGCAGTGACACCGTAGTGGAGGTCGTAAGGGAAATCAGAGGAATCAACACGGTGATCGGGATGAGGAGCGATCCTCCTCATTCCGATCTCACGTGGCGCGCTCACGAACGGGCCCTGCTAACAAGTGCTAACGTGTCGCAGACAGGCCACATGGGCAGCTGGAGATCATCATTCCACGCGAGTCTTCTTCGAGGTTCAACCCGCAGAGTTCTGAAAATGTCAGCGGCGGCGCGCAAAGCTGCTTCCCAGCGCATGTGCAACTTGTGTCGGCCTCGACCAGCCGCACGCCGACAGCTCTTCTCTGGAGGCCTCCTCGTGCCGACCAGCCATTCCTATTGCTGTTGCGACTGATCGGCGCCGCTGAGCGGCGCGGCCGCGTCGCGCGACATCCACGGCACGAACGGCGGCGCGTCTCCCGTGAAGCTGGCCAGTGCCGGGCCGACGCTGACGCCAACCGCCAATTCGGTGCGCACTGCGCTGACGCCCTTGTAGACACCGCGAGTCGGCGGCACGTCGGCGTAATCACGGCCGATTGCGACGCGAATGTGTCGATCGCCCGTCATGAGATTGTTTGTCGGGTCGAAGCCTATCCATCCAAGGTCTGGCAGCAACACCTCGACCCACGCGTGCGTCGCCCCGTCAACAGAGCGCACGCTGTCCTGGCCCTGCTGGAATAGGTATCCGCTGACATAGCGGCACGGCATGCCAAGGCCCCGAACGAGGGCGATCATGATGTGTGCGAAATCCTGGCACACACCCCTTCGCGTCTCGAGTGCATCGTCGATCGGCGAGTCCACACGGGTGCTGAGCGGGCTGTACTCGAAGCGCTGGTGGATCTCTGCGGTCAACTGACGGACCGTCACCAGGGGATCGTAGTCTCGGCCAAGCCCGATCTCACGCGCGAATGTCTCGAGGCGAGCGGTTCGCCGCGCAAACGGGCTGGAGTTGAGAACGTCCCAGAATTCTCCAGAGCTCGTCAATGCATCAAGGCGCTCCCAGGTTGGGCTCCCAGACATGACTGCCGCGTTGGGAACGCGAGCAACCGAGTCGGCCGCAGACGACGGGTCGACCGCTGCGCTGCAGGCGACCAGCGCTTCCGCAGTGACCGTCAACTGCGAGTGCCGCCCGGGGATGTTGAAATGATGGACGACGTTGCCCTGGTGGTCCTGGTACATCATCACGCGCGACGCGGGCTGCGTGCGCAACCCGAAGTGAAGACACCGTTGTGTGGCATCGGTTCGCGGCTGCATTCGAGCTTCCATCACGCTTTCGCTGATGGCGGATTCGTAGGTGAACCTCGTGACGTGACGGATGTTGTAGTGCATGGCTCGTCAACGCTACGCCGGGAGCGCCGCTTCGATCGAATACGTGAGATACGTCTGATACAGGGCGGTGTGAATCTGGCCACAGTAGCGGCTGATCGCGTCGAGATAGAGGTGTGGATCGTCGCTCAGAATCTCGTCCACCTGGCCGTAGTCGAGGGAGGCATGCAGACGGCCAGCCAGACGTTCCGCGCGCCCGCCGGCGCCGTGGCCCGTCAACTGCGCGATGGCGCGGACGGCCGATTCGACGCGAGCCGCCGCGAACCGCACCGATCTGGGGAATTCAGCGTTCAACAGCAGAAACTCCGCGATTCGCTGCGGTCTGAAGTCCGCGGTATAGCACCGGCAATAGGCTTCGAGCGCCGAGCACGAGCGCAGCAGGCCGACCCATTCCAGGTGCGCTGGCGGCAGGATCGATCCCTTGGCGAAATACAGATCGACGAGCGATGCGCTGGCCTCGGCACGCTCGAGAAACCGCCCGGCCTGCAGATACTGCCACCCTTCACCGTGACCCATGGTTGCGTCCGTGATGCCCTCGAACAGGTGCACGCCTTCGATGATCATGCGGGCGAGGTAGTGGGGCCGCGCCGACCAGGTGCCGTCGGCGCGAGCCTGGTTGAGTCGTAGAAAGAGCGCGTTGATCTGCTCCCACATGTCGGAGCTGATCTCCTCGCGCACCTGCCGTGCGTTTTCTCGCGCCGCGGTGACACAGGCCGCAACGGAGCAACGAGTTGATCCATCGAAGACGAGCTCGTCGATCATCGCCGCCGGGTTCGATGGTGCGTTGGCCGACGACAGCCGGAGCGTGTCGTACAACGGCTGGAAATCCCAGCCGTCCGAATCAGTCCTTCTATCCAGACCGAGATCGAGCCGAACGTCAACCAGGCGGGCGGTGTGTTCGGCGCGTTCCAGGTAGCGACTAATCCAATAGAGCGCATCGGCGACGCGCGACAGCAGCATCGAACTGTTACTCCTCGAGAATCCACGTATCCTTACTGCCGCCGCCCTGTGATGAATTGACGACCAGCGACCCTCGCCTGAGCGCGACACGCGTGAGACCGCCGGGGACAATCGTCACGCGGTCCCCGAACAAGACGTACGGCCGCAGATCGACATGTCGCGGCTCGATGGCATCGTCGATGAAGCACGGCGAGCGCGAGAACGAGAGCGTCGGCTGCGCGATGAAGTTCCGCGGATCGGCCAGAATCTTCGCCTTGAAATCCGCGCGCTCGGCGCTCGTGCTGTGCGGGCCGATCAGCATCCCGTAGCCGCCCGATTCGCCGACTGCTTTCACGACGAGCGAATCGAGATGCTCGAGGACGTGCTGCCGCTCGGAGGCGTTGGCGAGGAGATAGGTCTCGACGTTCGAGAGAATCGGCTCCTCGGACAGATAGAAGCGAATGATCGCGGGAATGTACGCGTAGAGGGCCTTGTCGTCGGCGAGGCCGGTGCCGATGGCGTTGGCAATCGATACGTTGCCCGCGCGATACGCGTTCAGCAGGCCGGCAACACCCAGGTGCGAGTCGGTTCGAAACGCAAGGGGGTCGAGAAAATCGTCGTCGACACGCCGGTAGATGACGTCCACCCGCCGCAGGCCGGCGGTGGTCCGCATGTACACGACGTTGTCGTGCACCAGCAGGTCGCGTCCCTCGACGAGCGCCACGCCCATCTCGCGTGCGAGAAAGGCATGCTCGAAGTAGGCGGAGTTGCCGACGCCGGGCGTGAGCACCACGAACGTGGGGTCGGAGACGTTCGGCGGTGCCTGCGCGCGGAGCGTGGCCAGGAGCATCTGTCCGTACTGGGCGATCGGCGCGACGCGGTAGCGATCGAAAAGCGCCGGGAACACCCGCCGTGTCACTTCCCGATTCGCGAGCATGTAGGAGACGCCGCTGGGCACGCGGAGGTTGTCTTCGAGCACGACGAAGCGCCCGTCTTCGAGGCGAAGCAAATCGGTCCCGGCTACCGAGACGTAGATGTCGCGGTGCAGGTGGACTCCGCGCATCTCGCGACGGTAGTGCCGGCAGCTCTGCACGAGATCGCGCGGCACGACGCCTTCCGCGAGGATGCGTCCGTCATGATAGACATCTTTCAGGAACAGGTTGATCGCGGTCAGTCGCTGGGTGAGACCGCGTTCGAGGGTGCGCCACTCTGCCGCCGTCACGATGCGCGGAAGCAGATCGAACGGGAAGATCCGTTCGGTGCCTTCTTCGTCGCCGTAGACCGTGAAGGTGATGCCTTGCGTCAGAAACGCCTTATCTGCCTCCAGTTGACGCTGGCGAAGCTCGGCGTGCGAGGCGGCGCGGAGATCCTCGAACAGGGGACGGCAGTACGAACGGGGCCGGCCCGCCGCATCGAACATCTCGTCGTACGTACCGTTGATGTCGTAGCGCGAAAACAGCGCGCTGAACGGCGACGGCGACGAGAGCGTGGAAGGTACGACGAGTGCCATCTGAGTAGAAGTAGTTTCAAAACCCAAGCTGACAGTGGCGAACGAGCGCCCGCCTACGCCACGGCTCCGGCGAGGTCTCGCCGAAGCGCTTCGCGCGAAGGCAGACGCGAGTGAGCCCACGCGATCGGAGCGCGCCGTCGAAGCGGCGCGCGAGAGCGCGTGTAGGGAAGTTCCGCCTTCGCCAAGGCTACGGCGGACACCGCCGAAGCTTCAGCGTAGGCGTGCCGAGGGGCGAAGCCCCTCGGAGTGATTAATGATGCGTGGTCGAGACGACCGACACGAATGTCGGTGCCGGCCCTCTCGGCCGACTCTCCTGTCTGAAGCCGGACCTCTCGACGGTTTTTGCCGCTACGCCTCGACTCTCGTGATCATGCCGTCCGGGACCCTCCGCAGGAACTCCGACCGCACGAGCACTTCGATGACGTGCTCACAAGCGGTGGGCTCAAGTCCCCACAAACGCGCGGCTT
>JBPYFA010000430.1:0-6185 GCA_051986585.1 Vicinamibacterales bacterium | reverse complement strand
GCGACGTTCGGCCTCACGCGCGGCAAACATCGCGTCCAGTTTGACGCGCTGCTCCGGCGTCAAAAGGCGGTGCATACGGTACAACATCACGGTCCGTTTGGTCGTCAAGTTCGCGCGCGCTTGTTCTGCCTGCGCCACCTGCCGGGCGACCACCGAAATGTCTGCGGTGCCCTCCTTTATGAGCTTGGCGACGGTTTCATCCAGCTTGTCCAGGTCTTCCTTGGCCGCACGCAGCGCCGGGACCGTTTCCTGAAAAATATCGTCGATGTCTTTCGACTGCTTGTCAGTGATGCCGAGCTCGGCACGAGTGTCCGGTGCCTTCCACCACGGCACGCGGTGGTCGTCCTTGCCTCGGCCGTCCTGGCTCCCGCGGGGGTCCTGAGCCCGACCGTCCGTGCCGCGCGCGGCACCCTGGTCCGGCTTGGCCGCTGTGTTCTGATCGCACAACGACGATGCGGACGCGGGGAGCGAGCAAACGAGCGCGGCGACAAAAATCCAGGCTGTTCGACTTGCCATACTCCGACTTTCTCCGGATGGTTTACGTCGTCTATTACGACCCGGCGCCGCCGCCCGTTTACCCTGCGGTGGGCATGCGCCTACCTCGTTGAACCTATTTGTCACACTTAAGTCACTGATTGGCCGAGAGATGCGCGATGGCCGCGTCCTTGCACCGGAAGTGGTGGGCCGGGGGCCGGCGGATTGGAGCCTGACGCGTGCGGATCGCGATGACTGTGTGGGTGGTCTTGGCGGTGCTACTCCTGGGTTTCGGCCTCGGTCGCGCCTCTGATCGCGACGAAACTTCCTTGACGGTTCAGGTCTCCTCAGCCGATCACGAACAGGAAGAAGGATACTTTTCGCTCGGTGAAAACGTCACGTTGCTTGCGAAGCCCGGCAGCGATCTGTTCCGCTTTCTGACCCGCCAGCGTGGGCACAAGGTCAAGCTTCTGCTTCAGGAGTCAACAGGACCGGAATTATCCCGCATCGAGCGGTAGACGAATCTCACCACAAAAGCGTTCCAGCTTCCGAATGACTTCTCCGACGATATTGTTCGGAGTCGAGGCGCCGGCGGTCAGCCCGACCGTCACCGAGCCGGACACAGGCAGCCATCCTCGCGCGATCTCTTCCACACCGGCCGTGGTGGACGGCAGACCAACCGGACGATAACGAATCTCCTCAGCCGACGTCATGCACTCTGGATCGGCGATGTGATAGGTCCCGACTCGCTCGGCGCAAATCCGGGCGAGGTTACAGGTGTTGCTGCTGTTGTAGCCGCCGATCACGAGCATCAGATCCAGCTCCTCGCGATCGAGCAGCGCGATCACCGCGTCCTGCCGCTCTTGGGTCGCGCTGCAAATCGTGTCGAATGCACGGAAACGCGACTTCAGCTCCTCGTCGCCGTGCCGATCGCGCATCGCCGCGCGGAACATTTCTCCGATCTCGAGCGACTCGGACATCAGCATGGTCGTCTGATTGGCGCAGCCGATGCGTTGCAGATCGAGATCGGGATCGAAACCGGGAGACGTGGCGCCGTCGAAGCGCGCCAGAAAGGCGCCGCGATCGCCGCCGCGCCGAATGTAGTCGCACACGACCGCTGCTTCCGCTCGATCGAGCACGACGAGATAGCGGCCCTGCGGGTACTTGAGCGCCTGCGATGCGGTCGCCCGGGTTTCCTCATGGCGCACTTTGCCATGAATGATCGACGTGAAGCCGTCCTGCGCGTAGCGGACGACGTTCTTCCACACGTTCAGAACCGACCCGCACGTCGTGTCGACGAGCGTGCATCCCTGATTCGACAGTCGCGCCATCTCGCCGACCGTCACTCCAAAGGCCGGCAGAATGACGACGTCGTCTGGCCCGAGCTGGTCGGCTCGTTCTCCGGGATCGGATAGAAAGCGAATGCCTTCGCTGCGCAGCCGATCGTTGACGTACGGATTGTGGATGATTTCGCCGGTGAGGAACACGTTGCGGCCGGGAAAACGGCGGCGCGCCTGATACGCGTAATCGACCGCGCGGTCGACGCCGTAACAGAAGCCAAACTCGCGCGCGAGGTGAACCGTCAGCCGGCCGCTCGAGTACCGGAAATCGCTTCCACGAACACGATCGACGAGTGCGCTGTCGTAGGCCGCCGCGAGTTCACCCGCGACGGCGTCCTTCATGTCGAGGCCCTTACGGAAAATCAAGGGCTGGGGTGAACTCACGCGTGACTACCTGGACCGATCGTCCGCCCGGGGTGTGAACGCATCGAGTGCGCGCAGTTCCGGAACGCCGCGCGAGATCGAGGCGTCGAGCTCCGAGAGGAACGCTTCGTCGCGCGTCGCGCTGACCGCTTGGACCTGGACGTTGCGGCCAGTGCTCGGCGGCGGCGCCGACACGTGGGCCTGGGTTCCGGTTGCGCGCATCAACGGATGGCGGAAGTCCGTCAATTGGCCGACGCCCACGCCGACGATGAGCCCTGCGGCCGCAGCCGCTGCGACCCATCGGGAGACGTGTGACGTCCGCGACGTCAACGGCTGGGCAAAGCGCGGAAACGCGATCACGCGGGCGGGCCGCTCAGCCGCTTCGAGGCGGCGGAAAATCAGCGCGTGTTGCGCGGCGAGACGCTCGGCGGGGAAGTTCTCGTCCGCTTCGCTCGTCGCATCAGCGCGGATCGTTTCCAGCCACGATGAGAGGTCGGCAAATCGCGCCCGGCACGTCGGGCAGTGTTCTAAATGAGGATGGACCTGTCTCGTACCGGTCGCGGACGCATCGGTCCAGATCGCGGCAAGCCCGTCATCGTCCAGGTGGGCGGTGAGCCTCAGTCGATTAAGAATGGACACGGCGTTTCTCCACTTCCGTCTGTGCCGCGTGACCCTCCACGAGCAACGTGCGCAGCTTCCGAATCGCCCTGAACAAGTGTACCCGGACGGTCGACTCGTTCAGTCCCGTCAAGGCACTGACCTCTCTGGAGGTGCACCCTTCGTAATGGCTCAACATGAACACCGAGCGCTGCCGCTCGGGGAGCTTGGCAAGTGCCCGAGCCAGCCGCTCACGGCGTTCACGCGCGAGTAGTTGATCCTCCGGTGACGGATCGTTTCCGGCGACGCGTTCGGCGAAATCTCGTTCGCCCGCCGGGCCATCCGGCATCGGCGCGATCCAGCGCTCGCGGCGGGTGCGCGCCTTGATTCGGTCCAAACATCCGTTGATCAGGATGCGCGTGAACCAGACTTCAAACGGGAGCTCTTCGCGGAAGGATGAAAGGTGTGAGTATGCCTTGACGAAAGCATCCTGCACGGCTTCATCGGCCTCGGCAACGTCGCGCATGTAATGAAACGCGATGCGCGATGCGCGCCGTTGGTGCCTGCCTACCAGCTCAGCGTACCGTTCCCGCGCTTCTGCGTGCCGCCCCTCAGCCTGGAGGGCCTTGACGGCTGCAGCGGCGCCCGTGTCCGCCTCGCGGCCGGCAAAGCCTGCCGCCTGAGCTCCTGTCATGAAATACGCCTCGACCCCCGTAACGTTTACTGTCGCTGCAAGATCTGGCTCGAAGGCCGTTCCAATCCACTTTCGATTATATCCAGAGAGGGCCCGCGACAACAGGTGAGGTGAGGCGTCTGGCCACACTGCGCAACGGCCTCAGTGGCGGGTCGCGTTGAGGCAGATTCAGGAGCCGGTGTTTGCGCGGAGGGTAATGAGCTTGGTACCGGGGAAGTACTGCTGAAGCACGGCGGTCAGCTTCGACCCGGCGCGAATCCGTGCGAGCGCGCCAGCCTGGCACAGGCCGACACCGTGCCCGAACCCTCGGCCCGCGAAGCTGAACGCCTGTCCACTGCGCTGAATCTCGAACCAGGTACTCTTGATCGCCCGGGGGCCGAACGACTGCGACAGCACTTCGCGCAGCTCTTCGCCGCGCACGATGCGCTCGGCCGCACCGTGGATCGCGACGCGCTCCGCGCGGCCGGCCTCGTCGCGTTCGAGGATCTGGATTCCTCTCAGGCTGATGCCGACATTCGTGCGTGGATCTTTGTTCAGTGCCGCGCGCAACGCTGCCTCGTTGGTATCGTACCGCCACGTGGCGTGAGAGCCTGTGGCCGGACCGTCGTCGGCAGCAGATACCAGATACGGCTGGCCCGGCCCTGCCCACACGTCGTCGGCTCGACTGGTGCGGCCACCGCAGTCGGCATGAAAGAGCGCGTCGGCGGGGCCGCCGCCGAACCATAAAACCGTTGCTGTCGTCCGCCTCACCGCTTCTGCTGCTTGTGCGGCCCACCGTGACGTCGTCAGCCGCGCCGGATCGAACAATTGACAGTGCGTCGTGGCGCACACGTCGAACCCGTCCGAACCGTGTCGGTTGAGGTGGGCGACCGCGTAGGTTCGGCCGATCACCGCCTGCACCTCGAGCATACGTTCAATGACGTCGGGCTCACCAGAAGGCGGCGCGAACTCAGAAAGGATGGTCGCCTGGACATAGGTCTCGAGTGAGATCTTTCGAATCGTGATCCGGTTGCCTTCCTTGACGCCGACGCGAATGAAGGCCGGCTCCTGTGCTCGTGCGGACGGCAGGGTTGCTCGTGTCGGCGGCGCCGAGCAGTTTGCGGAAAGCAGCGCGAGCAACGGAAGAAAACGCCAGCGTGTCGCAGCGAATTTCCGTTTCATCTTTTCGCCTGATTTGCAGCGACTATCCTCTTCATCTCCAGTTTATCGGTTTCATGCCGATATAAACTTAGCGCGCCTCGCAGATCTGACGAGCGACCGACTGCTAACGACATGCCCCGTATTCTCATCATTGACGACGACACCGCGGTTCGAGAGAGCATCGAACGGATGTTGCGTTCCGCCGGCTACACCGTCCGATCGGCTGCAAATGGCGAGGAAGGGTTTGCGCTTGCCAAGGGCGGGGCGTTCGACGTCATCCTCTCCGACATGCGCATGCCTGGGCTGTCGGGACTGGAAGTGTTGCGGCAGCTGCGAGAACAGCACGTCGATTCCGTGTTCATGATCATGACCGGCTTTGGGACGATGGACACCGCGATCGAGGCAATGCAGCTCGGCGCCGTCGATTTCGTCCAGAAACCGTTTTTCCGGGACGAGCTGCTGATGCGCGTTCGCGCCGCTGCCGATCGCCGTCAGCTGGCGCGACAGGTCGATCTGCTCCAGCGGCATATTCGTGCCGGTGGACCGCTCGACGATTTGATCGGGGAGAGCGGTCCGATGCAGCAGGTCAAGGCGCTTATCCGTCGAGCAGCGCCGGCGCCGGGCACGGTCCTGATTACCGGCGAAACGGGCACAGGGAAGGAACTCGCCGCCCGAGCGATTCATGCCGCCAGTACTCGATCCGATGGACCATTCGTCGCGTTCAATTGTGCCGCGCTCACCGAGTCACTTCTCGAGAACGAGCTGTTCGGCCACGGAAAAGGCGCCTTTACCGGTGCTGAAGGAGCGCGCCCCGGACTGATCGAGCATGCCTCGGGCGGGACGCTGTTTCTGGACGAGGTCGGCACCATGTCGACGACGTTGCAGGCGAAGCTGCTGCGGGCAGTTGAGGCGGGCGAAGTCCGCCGAATCGGGGAGAACGATACCCGGAAGGTCGACGTGCGATTCGTGGCGGCGACCAACGTCGATCTCAAGGCGGCGGTCGATGCCGGTGATTTTCGCAGCGACTTGTACTACCGGCTCAACGTGCACCGAATCCACATGCCGCCGCTCAGGGATCGTCCTGGAGATCTACCCCTTTTGGTCGACCATTTCGTCAATAAGTACGGACCGACGAGCGGCGTCGAGCGCTGCGGCGAGACGGCGTGGACGCTGTTGGCGGCGTATCCCTTTCCTGGCAATGTCCGTCAGCTCGAACACATCATTCAGCGCGCGGTCGCGATTGCGCGCGGGCCTGAGCTCGAAGCGGACGATTTTCCGGAAGAGATCGTGGCGCCAAATCAGCCAGCTGCGCCTCGTGAGAGTACCGTCGCCGCGGCGCGTGAGCGCGCGGATCGCGAAACCATCGTCGCCACCTTGGCGCGGCATGCCGGAGAGATTGGTGCCGCCGCGCGCGAGCTGCAGATCAGCCGGACGACGATGTGGCGGTTGATGAAGAAGTACGGGATTCCTAGTCCTTAGCTGCCAGCTGCCAGCTACCAGCTTCCAGCTACCCGCTGCCCGCTGCCAGCTGCCAGCTCAGTTTCCAGTTTCCAGTTTCCAGCTTCCAGCTTCCAGTT
>JBPYFA010000429.1:0-3345 GCA_051986585.1 Vicinamibacterales bacterium | reverse complement strand
CAGCTTTGCAGCCGGGTGGCTGCTGGGACAGCACGGACGATCGCGCTAAAAGTGCGAATCGCAGGCTCGAGTGAACCGCGGCATGGAGCGTCCTACAGTTTCGTGACGCGAATTGACCTGACGCAGTCGTTGCCTCAGTGAGTGGGAGCCCGGTCGAGAATCTGCTCGGCCGCTGAATCGTAATACAGCCGTTTGCCCTGCCAGTACGACTGCGCGGCCATGATCACGGCAACGGCGTGCAGGCAGCCGTTGTCGACGGTCGCGTTCGTCTTCTTGTTGTTGCTCCGCATGCATTCGAACCAGTTCGACATGTGCGACAGGTCCTCGTCGCCAATGTTGATCGGTCCTGGCTTGTTGTCGCCGGGCAACGTGACCCAGCGCTCGGCACGCTGGATCGTCGGGTTGTCTTCGTGGTTCCCCTTTTCGTCGACCACCTTCCAGCGCGGGCTGCCTTCGCCGCCGATGTTGACGAGCGTCGCCTTCTTTCCCATGATGCGCGAGAAGCTGTCGCAGTCGTTGCCGAAGCTGGTGGAGTAGCTGACGAGAAAATTCGGGTACTCGACCAGCGCCTGGAACGTGTCCGGGTTCTGGCGTCCATCGTGCCACGCGAACACGCCGCCGTGCGCCACGATCGATCGTGGCGGCGTCTCGTTCATGAAGAAGTGCACGAGATCGATGCCGTGGCTCATCCACTGATCGGGGATCCCGCTCGAGAACTCCCGATACAGCCGGAACTCGAAGTAGAGCTGCGGATCGAAGGGACGATCCGGCTTCGTCATCAGCCACGTCTTCCAGTCGGTGTCCTCCGGGCGAATCAGCTTCACCTCCGGACGCCCGCGCCATCGAGGACCGTTGTAGTTCCACACGATCTCGTACTTGCTCACCTCGCCGAGCGCGCCGGTGCGCAGCAGATCGCGCGCGGCGAGCTGATACGGCTCGCTGCGATGCTGCGTCCCAATCTGCACCACGAGATTGCGCTGCTTGACCGCGTCGCGGGCGGCCTTCACTTCCTCGAGCACGTTCCCCATCGGCTTTTCGCAATAGGCGTGCTTGCCCGCCTCCACCGTTTTCTTGAGCATCGGCGAATGCGAGTGTTCCGGCGTTGCGATGAAGACGGCGTCGACGTCCTTCATCGCCAGCAGCTCGTCAGGATGCTGCACGGCCTTCGGCGCGCGACCGTAATAGTCGGTCGTCCTCTTGGTGGCGCGCTCGCGATTGTTCTTCCACAGATCGCACACCGCCACGGTCTCGACGTTGTACTTGTCTTTGAGTTTCGACGCCATGGTGTGCAGGCCGCTGCCGCGGTTGCCGATGCCGATGTGCCCGAGCGCGATGCGGTCGTTCGCACCCATGATGCGGTCGTAGGACAAGGCCGTCGAGGCAATCGCGGAGCCCGCGACCACCCCGGCAGCCTGAATGAACGTTCGGCGATCGACCTTCTTGTCCTTGTCGTCAGAGTTCTGCATGTCGGCCTCTCGATCTCGTACTTCCGCTCAAAACACGATTCTGATACCGAGCCGGAACTGCCGCTCGTCGATCCCTTCGCGCGCGAGATCCTGCACGCTGGTGATCGTCATGAAATCCGCGCCGTCGCCGACGTTGTTGTCCGGATTGGCCAGATGTGGCGTGTTGGTGAAATTGTACGAATCCATGCGCAGCTGCACTCTGAGGCCTCGTGTCGCCGCGATCTCGCGGGTCAAGCCGAAGTCCCAGTTGAAGAGGCCGGGGCCGCGCAGGATGTTGTAGCCCGTATTGCCGAATCGCGCCTCGGTCACGTCCGCAAACGCCGTCGGATCGTAATAGGGCGTGCCGCGCCCGACGCCGCCGAGCTTGGTCGCGGGCTTGATTTGATCAGCCGTCTGCACGCTGCCCGGCAGGTTCAGCGACGTGTCGTCTGCGAGCACCGAGAACGGCGTACCGCTCATGATGCTGATCATGTTGTTCATCTGCCAGCCCCCCAGGATTGCGGCCACAACGCCGCCGTCGCTGAGCCAGCGGCGTCCGGTTCCCACGGGAATCTGCCAGACGCTCGTGATCCCGAGGTTGTGCCGTCGATCCGTGCTCGTGGGCGCATAATTGCGAGCCAGGTAGGCAAGCGCCTGAGTCCCGTGATCGCCAACGAGCCAGGAGCTGTTCTCGTTCGGGCTGAGCGCTCGGCCCAACGTGTAGTTGGCGCCAAGGCTGAAGCCATCCGCGAACCGCCGCTGGAGTTGCACCTGCATCGAATCGTATTTGCCATTCCCGACAGGCTGGAGTAACACCGTGGATGCCGTTCTGCCGAATTGCTGGAGCAGAGGCCGGCCTTTCTCGCCGGCGCCGATGACTTGACCCGCGTTGATGTCGAGCAGACCGAGCTGACGCGTCGTCCGCGTCGCGACGTACCCAACCTGTCCCGTGAAGTGCCACGGCAGCTCGCGTTGTACAGTGACGTTCCACGACTGAATGTATCCGCGGTTCAGATCCTTCGGGTATCCTTGCCAGGCGTAGTCACTCGGGATGGGCAGGATGCCGTTGCCTTCGGCAGGCGCCTGCACGGGCGGAATCCCTTTCGAGAGGCTGGTGGCGGGGGTCAGAGCATTTGGCGCGTCCACCTTCACCTGGATCAGCAGCGGATAGTTCGCCCGAATGAGTTCCATGCCCTGGTACGGATCGTACGTCAGGCCGTATCCAGCGCGGGCGACCCATTTGTCGGCAAAGCGATAGGCAACTCCGGCGCGCGGCGCGAAATGTGACTTGCTGGTCTTGATCCCGCAGTCTTCTGGTATGGAGCCAACCCCGCAGAGCAGCACGTTCCCCGTATTCACATCGTAGAATTCGATGCCTCGATCGGGCCTGGTCGGGACGGGAAAATACTCCCACCGCGTGCCGAAATCGATCGACAGCTTGTCCGATGCCGTCCACCGGTCGCGGACATATGTGCTGTACAACCGGGCATTGAGGTGGTACACGTCCGGCACTTGCAGCGTCCGTCCGGCGCTACTCGCCTGGCCGATCACAAACGCAGCCGCACTGTTGTAGAAGGATCCGGGAGATGTCCGTTGGCAGTTGCCGGCAGCATTCACCGCCTCGCATCGTTCCGTGACCCCGCGAGCGAACCCGAACCCTCCCTGCGCGCCAAAGCCGCCGGTGATGAACTCCGCCTGCGTCTGGTTCAGCGCCATGTCGTAGATATCGCTGCCGAACCGGATGTTGTGCTGCGACTTGATGTAGTTGAAGTTGACCACGTACTGCGACTGCGGATCGTGCCGATAGTAGGGCATGAAGTTTTCGTTGACGCCAATGGTTGCGAAGTCCGAGGACGAAAACGTTGGCCACCCGCTCTCGAACGTTCGCGTGCCGTTGGTG
>JBPYFA010000428.1:0-5049 GCA_051986585.1 Vicinamibacterales bacterium | reverse complement strand
CTGACCGAGATCGCCTTGACATCGATTCTGTTGGTGTTGGCAGGGCTGTTGCTCAATAGCCTGATCCGTCTGCAGCACGTCGATCCAGGGTTCCGTAGCGAGCAGGTGACCCTGATCTCGCTGCCGTTGCCGCAATCCCGCTACCCAGACGGCAAGCGGCAGGCAGCGTTCTACCGGCGGATGCTGGAGGGTATGGAGCGACGGCCGGAAATCCAATCGGCCGCCATCCTGTTCCCCAGTCCAATGGAAGGCCGCAACGCGCAGGGTACGTTCACGATCGAGGGGCAGCCGCCGATGAAGCGCACCGATCGGCCGTTCACCGCGATCGGTTCTATCTCCGGCCATTACTTTCGGACGCTTGGCATTCCGCTCATCAAAGGACGCACCTTCACCGAGGAGGACGGTGAGGGCGCGCAACCCGTCGCGATTGTGAATACGACGCTCGTGCGGCGATACTTCGAAGGCCAGGATCCCATCGGCCGGCGCGTTCGCTTCGGTGAAGACGGCGGCGACGACTGGATCACGATCGTCGGTGTGGTCGCCGACTCGCGCAATGTCGGCCTGAAAGATCCGCCAACGCCGCTGCTTTACTTCCCGTACCAGACCTTTCCGCTCGCCTTCATGGGAATCGTCGTGCGCAGCGCCGCGGGTGCTGGTGCGATCGCGTCGCTCGCTCGCACCGAAGCGCGGAATATCGATCCGGATATGGGCATCGATCGGATTGTGCCGCTCAGCGACGTTGTGCACGAGTCGGTCGCGGAGCCACGGTTCCGCGCACTCCTGCTTGGCGCCTTCGCCGGTATCGCTCTGGTGCTTGCCGCAGTCGGCATCTTTGGATTGATGAGCTTTTCCGTCGCTCAGCGCACGCGCGAGATCGGAATTCGGGTCGCGCTCGGCGCCAGCGCGCGACAAGTCGTTCTTCCCGTCGTCGGCGAAGGACTCACGCTCGCGGTGGCCGGAATTGCGCTCGGCGTTGTGGGATCGTTCGCGGTGTCACAGCTTCTGGGGACGTTTCTGTATGACGTGCGCCCTACCGATCCGCTTACCTACGCTGCCGTCGGGGTGCTTCTGCTGGGTGTCGCGCTGATCGCCACCTACCTCCCGTCACGGCGGGCGTCTCGAGTGGATCCCATCGTCGCGCTGAGATCGGAATGACAAGGTAAAAAGGACAATTTCTATGGGTGACCTGCGATACGCGATCCGAACATTTGTTCGCACACCGGGCTTTACCATCGTCACGGTGCTCACGCTCGCCCTCGGGATCGGTGCCACGACCGCGATGTTCAGCGTTGTCAACGCCGTCCTGGTCCGGCCGTTGCCCTACAGCGATCCAGATCGTCTGATCACGACGCGAGGCTCGCTCGCAGACCTTCGCGATCTTGAGGCCTCGAGCGGGTCATTCGCCGGCATGGCATTCTGGGCGTCGAATCTTTACAACCTGCGCAGCGGTTCTGATGTTCAGCAAGTCCTGGCCGGACAAGTCAGCCGCACCCTGCTCCCGATTCTCGGCGTCCAGCCGCTCCTCGGCCGCAATTTCACCGCAGACGACGAGCGCCAGGATACGGTGATTCTGGGCTATGGCCTGTGGCAGACCCGCTTCGGCGGCGATCCGCAGATCGTCGGGAAGACGATCGCGCTGAGCGGCACGACCTTCACCGTGATCGGTGTGACCCCTGCCTGGTTCCGCTTCCCCACGGCAGAATTCCAGCTGTGGGCACCACTCAGCATGATCGACATCAAAACCCCAGAACAGGCGAAGAACCGCGCGTTCCGCATCTTCAGCGCGGTCGCACGACTGCGGCCCGGGGTGACGCTGCCGCAGGCGCAGTGGGACGCGCGTTCGTTGAGTGAACGACTGGCGCGCGAATTCCCGGCCACCAACAAAGGCGTTACGTTCCAGGTTCAACCGCTGTACGAGCGGCTCGTCGGCACGTCAAGACCGGCGCTGCGGTTGCTGTTCGGCACCGTCGTCTTCCTCCTCCTCATCGCGTGCGCAAACGTCGCCAACCTCATGCTTGCGCGTACCACCGTCCGCGAGCGAGAGATGGCGATCCGCTCAGCTCTGGGCGCCGGCCGCCGACGCTTGGTGCGCCTGTTGATCATCGAAAGCCTTTCGCTCGCGGTCGCAGGCGGTGCCCTCGGCCTGCTTGTCGCAATGTGGGGCGTGGACATGCTGCCGTCGGTGCTCGAGTCGCGGCTCCCGCGCGCGGATGGAATCCGGATTGACGGTTGGGTCCTGGCGTTCTCGGCGATCGCGACCCTGGTCACAGGCGTCCTCTTCGGTCTCGGACCCGCGCTCTTGACTGCGAGCGGCCAAACCGCCGCCCTGAAGGACGGCGGTCGCAGTGTCGCCGGGTCCGGGCGCGGTCGAAGATTGCGTCAGTCGATCGCGATCCTCGAGGTCGCGCTCGCGGTGATGGTCGTGATCGGCGCGGGACTTCTGGTTCGCAGTTTCGTCGCATTGACGCGAACTGACGCCGGCTTCACACCTGAGCACCTGGTCTCGTTCAACACGCAATTCATTACGCTGCCGCCTGGTGCGGATCGAGGTCGGGTTGGAAACGCGCTGATCGATCGTCTGGCACAAATCCCAGGAATCGAGGCGGTCGGGGCTTCGACAGGATTTCCTACCGTCACTCCGCAGCGGGCGACGCGCTTTGCCATCGATGGCCGCACGCTCGACGGCGATCAGGACACGGCGTATTTCATTGCCGCCACGCCGGGGTACTTTGCCGCCCTGCGCACACCCGTCCTCCTGGGGCGGCCCATCGACGCGACCGATCGTGCTGGCGGAACGCCAGTCGTTGTGATCAATCGCGCACTCGCATCGCTCCTGTTTCCCGCGGGTGACGCAATCGGCCATCGGCTGCGGATCATCAACCCGGAGCAGTCCTCTGATTGGCGAACCATCGTCGGCGTGGTTGGCGACGTCAAGTACCGCGGGCTCGACGAGGATACGCCGCCGACCCTGTACACCCCGTTCGCGCAAACACCGTTCATGTGGCTGTATGTCATGGTCAGGACGCCTGGCACGCTCGAATCCATCACGTCGTCGCTACGGATGGCCGTACCAAGCGTCGACCCATCCTTGATCGCCGCAAACATCCGGCCGATGAGCGAAGTGATCGCGCAAGGCGTCTCGACTCCGCGGTTCAACATGGTGCTGGTTTCGGCGTTCGCGTCGATCGCGTTGCTGCTTGCTTCAATTGGCATCTACGGCGTGATCGCGTACTCCGTGGCCCAGCGCCATCAGGAGATTGGCGTGCGCATGGCGCTCGGCGCGACACGCCGCGACATTCTGCGCCTCGTCGTGTCCGACGGCATTCTGATCGGGATCATCGGTGCCGGTCTCGGCCTCGCCGGCGCCCTCGCACTCTCGCGTGTCCTGAACGGTGTCGTCGTGGGCATCTCGGTGCACGATCCGCTCACCTTTGCCGCAGGAACCGCCGTGCTCCTCATCGTCGCCATCGCGGCCAGCTACTCGCCTGCGCGCCGGGCGGCACAGACAGACCCGACGCACGCGTTGCGAGCTTGAAGGGAAAGGCACACCGGGAAAGCGGGCTAGCGAATACCGACTTCGTACGACGCGATTTCCGCCGTCATCTCACCGGCACGCCGCGTGAGTGCAATCTCATACGCCCCTGGTGAAAAGACGTCGCCGGTGATGTAGCTCGTCACCATTCTTTTGTGGTCAACCGTTGACAGGCTGGCGCCGGCCCGGGACCAGACCGTGTCGCCACCCGTCCAGGTGCGCACCGCAATCGTGTATCGCGCGTTGGCCGGTTCGGTGCCTGCCGGTAGCACCAGCCGAAGCTGAATCGATTGATTGTCGGCTGGCCTGGCGACGGTCGGGTCAGGCGGTTGTGCGCCGCGTTTGCGAAGCGGCGCCAATGTGAGAGTTGCCTCTGTTGCGACTGTGGCAGCGCCGCGCTGCCGCGCGAGTTCGAGCGACAGAGATTCTCGCGCGGATTGTTCCCGGGCGGCTCGCGATTCCAACTGATCTCGCTCGTTCCGATTATTCAGAATCTCGGCCTGGAGACTGCGAATCTCCGCTCGTGCACGAAGCAGCGCCGCCGTCTGGCCACCCGCAACGGCTATGAGTACAAGGCCGAGCACGATAAATGACCACTGCACGCCTGGCCGATCGAAGCCGCTCACCGGTCGCATGACGCCACACGATATACTGTTCTCGCCTTTCCCCCAATCCTCCGTGATCATCGAGGTACGTACCAGATGTTCGACGTCCGATATTTTTCCGCCGTCCTGGTGCTGACGGCAGCACTCGGCGGCGCCGTCGAGGCACAGGAACAGCCCGGCACCCCAAGCGCGCAGACCGCCGCCGACAAGAATCAGGGAACCACGCCGAAGGAATTCAAGGCGATCAAATACAGACTGATTGGACCGGCCGCTGGCGGCCGCGTCGCTCGCGCAGCTGGCGTCCCCGGCGACCCGGCCACTTACTACCTCGCGTCGGCCTCGGGAGGTGTCTGGAAATCCAGCGATGGCGGTACGTCCTGGAAGCCGATCTTCGACGATCAGCCGATCTCGTCGATTGGATCGATTGCGATCGCACCATCGAGTCCAAGTGTCGTCTATGTCGGATCGGGCGAGGCCAACATTCGCGGCAACGTTGCCGCCGGCAACGGCATCTACAAGACGTCAGACGGTGGCAAGACCTGGACGCATGTCTGGAACCATGAAGGGCAGATCGGGAAAATGGTCGTTCACCCTGAGAACCCCGATATCGCCTTCGCGGCCGTGCTTGGCCATGCCTTTGGACCCAATCCAGAGCGCGGCGTATACCGGACGAAGGATGGCGGCAAAACGTGGGCGCAAGTGCTCAAGAAGGATGAGAACACCGGCGCATCGGACGTCGAGATCGATCCGTCGAATCCGTCGGTCATCTTCGCAGGCTTCTGGCAGACGCGCCGATACCCATGGGATCTCGTCAGCGGTGGACCGGGCAGTGGGCTGTACGTCTCCCGCGACGGCGGCGACACGTGGAAGCAGCTGAAGGGAGAAGGCCTGCCAGAGGGCATCTGGGGGAAG
>JBPYFA010000427.1:0-6838 GCA_051986585.1 Vicinamibacterales bacterium | reverse complement strand
CAGGGCGTGATTGGCCAGACGCTGCAGTCAGGCGCACAGCCGAAGCCCGACGACTGGGCAGCCATCAGCGCCTGGGCCTGGGGTCTCAGTCGCATGATCGACTACTTCGAGACCGACAAGCTCGTCGACGCAAAAAAGATCGCGGTGTTTGGGCATTCGCGTCTCGGAAAGACCGCGCTCTGGGCTTCGGCGCTCGATGAGCGCATTGCTGCCGTCTATTCGAGTTGCTCGGGTGAGATGGGCGCCGCGCTCGCGCGTCGCGATTGGGGCGAGACGGTCGACGACATGGCGCAGAACTTCCCATACTGGTTCGCCGGTAATTTCCAGAAATATGCCGGCCACTGGAACGAGATGCCGGTCGATGCCCACATGTTGATCGCACTGAGTGCGCCAAGGCCCGTCTTTATTACCGGCGGAACGCAGGATCAGTGGGCGGATCCGGTCGGCGAGTTCAAAGCCGCTGTGGCCGCAGGTCCCGTGTACAAGCTGCTCGGAAAAAGCGATCTGGGCACGACCGAGCTTCCGCCTCTCGATACACCACTCACAAAGGGCGACATCGGATGGCACTACCACACCGGCGGTCACGCCGCCACGGCGGCTGATTGGAAAGCCTTTCTCGATTTTCTGTCGAAGTACTTCTAACTCGCAGCTTGGTTCACTTGTCTCGCTGACACGAGCCTACGGCTTACGTCGAAGATACGAAGATACCGTGTTGCGAAGTCAAGAGACGGCGCACGTAGGATCGTACTGTTTACCGGATTTGAGGACGCCGTAGGCGAGGTGGATCAACTTGCGCATCGCGGCACCGACGATCACCATCTTGGGTTTGCCGGCGGCGCCGAGCCGCTGGTGCAGCGCGCGGATGGTGGGATTGAATCGCAGCGCGGCGAGGGCCGGAAAGTACAAGGCTTTGCGGAGGCGGGCGGGGCCGACCTTGGAGAGTCGGGATCGACCGCGCAGCGTGCCGGACTCGCGCAGCCGCGGGACGAGCCCGGCGAAGGCGGCGGCTTGTCGCGCACTGGTGTAGCGTTTATCGAACAACTCGGCGATGAGCACCGCGGCGGTGGTCTCCCCGATGCCTGGAATGGTCGTCAGCAGATCGCGCTGCTGGCGCAGCCCGGGATGGCGATCGAGGTGATCGCGAATCAGCTGCTTCACATGCGTGATTTGGGCGGCGAGATTCGCGAGGACGGTTTCAATCGAGGCGCGGACGTCCGCCACCGTGACGCCGGCCGCGAGGCGATTGGTTTCCTGCGTGTGCATCTCCTGCAGGGCGGCCAACCGGCGCACGAGCGCCTGCAGCTCGCGCACCTCGCGGGGGCCGGCGTCCACGCCGAGGGCTGCTGGGTGGCAGTGAAGCGCGCGAGCAACTCGGCGTCGATGCCGTCGGTTTTACTGCGCGTCAGTTGGGCGCGCGCGTAGGCTTCGATGATCGCCGGATTGACGACGCTCACCCGATGCCCGGCCTCGTGGAGCCAGGTCGCCAGCGCCTCGCCGTACGTCCCCGTGGCTTCTAGGCAAGCATGCACGTGCCCGACGCCCTGCCGCTGCAACCACGCGGCGAGCTCGTCGAATCCGGCCAGCGTATTCGGACACGATTTCCGCCGTCGTTTGCCGGCCGCGGTCAGCAACACGACCTCGAACTTGGCCTTCGCGATGTCAATCCCCAGCACGTCGTCCATGAGCGATGCTCCTCACTGGCGTCGTGTGCGGTCAGCCTTGTACATGCAAGCTGTGCTCGGAACGAGCCGCTTTCGATACCGTTCGACCGGACGCCACACGGTGAGCGCTGGGATGCTTCTCTTCGCAGCAGGCTCGAGGCCTTAGAATCGAATCAACACCCCAACGCTCCTACTCAAGCGTCCTCGAGTAGACTGCCGCCTGCGATCGCAGTCAAGCAGCAGCCGCAACATACAAGATTCGAAGATACGAAGAAGAGAAACGGGCCCACTCTTGTCACGTCATGAGCTGGCCGGATGGCGGCCTGCGGCCGCCGTTAGAGGGACAAGGAGGTCTGAAAATACAAACGCCTTCCGACGCACGTGGCGCTTGTATTTCCAGACCTCCTTGTCCCTCGACTGCGCGAAGCGCAGTCCGGCCAGCGTCGAATGCCGGTCGCACCGTGCTGCGACTGCATCCAAGTTGTTCCCTTGAGGCCCAGGCGCCTTCGATTCTTCGGTTCTTCGATTCTTCGCCGTAAACCGTCGGTGCGTCTCAGCGCGACAGTGGACGTCGTCGATTAATTGCCCCCACGCGCTGTTCGCCCAGGTCTCGGTAGCGGCTCTCCAGGCACTCTCTTGCCCAACTCGAAATCTGAAGGGTGCAGGCCTTTCCGGAATCCGTCGAAGCCGTAGAACGATGGCTTGTACTCATCGACGTAGGTCACGTCGGCCTTCTGTGGCACGTCGAGGTTGAGACCCCAGTAGACGGCATTCACCAGTAGTCGCCGCAGGCCCTCGTTTTCCAGATCGGTCGCCGCGCCCATCGTGGTCGCGAAGATGCGATTGGTCGTGCC
This sequence comes from Vicinamibacterales bacterium, assembly GCA_051986585.1. GTDB lineage: Bacteria > Acidobacteriota > Vicinamibacteria > Vicinamibacterales > 2-12-FULL-66-21 > JALZOC01. Next base: position 4,323 of record JBPYFA010000427.1, on the reverse strand, counting down.
ATTGGCGTTCTTGTTCATGCGCGTCCATGCGACCGGCATCGCCGGGTCGTTGACGCCCTGCTCGACCTTGTCGGTGGAGCGCGGCTTCTTGTAGTCGGCCGGCTCGGAATCTGGCGCCAGCGATTTCAGGACGATGCCGCGGACGAGAATGGTCGCGTCCTGTGGCGGATACGCCTCGTAGACATCGGTCTCGCCAAAGATATTGGTGACGCCGCGCAGCAACGGGTTGGCCTGTTGCGATGGCTCGATGGCACCTCGCGTGGCCTCAACCTTGTGTTTACCCCAATGGGTCAGCCAGGTTTCTCCCAGCACGCGCTTTCCGAATCCTCCGTCGTTGTTGTAGTTCCAGGTCTCCCATCGACTGCCCTTTGGAAATCCATTGAAGGCGTGGGTGCTCGTGCGCAACGCCACGATCGGCTTGCCGCTCGAGAGCAGCTTGTCGAAGCGTGCCATGCTCTCGTCCGGCCAGTTCCTGAAGCGCAGCAGCATGACTACCGCATCGGCAGTGTCGAGGGCGGCAGGGTTCGAGACCGCTGCCGTGTTCTTTGGATTGATCGTGCCGTCGGGATCGAGCGAGAAGAGCACCGTGCAGTTGAAGCCGTGGCGTTGATTGAGGATCTTCGCCAGCATCGGCAGTCCCTCTTCGCTGCGATACTCCTCGTCGCCGGTCAGAAAGACGATGTGTCGGCCCTGTCCAGGACCGGCCTTGGCTGGATAGCTGACGCTATCGTTCGGAGAGGGAGCCGACTGAATAGCCAGCGTGCCGATCATCACCGCGAACATCATCCGCATGCTCATGACCTTCTCCGCCTTTGCCCTTTATTACTGCTCCTCAACCACGAGGATCTGGTTCACGGCAACGTCCTTCAGCACCTGACGCGTTCCGCTCGGCCAGAGAATCTCGATCTGCTGGATTGTCCGAGCGGTTCCAAGCCCGAAGTGTAGTCGAGTATCGTTGCTGCTCAAATAGCTGGCCACGTTGTTGATTTCCCTGACCTGCAGGCCTTCAGCCGTCTGCAGCTTCACCGTCGCGCCGAGGCCGAACCCGTTGCTCTTCTTTCCCTTTGCCCGAAGAATGATCCAGTTGCCGGGTCGGGCCCCTTGGTTCTTCAGCAGCACCGCGCGCTGCCCGAGACTCGAGATCGCGACGTCGAGATTGCCGTCGTTGTCGAAATCCGCGACCGCCAGGCCGCGCCCGATCCGTGCGACCTGCAGCGCCGGCCCGCTGCGCGCGGTGATATCCCTGAACTTGCCGCCGATGTTCTCGAACAGCAGATCTTTTTGCGCGTAGGCCAGGTTGGGCTGATACAGCTTGACGTTGTCGATGACGTGGCCGTTGGTTACGTGGATGTCGAGATCGCCGTCATTGTCGAAGTCGTACAGCTTGGTGCCGAACCCTAACGCGAGGTAGGCCGAGTTCATTCCGGCAGTTGTGGATATGTCATCGAACGTGCCGTCGCCGCGGTTCATATACAGTTCATTCAGCTCCTCGGAGAAATTGGTCACGAAGATGTCTGGATAGCCATTGCCGTCGACGTCGGCGCAGTCGGTGCCCATGCCCGCCTGCGGCTTGCCGTTCTGGTCGAAGCCGACGCCTGCCGCGTAGGCGACGTCGGTAAACGTCCCGTCGCCGTTGTTGCGATAGAGGAAGTTGCGTACGGTGTCGTTGGCGACATAGATGTCAGTATCGCCGTCGCGATCGTAGTCGCAGAACGTGACGCCCAATCCCTTGCCCGAGGGATTCGCGATGCCCGCTTGCTTCGACACATCGGTGAACGTGCCGTCACCGTTGTTGTGAAACAACCGGTCGGCCGTGCCATCGAACTGCGTCGGGTGGCAGTACATCCGGTATCCCTCCTTGCGCAGCCCGCAGTACGGGTTTTCTTCGAGACGATAATCCAGGTAGTGGACGACGAAGAGATCGAGGCGGCCGTCGCGGTCGTAATCGAAGAAGCCGGTGCTGGTGCTCCACTCGTTCGCGCTGCCCGCCACACCGGCTTTGGCGGTGACATCCGTGAAGGTGCCATCGCCGTTGTTGTGATACAGGATGTTCGGCCCGAATGCCGTGACATACAAATCGAGGAAGCCGTCGTTGTCGTAATCGCCAACTGCGACACCGGTCTTGTACGCTTTCGCGTCGGCTCCGGTGTTGGCGGCAACGCCGGCGCGTTCGGTCACCTCGGTGAAGGTGCCGTTCTTGTTGTTGTGATAGAGCGCGTTGGGCGTGCCGGGCGCGCCATTCACAAAATAGAGATCCGGAAACCCATCGTTGTCGTAGTCGATCCAGGCGACGCCAGATCCGAAGGTTTCCATCATGTACTTGTCCGGCGACGCACCCGATTTGTGGACGAACGTGATGCCGGCCTTGGCGGTCACATCGACGAACACCGGCCGAGTTTCTGAGCGCGGGGAGGTCGACTGTGCGCCGAGCAGTAATGGCGAGATGGCGCAGGCCAGCGCCGCCAGACGAGCGAGGGGCGTCACTCGCGGACCCCGGGCTTCTTCGTTGCGAGCCCGGCCTGAATCTCTTTCTGCTCGCTCTCGGGCAGCGGCGAACCCGCTTTCGCCGCGCGCGCGGCGTAATCGGACGCCAGTTTGAATTGACCCTGCTGCAGATACACTTCCGCGAGGTAGCGATTCGTCGGACCGTGGGTCGGATCCATTCCGAGCACCTTCTTGAAGGCGTCGGCCGCGGCCGCCAGCTGTCCCCGCTTCATCTTCACGAGGCCGCGCTCGACATATAGATCGAGCTCCAGCTGCTGATGCTCGACATACGAGCCCGCGAGCGCAGCATTCGGTGTCGGTTGCGCCCGATTCAACTCCGCTTCGGCCTTGTCCAGCAGTCCCTTCGAACGATAGGCGCGCGCGAGTTGGATCCGAAGATCTGCCCGTGACGGGTCGGTGCGGGTTCCCTCCGTCAACACCTTAATCGCATCGTCGAACCGGTCGGCCTGGTTGTAGGCGGTTCCGAGCGCCAGCGTGGCCTCGGGCCTGCCGGGATTGCTGCGAACAACCTGTTCGAGCTCTTTGATCGCATCGGCAGTCTGACCGAGATCGAACAACGCCAGACCGAGATAGTAGCGGCCTTCTGCGAGCGTTGGGTCGGCCGCGAGCGCCTGGCGAAGTGTTTCCACTGCTTTGCCAGGATCCTTCAGCTGACGCTGGGCTTCGCCTAACGAAGCCATGAACTGCGGGTTGCCGGGCGCCTGCGCCAGCGCCGCCTCGAGTTCTTCCTTGGCTCGAGCTGGACGCCCCAGATCCAGATACACATGTGCCAGGTAGAAATGTGCTGGCGTGAGGTCTGGGTTGATTTCCAGCGCCTGGCGAAACTCCGCGACCGCTTCTGCCAACATCTCCTGCGTGCCCAGCGCCCGGTAGGCCATACCGAGGAGCAGGTGAGCTTCAACGGATTGCGGAGCGATACCGAGAATCTCTTTCAGCTCGCGCACGTCTTCGGCGACATGCGGCGTCGGAGAAAACAAATCGTTGCGGACGCCGTTCAGTCGATCCTGAACAGGGAGTTGCGGAGCTTGTTGTCTTGTAGCCGCGACGACATTGGCGGACACTGCCAGCGCCAGCGTGGCGACAGCGAGAAGGCGTTTCAGAATCATGGGATGCGACAGGCGCGAAACTAGACGGAGAACATGGAACAGGCTTTCAACACGAAGACGCGGAGACACGGAGAAGAACGATAGGCTTTTGCTCTGTGTCCTCGTGACTCCGTGTTAAAAGCTCGTCCCGTGTTCTCCGTACACTCCGCCAGACTCAGGTAACCCTGTCAAGGCTACATATAATTATTAACCTCAACAACGGAGGAACCGTGGTGGCACATGGCAAGGTGAAGACGCGCTCGCGAGTCATGATGATTACCGCCTCGCTCGCCGTCGCATGGACAGGGCTCGGAGCGCAGAAGGCCGGTCCGGCGGACGTCGCAGCAAGCTTGTCCGGTACCTGGAAACTGAATCGGGATTTGAGCGACTCGATGTCCGCACCCGGACCTGGCGGACGGAGAGGTGGCAGCCCACTGTTTGCGATCAGCGGCGCGCTGCAGCGGGGCGGACGCGGCGGCGGAGGCGGTGGTGAATCGCCGACGACCAGCGCGGACCTGACGCCTGAAGAGCTGGCCGCACAGGCTGCCATCCGGCAGCTGCAGTCGGTGCCCGAGACCATCACCATCAAGGCGACGGCCGACTCGGTCAGCTTCAACGACGCTCGCGGCGAGCGCACCTATCCCGTCAACGGAAAGAAAGTGACCGTCGACATGGCCGACGCGAAGGTCAACGTGAAGTCAAGCTGGGACAAAGCCTCGCTGAAGCAGGAGTT
>JBPYFA010000426.1:0-15874 GCA_051986585.1 Vicinamibacterales bacterium | reverse complement strand
TGGCGACGATGCTGCTCTTCGGTGTGTTCGCCGGAGCCGGTCTCGCGTGCCGCAGGCGGCCCGACGTGCACAAACGCTTCATGTTGCTCGCCACGATCGCGACGTTGCCGGCGGCGATCGGGCGAGCCATGGGCTGGCTGTTCGGCGCGGCCCATCCCGCGCTGTTCTTTGGCGCGGTCGGGTTCTTTCTCCTGGCAATCGTCATCTACGACCGTCGAACGCTGGGACGCATCCATCCTGTGACGCTCTGGGGAGGACTGGCGCTCATGCTGTCGTTCCCGGCGCGGCTGGCGCTTGGAAAGACAGATCTATGGCTGGCCTTCGCGGCCTGGTTGATTCGCTAGAGATCTCCTGCGGCGGCGAAGATGCGAGGAGCGTTACCGAGCTTGCGAACGCGTTACTGGCGGCGGCATTGGTAGGCGGAGGTCTGCGAGAAGCCGTTGGTATCGCGTATCTTCCGCCAGCTCTGCAAAGAACGGATCGGTGACCGCGAGCATCCGGGCCGCGCGATTACGAAAGCCGTCGTCGAGGGCAGTCAACGCGGCGTCCGTGTCGCCCAAGCCAGTCAGGACCAGGGCGACGTCCACCGGCGAAACATATGGAACAGAGGGCCGCCGCGTGATTCCGTCCAGGATTCGCCGCGCCTTGTCGGGAAAGCCGGTTCGCGCGTATGCGTACCCCAGATTGGCCCTCGCGATGGGGCCCTGCGCGGATAGGCGGGCGGCCGTGGTCAGTGATGCGATCGCTTTGCGCGGTTCGCCTACCAGCAGGTACCCGCGACCGAGCAGCATGTGGGTCAGCGGGGCATTCGAGTCGAGCTCGAGCGCTCTCAATGCCGCCGCGACTGCGCGCTCTGGTTGGCGCGCCTCGCACCAGACGTAGGAGATCGTTGCATTCACCGGCACCGACAAGGGATCACACTGCCGGGCGACCTCGATCTCCGCCAGTGCCTCCTCGTGGCGCGCGAGGATAGACAGCAGCATCGCGTAGAACTGATGGGCCGCTGCGTGTTCCGGAACGAGGGCAATCGCGCGACGGTACGACTCTTCCGCCGCTGCCCAGTCCCATTCGAAAAATCGGCAGACATCCCCGAGCGCGATGTGGGCTTCCGCGACGCCGTCGTTCAGCGCCAGTGCGCGTTCGGCGGCAGCTCTCGCTGAACGAAACGCCTCGTGCGGCGATTGCAGCCCGAACACGCCGAGCGTCGCGCGAGACTGTGCGAGCCCGGCCCAGGCATCTACGCAGGTCGGATCCTGCTCGATTGCCTGACGGAAGTACTCCACACTTCGAGCAACGTCCTCGCCGGTTCGCTTATTCCAGAAATACCGCGCCTTTAGCAGCGGTTCGCTGATCGACGACTTCTGCGTGGGTCGGATCGATGTGCGGGCGACCGGAGCCACGAACCGATAACCGCACTTGGGCACGGTCTGAATGAATCGCGGGCGGTGCACGTCGTCGCCGAGTAACTGGCGCAGCTGATTGATCGCTTTGTTGATCGCTCGATCGAAGTCGACGAAAGTGCCACGCTGCCAAAGTGCTCGGCGCAATTCCTCCCGCGTGACCACTCTGCCTTCCGCGTTCACGAGCAGCGCGAGCGCGTGAAGCGGCTGCTGCGGGACGCGTACTCTCTTCCGGCGCTTTCGCAGCTCCCGCGAGGGCCCGTCGAGTTCGAAGTCGCCGAACGCGAACGTCCCGTCGAGCGGGTCACGTTGGGTCATGGGCGCCAATTCTAGCAACGCTTCACGCCGTCGGCATCAAAGCGGCCCAGTTCAGAACAGCATGCGGTCTCTACAGAATGATGTGTCAGCACCGACGATGGTCGGTCGTGGTGTCGTTGGAGTTTCGCGACATTTCGGAGTCGATCACGCTCGAACTCGATGTCGCCGAAGCGGAGTGCTAGCATCTCGCCTTGGCGCGCGCCGGTGTCCAGAGCTGTGATTAGCATCGATGGCCGGCGCCGTGGCCGTCTGGCGGTGCCGTCCATGAGCGTGCAACACGATACCGAGGCCTCTCTTCCTCGACCTTCAGTCCAAGCCATTGCCGGAGTGGCTCTCCGGCTGGCGACTCCGCTCGCCCTTTTGGCTGCCTTGTTGTTCTTGCCAGCGGGCCGCTGGAACTGGCCGGAGGCTTGGGCGATTCTCGTGACGTACGGCGCGTTCCACGTCCTGTGCGTCGTCTGGTGGCTGTGGAAGGACCCCGCTCAACTGGCGGAACGCAGCCGCATTGCCGCGAACGTGAAGACCTGGGACAAGGTGATCGTGATGGCCTACTGGCCGTGCCGGCTGCTGACGCTCGTCATTGCTGGACTGGATGCCGGCCGCTTTCGCTGGTCATCGGTTCCGCTGGCGGTCCAGGCGCTGGGATGGTTTTGGCAAGTTGTGGCGGCGAGTGTGATGTTGTGGGCGGGCGCGACGAACACGTTTCTGTCGCGCTTCGCGCGTATCCAGGACAATCGTGGCCACACCGTCGTCACAACCGGGCCGTACGGGTACGTGCGCCACCCGATGTACGTCGGGAACATCGTAGTGTTCCTGTGCATCCCACTGGCGTTGGGATCATGGCGAGCGTTGCTGCCAGGGGCAGCGAACGCGGTGCTGATGGTGATTCGGGCGCGGAAAGAGGATCGGATGCTGCGTGCTGAACTCGCGGGCTACGAGGCGTATGCGCACCGCGTGCGGTCTCGGCTGTTCCCCGGCGTGTGGTGACGGGCCGCGCCGACGCGTCGCTGGACATCAGTCGTTGCGTTCAACGCATAGCGCAGGATTATTCGCGATGAGCCTGTTCGCTCAAATCTGAGCTATCCTCCGTCTGCATGACCCGCCTCAGGAGGATTGAGTGATGACGCAGCTGTCTCGCCGCGAGTTCTTCGCAACAGCGAGTATGGGTACCGCGGTCGCAGGCTTTGCGCTCGCTCGCGGCGCCACACTCCGCGCCGATCCGCTCGGTATTCCGATCGGCAGTCAGACGTATCCCGTGCGCGCACGAATCGCCCAGGGGGAGTTCGTCGCCGTGCTCAAGGGCATGTACGACGCGGGAATCCGGCAGATCGAGCTCTGCTCGCCCGGTGGCTACGCCGATTTCAAGAGCCTCGCTGACGGGAAGCAGACGAAGACGATCATCGAGGACAACGGCCTGAAATGTGTCAGCTGCCACTTCGGCTACGCCGAGTTCCGGGACAGCCTTCCGAAGACACTCGAGTGGGCGCAAGCGGTGGGACTGACGCAGATGGGAACGGCGAGCCTGCCCCAGAACATGGGCACGCAGGCGTCGCCCATCATCGTCATGTCCAACGGTGTGACGTCGGAGGAGAGCATCAAGCGGGCGGCGGACGTTTACGGGAAAATCGGCGCCGCGACGAAAGCCGCGGGGATCCAACTCTTCCTGCACAACGAGACGTTCGAGAATTCGCACACGAACGACGGGCGCCTGACGTATCCCATTCTGCTCTCCGCCCTCGATCCGGATCTGGTGAAGATGCAGTTCCAGATGTCGTCGATGCGCACGATCGGGAACCCAATCGCGTATTTCAACTTGTATCCGGGCCGTTTCATCTCCGCGCACGTGCACGGCGTCGATCTCGAAGGACCCGCACCGGCTGCTCGAGGTCCGCAGATGCCGGTCAAGCCAGATCCGAATTCCGCTGGACGTGGTGGGCGCGGCGCGTCCTCTCCTGGACCGGCCGCCGTGGCAATTGGCGACGATAGTGTGAACTGGCCAGCCGTGTTCGCCGCCGCAAAGACGGGGGGCATGAAGAACTACTACATCGAGCAGGAACAAGCCAATGGCGGGTGGGAGGCGATGGTGAAAGGAGCAGCCTATCTCAAGACGCTGACGTGATACCCTCCCGGGTTCCACTGGCGAGTGTATCTGCGCACATCGATCGTCCCGAACACACAACTCCTGCAATTTTCTTCACTGGACTGATTTCGCCGACGACGAAATGAGGACCACGTCGGTCAACGCGGTGCCGCGCGAGACGATCAGCTTCCCATCCGCCGCTGCCGCCCCACCGAATCCGGCTACACTGGAACTGTTGGTAGGCAAAACCTCATGGACGTCCAATGCTGCGAATCGGAGCGCACGCGTCACGCGAAGGCACGACGCAAGAGCCAAACCAATGACAACAGCCGCCGACCGCAATTCCGGACGGCTCAACGAGGCGCTTCGGCTGGTGCTCCGGCGTTACGGCCGGCAGATCACGCGCCGCCCCATGGTCGCGCTGCCGGCGCTTATCCTGCCTGGAATCGGCGACGTGCTGGTCTTCTACGCGCCGCCGCTCGTCGTCGCCCGGCTCCTCGGCACGGTCGCGCGTGGAGACGCACTCACGCTCGGCATGTTCACGCCCTATGTGCTGACGTTCGCGGCGCTGTGGTTCGCTGGCGAGGTGGTGTGGCGAGGGGCCGAGGCGCTGATCGCGCGCGCGGAAATTCGCGGCATCGAGTCGCTCTACGTCGAGGCGATGGACGACCTGCTGGCGAAAGATCTGGCGTTCTTCCATGACAACTTCGCCGGTTCGCTGACCAAGCGCACGCTCGGCTACGCGCGCCGGTTCGAGGACGTGTTCGACGTGATCGCGTTTCAGGTGATCGCGAAGATCCTGCCGCTGGGATTCGTCACAGTGGTCCTCTGGCGCTACTCCCCGCTGCTGATTCTGGTGCTGCTCGGGATGATGTCCCTGACCGTGGCCCTCGTGGTTCCACGCATCCGACGCCGGCGCCAGCTCGTGGACGTGCGCGAGGCCGCGTCGAACGTGCTGGCCGGACACGTGGCCGATTCCATTGCCAACGCGGAAGCCGTTCGTGCCTTCGCTCGCGAGCGGGAGGAAGCGACGATTCACGCCGCCAACGTGCGCGACTTCGGCGGGAAAACGCTGCGGTCCTGGGACTACCAGAATTTCCACGTCAACACGATCACGGCGCCGATGTACGTCCTGACCAATACGCTGGGCCTGATCGTCGCGCTGCACATCAGTCTCGGGCACGCGGCGAGCCTGGAGACCGTCTTCCTCACGTTCAGCTACTTTGCCACCGCCACGCGGGTCATGTGGGAATTCAACCGCATCTACCGCAACCTCGAGGGCGCGCTGACCGACGCCGCGCAGTTCGCTGATTTGCTGCTGGACCCGCCATCGGTTCAGGATGTCGCCAGCCCGGTTCCGTTCGCGCCGCGCGACCACAGCGTCGAGATGCGCGACATCAGCTTCCGGCATTCGCCGGCACAACCGCTGCTCTTCAATCGCTTTTCGCTGACGGTTGCGGCGGGGACGAAGCTCGGGCTGGTCGGACGGTCCGGCGGTGGGAAAACCACCATCACCCGACTGCTGCTCCGGTTCAAGGACATCGAGCGCGGCCAGATCCTCGTCGGCGGGCAGTCGATCGCCGACCTCTCGCAGTCGTCACTCCGCGAGGCCATCGCATACGTCCCGCAGGATCCTGCGATGTTCCACCGCTCGATCGCGGACAACATCCGCTTCGCACGGCCGGACGCCACCGACGACGAGGTCCGCCGTGCCGCGGTGCTGGCACACGCCGCAGAGTTCATTCAGTCGCTGCCAGACGGCTACGCCACGCTTGTGGGTGAGCGCGGGATCAAGCTTTCCGGCGGCCAGCGTCAGCGGATCGCGATCGCGCGCGCGATCCTGAAGGACGCGCCGATTCTGATCCTGGATGAGGCGACGAGCGCTCTCGACTCTGAGAGCGAGGCGATGATTCAGGATGCCCTGTGGACCCTGATGGCGGGGCGAACAGCGATCGTCATCGCGCACCGCTTGTCCACAGTCCGACGCATGGACTCGCTCGTCGTCCTCGAGCAGGGCCGCATCGTCGAGCAGGGATCGCACGAGACCCTGCTCAAGCGCGGCGGCATCTATGCCTCGCTCTGGGCGCACCAGTCCGGCGGCTTTCTGCCCGCGACCGACGTTGAGAAGGTTGCAGTGTACGAGGACTGATCTCTAAAACCGCTGCCGCATGTCTACCAGTGCGTGAGCGATCCGTCGGGCCGGCGCTGCGTCGGTCCCGGCGCCGCTTCAGTCATGGCCTCAACGAACGTGAGCTGCTTTTCGTCGACGCTGACGCCGAGTCCGGGCCGGTCGTTCGGCCACACCTTTCCGTTTCGGCACTCCAGGAACTCCGGCATATACGGTACCGGCCGCTCTCCCTGGTTGTACTCCATCAGCACTTGACCGGGAAACGCCATCATCGTGTGCATGTGAGCGACGGTCGCGATCGGGCCCGTGAAATGCGGGATGATGCCGACCTTGTGCGTATCGCACACGGCCATGATCTTCAGCATCTCGGTGATGCCGCCGACGTTGGGCAGCGAGGCGCGCGCGAAATCGATGTCGCGCTGCTCGACGAGCGGGCTGAACTCCGCTCGCGTTCCCCACTCCTCGCCGGGTGCGAGGGGCACGGTGGTCAGCAGACGCAACTTCGGAATCTGGGTTCGGAACTGTTCCTCGCGTACAGGATCCTCGACGCAGAACGGCCGAGAGGGCTCCATCAACCGACAGACTTCCACCGCCTCGTGGAAATCAAACTTCTGATGCAGGTCGATCATCCAGTTGCCGTCCGGGCCGACCCCTTCGCGGATTTGCTCCACCGCTTGAACGATGAGCCGGATGTGTGATCGCGAATCGTAGACCGATCCGCCGCGACCCCCGCCGCGACCTCCAGCCGCGGGCGCACCAGCAGCCCGTCCACCGCCCTCCCGGCTCGGCGGGCGGCCAGTACTTGGAAGAATGTCGCTGTCGACCCGGAACACGCGATAGCCAGCTGCCATTGTTGCCGCGGCACGTTCTTTCAAGCCCATGCCTACGGCTTCCGCGGGCGGGATCAAACCCTGCGGCAATCCGGACGTTGCATAGAGCTCGATGTGCTCACGCGCCTTCCCTCCGAATAGCTGGTAAAGCGGCACCTTCAGCGCCTTGCCCTTGATGTCCCAGAGGGCCAGGTCGATGGCGCCGAGCGCGTGCAGCCGTTCCTTGCCCGGAGAGTAGAAGCCGTCCATGAAGGCGGCCTGCCAGATCATTTCGGTGTCGAACGCATTCTTCCCGATGACGCTTCGAGCAACGTTGCGGACCGTATCCGGCGAACCGCCCTGTCCGATGCCGGTGATGCCGGCATCGGTGTCGACGAGGACGACCATATTGCTCTGCGGAAAAGCCTGCGGGCCATTCGGGTTGTAATTGGGCGGATAGAAGACACGAATTTTCGTGATGATTGCCGGCGAGAGGCGGGCTTCCGAGCGCGCCAGCGCCTGTGGGGTGCGCGCTCGCGCGGCCGGGGAACCGACCGGGAACAATGCGGCTGCCGCGGCGGTCAACGACTTTGCGAATGCTCTCCGATCGATCGTCACAGGTTCTCTCTTTCGAAATGAATGATTCGCCAGCCAGGCCGCTCTGCCGCGGCCGTGTGCACAGGGCGTCTCACTATACGCATCAAACGTCCGACGGCGCCAGCGCGGACCTTCACGTGTGGCTCGTCATCTCTCCATGACGGCGACCGTATACGGGTTCACTTTTCACAAAAGCGCGAGCGGACTCCCGAATGAATCGATCAGCAGCATGATCGCGCGTCGTCCTGCGCTGAGGTTGTGCGATCATGAGGAGTGTCGCCCACGAGGTTGCGAGCACGGAGCGATCGTCCCCTTCTCGTCCGCCGGCCGTCGGTGATCTCCGGTTCGGGCGTCTACGCTGCGCAAACAATCCCAGAAGATACCCGCATTGTCGAGTACAAAGGTGAGCTGGTGACGCAGGCGGAAGCGTGGCGCCGCGAACAGCGCTACCTGCCGCGCCAGCGGATCTGGATTTTCACCATCAACAGTCGATGGGCTCGCGATGCGGCGTTCGGCGGGAACATTGCGCGCTACGTCAATCACGCCTGCAACCCGAACTGCTACATCGATATCGTCGGCCGAACGATTTGGATCATCGCGTCGCGTCGAATTCGCGCGGGCGAGGAACTGACTTACGACTACAACACCGACAGCGTCGCCGGCATCCCGTGTCGATGCCGGCCGGACTGCCGGCGGATCCTGTGGGATCGCGCTGCCTCGCGTAAGTTCCGTCCGATAACCCGTCGTTTCTCACCGGCACCAGTGGAGCGCGTCCTGCCGCTGTCGTCGCCGGCAATCGACGTCGTCTCCTTCGCAAGGCCCTCCGGATGCCTGCACGGCAAATTCAGCGATCCCAGGCGGGCTGCCCCGTGACGCAACGTACCCTGCTGCCGCCTGCCTCGAGCTGGCGAAGCAGGCGGCTGCCGGCGTATCCACTGGCGCCAGTGAGCAGGATCATGACCTTCCTACCCGCATTCCGGATCCGACTATTTGCCTGGAAGCAGGACCGCGTTTATGACGTGCACGATGCCATTGGAGGCGGAGATGTCGGTCGCAGCGAACCCGGCGGCCACAAGCTGCGAACGAGTGAGCTTCCCGCCATTGAGCATCTGGTAAGTGGGGGCGGCGAGCACCGATTGGCTGTCCCGGCGCCCATGGGTCACATGGAAGAGCAGAATGTCGGTCAGCGTCTCCACCGGCATTGCGTTCACCGCGTTGATCGCCGCGGCTTCGTTGGCGACACCGAGGGTGGTCACGAATGCAAGGTCGGTCGGGGCGAACACGGTGTACTGCGCCTTTCCATTCAGCGTGTCCACCAAACCGGCGCGGACCACGGCCGCCTGCAAGACGTCGAACTCGCCGTCGTCCTGCAGAACAATGCCGACGATCGTGAGCGAGCCGGGCTTCGCCGCAACCGCGGAGTCGGATTTGGCCGACGTGGCCGCCTCTCCGGAATCATTGCCGACCGAAACGCCGCCAACCGAAGTGGGCGACACCGGCGCGCTGGCCGACTTGCACGCCGTCACGTTCAACGCGAGGGCCGCGATCCCAATTGCTGTCATGGTCTTCATCTTCGTCATGTCTTTCCTCGTGCACTCCCGGCGCTCTGAATGCTCGAGGCCGCCGCGCCGGAATCGGCGGCCATCGATCGTGCTAATTCCCCGGGCGGCGGAAGCACGACGGCGTCGATCACGTGGCTGACGCCGTTGCTCGCGGCGATGCTGGTCTTCACCCGCGCTTTGCCGCGATCACCGTGCTTCCGTCGATCCGATGGTCTTCATGAGCACTCCTTGCAAAAACCCACTGGCAATTGCAGTAATGCGGCAGCGCCATCGGCCGGAATTTGAATATAATGCAAGCTTAATTTCATAAAGATAAAAGTAAGACATCGATGCAAAGTCATGTGAACGTCGAGACACAATCGGCGCGGGATGTGAACGAGAGTCAAAACGCGAGGAATGCATGCTTTCGAAGACCCTGCAGGACGGACTGAACGACTACGAGATCGGCGCCAAGGTTCGAGCACTCCGACTGAAGAAAAAGATCGGCCTCGTCGACCTCGGCAAGCACACCGGGCTGTCGCCCGCGCTGCTGTCGAAAATCGAGCGGGGACGCCTGTTCCCGACGCTGCCGACGCTGCTGCGTATCGCGCTGGTCTTTGGGGTTGGGCTGGAATACTTCTTCGCTGGCGCGCGCGAGAAGCCGCTCGTGGTCGTGACGCGAAAGATCGAGCGTGTGGAACTGCCCGAACGTCCTGGCACACGCGACACGGCCTATCGGTTCGAGTCGCTGGATTACCCGGCGACGGAGCGCCGTTTCAACAGCTACTACGCCGAGTTTCTCCCGGTGGCCCCGGAGAAACTACGGCCGCACGATCATGCCGGCGTCGAGTTCATCTACGTCATGCAAGGCTCGTTGAGCGTTCACATCAATGGCGAGGAGCATGCGCTCGACGCGGGTGATGCGATCTACTTCGATGCGACCAGTCCGCACGCGTATCGACGCACAGGCGGAAGATCGTGCAGCGCCGTGGTCGTGACCGCATCGTGAGCACCTAGAGCGGGTTCGTAATCTCCACGACGGCGACCGTATACGCCTGCAGATCGATGGTCAGATCGGGACGGAATTCGATCGTCCCCGCGACCGGCTTGATCCGGTCGGGTTGCTCCAGCGACGCGGTGTCGTGCAGGCCGGCGGTGATCGTGTAGACGGTCACCGTGGCACCGGCCGGCACGCGCGAGCCCTGGAGATGGACGAGGAGTGTGTTCACGCTGCCCTGGTAATTCACCGCTTTGATCACGATCCGCCGCCCGTCTGCCGCCGCCGTGGCGATCGCATCGACCGTTCCCGGCTGCCAGCCTTCGGGCTTCATCTGCGATATGTCGCCGAAGAAGCTGGCGCGGTTGTCGATGTCGCGGAACGTGCCGGACGTCGCCGCCAGATATCTCTCGGCGAAGTGCTCTCGGAACAGCTTTTCGACAACATATCCGCCGCCCGGAAACCACGACACGTGATCGTGATAGATGAACGCCGTCCACGTTGGGTCGTCGGTCGTGTTTCGCATCAGCAGAGCAGGGGCCGTCATCGTCAATTCCGGGGTGAGGGACTCGTACAGGATCAGGCTGCCCGCGGCGTGCAAGCCCGCGCGCCAGTCGTAGGTCCGGCTCAGGTTCCATTCGAGGACCGCGAGCCGGATGCCCGGATGCTCCGACGCACGCACGTAGTCACGCAGCTTCATTAGGTAGTCGCGGATGCGCCGCACGCCGGACTCGTACAGATCGCTCTCGTATTCGTAGTTGTGGACGCCGAGCACGTCGAAGTTCTTACCGGCGAGATCGATGACCTTTTCGCTCCATGCCATGTCGTTCGAGCGCTTTTGGCCGCAAGTGACGATTACGGCATCGGGCACGATCTGCCGCAGCCGGCTGCCGTAGAGATTGACGATGGCCGCGTAACGCTCGGCCGTGAAGCCGTTGTTCATCGGCTCGTTGTCGATCTGGAAGTAGCGCACGTGGTACGGCTCGGAATGGCCGTTGCGTGCACGCATCTGCCCCCATGTCGTGGTCGCCGGATCGTTGACGTAATGGACCCAGTTCATCGCGTACTCGACGGAGGCCGGACTATCGTCGGGCGCCGCCAGGACGATGAGCGGATCGGCGCCGAGTTGACGCGTGAGCTCCAGGTATTCGTCAGTACCGAACCCGTAATAATCGGAGTAACCGCCCCAGATTTCGTTCGGGTGGTAAACGCGCGACGCGAAGGGACCGATGCCGTCCTGCCATTTGTAGGTCGAAGCGAACGATCCGCCCGGCCAACGGATGAACGTGGGGGAGAGAGCCCGTAACGAGGCGAGGAGATCCGGACGCAGCATGCCGTTCTTGCGCACGTCGGCTCGCATCAGCGACACGAAGTCAACGAGGGTGGCGCCGCGTCCGCCGACGGCGATCTCGATGCTGGCGTCGCGGTCGGTGCGGGCACTCGTGAACGAGAAGGGCGTTTCCACCCACGCCGATCCACGCACCGGCAGCGGACGTTCTGCGACCACATTGCCGTCGCTGCCGAGCACGCGCAGCGACACGCGCGGTGCGCCGGTCTCGACCTTGAGCCAGACGGATCCGTCGTAGCTCCGTCCGGACTCCAGAAAAACTCGTTGCTGCCTGATGCCTGACAGCTGACCACCCGCGGCGGTGATCCGCACACTCTTCGTGCCACGCTCGAACAGTGTGTCGACGACGCGCACGGTGTCCGGCGGACCGAAGGGCTTCCAATAGGTTTCGAAATCGCTGCCCTCGAATCCAGCACCGCGGACCTGCTCGGCAAAGAGACCGTCCTCCACCGAGTGATTGATGTGCTCGAGAAACTGGCCATAGATGTTGCGATCGATCGTGCCGATCCGGCGATCCGTGTCGACCTGGAGAATCGCGACTCCTGCGGTTCTCTGAAGTGAGCCGACGGCAAGCGCAAGGAGCGCGGCTGCGATCGCGATCCTCATTCCCGACGCCCCCGTACGGCCGCGGCCGCACGCAGCTCATCGCCGACCACTGTCACCGTTGCGCCACGCGTGGTGTCGAAGGTACGAAGCGCGTTCCCCCGGCGCAGGCGCAGTGGGCGTCCGAGCAGCGAACGCACGGTCGCGCGCTCGAGCGCGCCACTCTTCCAGGCGAGATCGATCTCGAACCCGCCGCGCGCTCTCAGGCCGGTGACGTGACCGTCGGGCCACGCGCTCGGGAGCGCCGGCAGCAGGCGGATCTCATTCTCGTCATCCTGCACCAGCATCTCGGCGATGGCGGAGGTGCCGCCGAAGTTGCCGTCGATCTGAAACGGCGGGTGCGCGTCGAACATGTTCGGGTAAGTTCGCTCGGGACCGAGCAGAAATTTCAGGATGTCGTAGGCATGATTGCCATCGGCCAGCCTGGCCCAGAGATTAATGCGCCACGCGGTCGCCCAGCCGGTCGCCTGATCGCCGCGAATCTCCAGCGAGCGTTTCACCGCGGCGGCCAGTTCTGGCGTGCGGCGCACGTCGATGTCATGGCCGGGAAACAGGCCGAACAGGTGCGACACATGTCGGTGATGGATCTCGGGCGCCTGCATGTCCCAGTCGTCGAGCCACTCCTGCAGCTGTCCGGCAGTGCCGATCTGCAGCGGCGCTAGCCTGGCCCGCGTTGCAGTCCATTTCTGCTGCAGCTCGGCGTCGACGCCGAGCACACCAGCGGCCTTGATCGCGTTGCCGAACAGCTCGCGCAGGATCTCCTCATCCATCGTCGGGCCGGCGGCGAGCGACGTCCCGAACGGATGCGGGTTCTCAGGCGACAGCGACGGCGAGGTGATGAGCCAGTGGTGCGCCGGTTCCTCGACGAGCGTGTCGAGAAAGAACTGCGCTGCCCCTTTGATCAGAGGGTAGATGCGCTCCAGGTAAGCGCGATCCCCCGAGTATTCGTACCGGTCCCACAAGGGCAGCGTCAGCCAGGCGCCGCCGGTTGGCCACATTCCATATTGCGGCCCATCGATCGGCCCCGTGGCGCGCCAGAGATCCGTGTTGTGATGGGCCACCCACCCGCCCGCGCCGTACATCTCGCGCGCCGTCCGTGCACCGGTCGCCGACAGATCGGATACGAGCGCGGTGAGCGGGTCCATCGTCTCGGCCAGATTGGTCGACAGGGCCGGCCAGTAGTTCATCTCGGTGTTGATGTTGATGGTGTACTTGCTGCCCCACGGTGGCGACATACTCTCGTTCCAGATGCCCTGAAGATTCGCGGGCTGCGAACCGGATCGCGAGCTGGCAATCAGCAGGTAGCGCCCGTACTGGAAATAGAGCGCGGCAAGGCCGGGATCGTCACCCTCGCCGAATCCGCGCACGCGCTCGTCGGTCGGCACGCGCTTCGAGGATCCAAGATCGAGCGTGACGCGATTGAACAGCTGCTGATAGTCGCGGACGTGCGCGTCGCGCAGCGTCTCGACATTCTTGCGCGATGCCGGGTCGAGCGCTGCCTTGACGCGCGCCGCGGCGTCGGCCCCGACGTCTTCGTAGGTCCGGTAGCTGGTCGCGGCCGCGATCAGCAGCGTCACGGCGTCGGCATCGCGAACACTCAGCGCATCACCGCTGGCGCGGCGCGTTCCTCCTGATGGAAGCACGCGGACCCGGGCTTCGAAGCGCAGCGCGCCAGTCATCGGCTGGCCGTCGGCCGTGGTGCCGGTGCCGTCGCCGTTGACGCCGCGCATCATCAGATCGCCGTCCGCCGTCGCCTCGACCGTCGCGCGCTGCGGCGTCTGCATGCGCGCCTCAAAGGAGATCTGTCCGGGACGGCTGGCCGTCAGCCGCACGACGATCACCTGATCGGGCGCGCTCGCGAACACTTCGCGCGAGAACGTGACACCGCCGCTCACGTATGACACATGAGTCGTTGCCGTCGTCAGATCGAGATCGCGCCTGTAGTTCTCGACCGAGTCGACCTGCGGAAACGTCAGCGCGAGATCGCCCACCGTCTGATACGGCATCTGCGCGAGCGGCTCCGACATCACCTTCGCGCCGACGAGCTTCGCGGCTTCGGGATACTTGCGCTCCGCGATCAGTCGTCTCACCTCCGGGAGGGCGTCTTTCGCCTCAGGGTTGACCGGATCGTACGGGCGGCCCGCCCACAGCGTGTCTTCGTTCAGCTGCAGGCGCTCGTAGACGACGCCGCCGAAGACCATCGCGCCGAGGCGGCCGTTGCCGACGGGAAGCGCCCGGACCCACTCGGCGGTCCCCGCTTGGCGGGCCTGCCGCGAGGCGTCGAGCGCCAGCAGCGGATGATCGGACGCCGGTGCGCGATACCAGAGGCTGAGCGGGGACGCGGGGGGCGCGGCTTCGCCGATCAGTCGTGGCGATGTCGGAGACTGTGCGGCTACGACCGCAACGACGAGACCGGCGGCAAGTACCCCAACGGGTCTCATTTCGCGCGTCTCAGCACGTCGACGACCGCGTTGAACGCCGGCTTGGCCTGACGCTGGCGATCCCATAGCAGTGGATAGTTCATGCGTCCGCGGTTCAGCCATGAATCCGCGTCGCTCAATCCCCAGAACGTGACGCGCGTCACGGCATCGCGATGCTTCAGGAAGACGCCGAATACGTCGGCGTACCGCCGCGCGAGTTGCTGCTGCACTTCGTCGGGCAAACCGTTCGCGTAGGGGTTGGCGGCGGCAGGGTCGGAGCCGCGAGCAACGTTTTGCAGCAGGTTGATATCGAGTTCGGTGTACATCACCTTCAATCCCGTGCCGTGCAGGTCGACGAGCGCCTTGTCGATCTCCTCGGTGGTTGGCGTGTCGAGCCGCCAGTGCGCCTGGTTGCCGATACCGTCGATACGCAGCTTGCGCGCCTGCAGTTCCTGAACGAGTTTGATCACGCCGGCGCGCTTTGCGGGTTTCTCGAGGTTGAAGTCGTTGTAGTACAGCTCGGCGTCGGGATCGGCATCGTGCGCGAATTCGAAGGCCTTTGCCACGTAGTCGTCGCCGATGCCGACCTGCCACGGCGACTTGCGTAGCGACCCGTCCTCATCGACGGCTTCGTTGACCACGTCCCAGCCGTGAATCTTGCCTTTGTAGCGACCGACGACGGTGCGGATGTGATCGCGCATGCGCGCGAGCAGCGTGTCGCGATCGGCGGGCTTGCCGTCCGCACCCTCGAAGACCCAGGCCCCTGTCTGAGAATGCCAGACGAGATTGTGTCCGACGACCTGCATGTGGCGCTCGACGCCGAACTGCACGTAGCGGTCCGCGGCCTCGAACGTGTAGCGGTCGGCCGCCGGCTGCGTTGGCTGGAACTTCAGCGCGTTCTCCGGGCTGATCTGGTTGAACTGCTTCGTAATGATCTCGACGGCGGCGGTGTCGGTCCCGTCGAACTGCCGTTGGTTGATGGCGACTCCCACAACCATCCCCTTCGGCATCAAGTCCTTCAGCGCAACGTCCTGTGCCGCCGCCGAGAACAGAACAATGGAACCGGCAGCCGCGACCAACCATCTCATCACACGCTCCTTCAATACGATTGAACTTCCCGGTCGCCGACGAGAGAGACTCGACGTCCCGGATGAACGGTCACATGCGCTGCTCCACGCCGCAGCGTCATCTCAACGCTCGGCCAAGGTTGCGGTCAGCGTCTTGATCGGCCGATCGTTTTCGTCGAGAAACCGCGCGCAGAAATCCGTCGCTCCGCCGGCGTTGATGATCGCGGCGCGAATCACGTTCGCTCCCTGCTTCAACGTCAACCGCTTCGACACGCCGTCGTCGATCACCGTCTGGCGATCGTTGTAGAGCGCCGTCTCTTCGTTGCCGTTGACCCACCACACGGACGCAGCGTTGGAGCCGATGGCGAGACGCACGCCGCTCATCTCCCGCGGCGCATTGACGACGGTGACAGCCCAGAAGAGGACGTTGGTGGTCGGCTTGTTCAGCGCGTAGGCGAAGTGATAGAGGTTCACGTTGTAGTTGGTCGTATCGACCGCGTGCCACTTCAGCTCACTGTCGGCGACCTTGAGCGTGTCGCCATCGCGCGGCAGCGGACTCGCCGTCA
>JBPYFA010000425.1:0-16785 GCA_051986585.1 Vicinamibacterales bacterium | reverse complement strand
GGCATCCACGGCGGCACCAAACGGCGAACACGCGCGCAACGTGCAGCGGCGGGTTGTCCGCTGGCTGAAGCAGCTCCCTCGTCGTCATCCAACCGGCACCGTCGCAGCGGTTTCGCACGCGGAGGTGATTCGTTCCGCGATCCTCTGGTGCACCGGGCGTTCGCTCGATGATTTCCACGACATCGCGATCGACACGGCCTCGGTGTCAGCTGTTTCGATGAGTCCGACGCCTCGCTTGCTGTTCGTGAATGCAACCGAAAAATCGGATGTCAAACTGGGCTCGGACGCATGTCTTTTTCCGTAGCAAGGTGCCCCGAGACGGAACAACGCCACGGATCTCCTTGCGTTCCAATCAATTAGGCCAGCCTGCCTGCCGAATCCGTGGCGCCGGTGTGATGAAACGGAACATACCCTGCTAAGTGATGCAAACCGCTCGAATCTATAAGCGGCGATCTATCAACAACTTACCTTCATAGAGCCGACGCCGGATCTGTTCCAAGACAGGACCAGTTCTTGCGGAGGTGGCTCCACTCGAGCTCGCAAAGTCGATCAACCACATCCAGGGAAGGGTTCATGGGTATGTCGCGCCGACCGCTCCTTTTGATTGCCGTCGTTCTCTGCCTCCTCACAGGTTTGCCTGCGCACCCCTCCGGCCAGCACCGGCCGACGTTATCGGGCGATCTGTCGCAGGTTCACGGCGATCGCATTCGGCTGATCGTGCAGCCGTCGGCCGAAGGCAATCTCTCGTCGATCCGGGGGCGGCTGCGCGGCATCGTGCGGCGCGAGCTCGAAGGATCGGTTGCGCTCGAGGTCTCACGCGCCGAATTCGACGCGATGTCGCAGGATTCAGCCTTCGCGCACATCTCGGCCGATGCGCCAGTCGTATCCGACATGGCGATCACCAACAAGGTGACGGGCGCGAGCGCGATGTGGCAGGGCACCAGCGGTCTGCTCGGCCTGCTTGCGTCTCCCGGCTACAACGGATCGGGGATCGGCGTCGCCGTCGTCGATTCGGGAATCTCTCCGCACACCGCGCTCGACTCGCGCGTGATCGCGCGCGTCAATCTCGTGTCGTGGGAGGCCCCGAGCAGCGGCGATCCCTATGGCCACGGGACGCATGTCGCGGGGATCATCGGCGGCAACACGACCGCAGCGAAGTACGTCACTCCCGCCTTCGCCGGCGGCAGCGCCCCCGCGGTGAACCTGATTGACGTCCGCGTGCTCGGCGCGAACGGCGTCGGCTACACGAGCGATGTGATTGCCGGGATCGATTGGGCGGTCGCGAACCGGGCGAAGTTCGGGATTCGAGTCATCAACCTGTCGCTCGGGCATGCGGTCTCCGAGCCGGCTGCCATCGATCCTCTGTGTCAGGCGGTCGCGCGTGCCGTCCAGGCTGGCGTCATCGTCGTCGCATCGGCCGGCAACTACGGGGTCACGTCAACTGGAGCGCCAGTGCTCGGTGGCATCACGTCGCCCGGGAATTCTCCCTATGCGATCACGGTCGGCGCGATCGATACAGCGGGCACCGTGACGCGCTCTGACGACACCGTCGCGGCTTACAGCTCGAAGGGCCCGACGCGATACGATCTCGCAGGCAAACCCGATGTGGTCGCCCCTGGCACTCGAATCGTGTCGCTCGAAGCGCAGGGATCCTACCTTTCGAGGAATTACCCGTCGTGGCACATCGCGGGCAGCGGCAAGAACGCGTACTTTCGACTGACCGGAACGAGCATGGCGACGGCCGTCGTGACCGGCGGCGTCGCGCTCCTGCTCGACGCGAATCCGTACATGACGCCCGGACAGATGAAGATCGCGCTGCAAATGGGGGCCACCTACATGCCGCAAGCCGGTCTCGTCGCGTCGGGTGCCGGCAGCGTGAACTTTCCCCAATCGCAGAAGGTCTCGAGTACGGGACTCGTCTCGTCGCTGTTGACGACGGTGGACAACGTGCTCGGCGGGTCGAGCGGCGCGACGTTCCGCGATACGGGCACGATGATCGAGCGGATCTATGGCAACACGGGCCTCCGGTTGCTCGGATTGATCGACCTCAGTGTCCTCTTCGTGCAGGCAGACTCGGCCGAACCAGGCGTCCTGAATCTGCTTGGGCTCAACAATCCGATCGCGCAGGTTCCAGCCAATCACCTGGTATGGGGAGATGTCGCCGGTTGGACCACGAACTATCACCTCGTGTGGGGAGATAGCGTCGACTCGCCATCGGGACAACATCTCGTCTGGGGAGACTCGGAGCACACCGACGCCAACCACCTCGTGTGGGGTGATGCGGCCGTGGGAGGCGGGCACTAACACTCGTGAGCGCGAAGACGAGCAGCACGCTTTCCCGCGGCGGTCGCGTCTACGTCGCGACCGTTGCCGCGATTGGCATCACGCTCGGGGTGTACTGCGCCCTCACGCTCGTCCGCAATCACGTCCCGTCGCAATTTCTGATCTTCGCCGCGCTGACGCTGGTCAGTGGGCGCTTCACGCTGAAGGTGCCATCGGTCGAGGCTCATTTCTCGCCGTCCGAGATGTTCGTGTTCGCCTCGGTCCTGCTCTTCGGACCGGAGGCGGGTGCGATCACGCTGGCCGCCGACAGCGTCCTGATCGCCTGGCAGCGGAAGCTCACGCCGGTTCAGACGCTGTTCAACTTCGGCAACCTCGCGCTCTCGGTGTGGCTCTCCGGTCAGCTGTTCTTCTGGATGTCCGGCGTGCCGCCGCTCTACACCGACGTCGGACAGCCGGGATCGCTGATCGTCCCACTACTGTTTCTCGCCGCCGCGTACTTCATCGTCAACAGCGGCCTGACCGCGACGGCGATCGCGTTGGCGAAGAGAAAACCGCCGCTCGCGATTTGGCGCGAACATTTTCTGTGGCTCGGCCCGGGCTATGCGGCCGGAGCTTGTGTGGCGCTGCTGCTGGTGGTCGCGCTACACATGGTTCACTTCTCCGCGCTGGTGCTGATTCCCCCGCTTCTGCTCGTGTTCTACATCACGATGCGATCGTCGTTCGGCCGGGTCGAGGATGCGAAGGGACACGTCAACGCGCTGAACCGCCTCTACCTGTCAACGGTCGAGACGCTGGCGACGGCAATCGACGCCAAGGACGAGGTCACCCATGGCCACATCCGCAGGGTCCAGGTCGCGGCGCTGGCGCTCGCGCGAGAGCTCGGGATCTCCGACGAGCCCACGTTGCAGGCGATCGAAGCGGCGGCGCTGCTCCACGACACCGGGAAGATTGCCGTCCCCGAGCACATTCTCAACAAGCCGGGGAAGTTGACGCCGGCGGAGTTCGAGAAGATGAAGCTGCATGCGCCGATCGGGGCAGAAATCCTGTCGGCCATCGAATTTCCGTATCCCGTGGTCCCGATCGTTCGTCATCACCATGAAAACTGGGACGGCACCGGCTACCCGGATCGCATTTCCGGTCAGGCGATCCCGATCGGCGCGCGCATTCTTTCCGTCGTCGACTGCTTCGACGCGCTCACATCGGATCGGCCCTACCGGCGCCGGATGACGAACGAAGCGGCGCTGGCGATCCTGACCGAACGCCGCGGGACCATGTATGACCCGGCGATCGTCGATACGTTCGTGCGGGTGTACGAGCGCATCATGCCGCCGCCCGAGTCCGGTGGGCATCCAGTCGCGAAGACGCTTGGCGAGGCGAGAGCGCCGCGATTCGAGCAGGCGGACGCGACACCGTCGGGCATCGAGGCGGCGACGAGCGAGGTGCTCGCGGTCTCGAGCCTCGCGCGCGCCGTATCGGGCGAGGCAACCATCGCCGACGTCGGAGCGCTGACGTGGATGATGCTGCGTCCGGTGGTGCCGTGCTCATCGATGGGGATCTTCCTTTACGATGAAAAGCACGACGCCGTGGTCTTGCAGTACGCCGACGGTGCGCATGCTGGTTCCCTGCGTGGCGCAAGGATGACGCTGGGAGCCGGCATCGCGGGCTGGTCGGCAGCGCATCGCCGATTCGTGCTGAACGGGGAACCGGCGATCGACCTCGGCCCGACCGTCGCCTCGTTGCCGCTCCGGTCATCCCTCACGGTCCCGCTGATCCACGAGGGCAGCGTGCTCGCGGTCATCTCGCTATACGCCTCGACCCCGGAAGCGTTCACCGACGACCATGCGCGACTGTTGACGCTGCTCGCGCCGAGCCTGGCGACATCGATCGCATCTGTCGAGCGTGCGCGCCCAGAACCGCGGCGCCTTGCGGCCGGCGAGTTCCGCTTGTTGAAGCGGTCGTAAGGCGGAGGCCGGGCTCCAACCCGCGTGACTCCGGTTAGGGTTGCCTCCTGCCGAGCACCGCGGGATTCACCAAATCCATACTGGGGAAATCCCCTTCTGCCGCGCGCATGACGTTCTGCAACGCGCGTTCGGCCATGCCTCGGTTCGCCTCGCGTGTGTGACTGCCGACATGCGGTGCCGGAATCACGTTCGGCAACGTGCGTAGATCATGAGCCGGGTCTGCGGGAACGTATGGTTCACGATCGAAGACGTCGAGCGCTGCTCCTGCGAGTCGCCGTTCGGCCAGCGCGTCATACAACGCCAGCTCGTCGACCACCGACCCTCGAGCCGTGTTGATCAGCCACGCGCGCGAAGGCAACAGCGCGAGCCGCGCGCGATTGACAAACTGGTAGTTCGCTGGCTCGGCATTGATGTGCAGGCTTACGAAGTCGGCGTCGCGGACAGCGGTCGCGAAGTCGGTCGTCGACGAATCGAACGGCGTCGCTTCGGGTGGAGCGGTGCGACGAAAACCAATTGTGCGCATGCCGAAACCCTGTGAGGCGATCCGGGCGGTTGCCTGGCCGATTCGTCCGCCGCCGATCACGGCCAGCGTCTTGCCGCGAAGCTCGATGCCGGCGGGGCCAAGGTTCCACGTTCCCTGTCGCATCTCAGCCGTCAATGAGTCGAGCCGTCTGGCAGCCGCAAGAATCAGCAGCATCGTCAGCTCCGCGACCGACTCGTCGAGCACGCTTGGGGTATTGGTGCAGAAGATGCCGGCGGCGGTCGCCTTTTCTTTATCGATTCCGTCGTGACCGACGCCAAAGCGCGCGATCACGCCGCCGCGCGGCAGCGCTTCGTAGAGCGGACCCGAATACTTCACCGAACCGACAATGACGTAGCGGACACCGCGCGTTAGGACCTCGCGCGCAAGGGTCGGCTCATCGCCAGCCACGGCGATACATTGAACGCCTGCGGACTCAAACGCTTCTGGCGCCCGGCGAAACTCCGTGTCCGTCACGAGCACGACGGTGTTTCCGGACGAACTCAATTCGCGCTCACCGGATGATTGTGCTGCGGGAATACAACCGAGCTTGCGACGCCGATCAAGGGCAGCTTCGGCGCGACCCGTACTTTCAGCTTTGGCATAAGGCGTCCTTTAATGAGTCACTGAAGACGTGTTCGTCTGGGCAGTATGCCATCGACGCAGGAAGGAACTCTGCCATGCCGAGCGACAAGGCTGTCGCACGGGCTTGGAAACCCGACGTCATTGTCGCCGCAGGCGAGCGGGATCGCTCGTAGAACGGCCAAAACGTTCGTAGAACATTGATGTTTCCGTTGAAATGGTCGAATGGCCTAGCGCTTGCTTTATTAGACTGCATGGATTTTCCACTATTGCTCCAACGGGTCCGTGCGGAGTTCAACGAGATGCCGGGCCTGCGTCTGACCCCGGCTCAGGCCGCGCGTCTGCTTGGGCTGGATAACCGCTCCTGTCACAAAGTCATCAGTGCGCTCGTCAATTCGGAGTTCCTCCGTTGGACGCCGGATGGCAGCGTCGTTCGCACAGAATCCTAGGTCCGCCCGCCGGTACTACCGAGCGGGCGACCGCTCCCCCCATTCCCACAGTTAACTTTCTGATCCAATAGGTTTTGCACCTTCGCCCCTGGAAAAGGTGGCCGGCACCTTTCCGGAAAGGTGTCAGCCACCTTTTTGCGGCGCTATATAGTGACCTGCACGCAAATGGCCGGTCCCGCCCTACCCGACACGGAAGCCACAACAGGTCAAAAGAGCCTCCTCAGCACGATCCGGGAGGCGCTCCGTGGGTCTCGGCTCGACTACACGACCGCCCCGGTTGGGGACGCCGTGATCATGCTCGCGGTGCCCATGGTGATGGAGATGGCGATGGAGTCGATCTTCGCCGTCGCCGACGTGTTCTGGGTGGCCCACCTCGGCGCCGACGCCGTTGCGACCGTCGGATTGACCGAGTCGATGTTGACGATCATCTACACGGCGGCGATGGGCCTGTCCATCGGCGCAACGGCCCTCGTCGCCAGGCGGACCGGTGAACAGGATCCTGACGGTGCGGCGCGTGCGGCCGGGCAGTCGATCCTGCTCGGCCTCGCGATCGCGGTCGCGATCGCCGTGACGACGGCTCCGCTCTCACCTCGCCTCCTTCGGATGATGGGCGCGTCCGCTGACGTGATCGAATCGGGACAGGGATTCACGCGCGTGATGCTCGGCGGCAACGCGACGGTGCTTCTCCTCTTCATGCTCAATGCCGTTTTCCGCGGATCGGGTGATGCGGCGATTGCGATGCGCGTGCTCTGGCTGGGCAACCTCCTGAACATCATCCTCGGTCCATGCTTCATCTTCGGCCTCGGCCCATTCCCGCGTCTTGGCGTGACGGGCGCGGCCGTCGCCACCAACCTCGGGCGCGGCAGCGCCGTCATCTGTCAGCTCACGATTCTATTCGGCGGCCACAGCCGCGTTCGGCTGAACGCTCGGCACCTGCGGCTGAATCTGGCATTGATGCGAAACGTGTTGCGGCTCTCGGGATCGGGAACGATTCAAATCCTGATTGCCACTGCCAGCTACATCGGGCTGATTCGCATTTTGTCCGTCTTTGGAAGCCCGGCGCTGGCGGGATACACGATCGGCATCCGCGTCATCATGTTTGCGCTGCTGCCGGCATTCGGCGTCAGCAATGCCGCGGCGACGATGGTCGGCCAGAACCTCGGCGCACGTCGGCCGGATCGCGCCGAGCAAGCGGTGTGGACGGCCGCCGCCTACAACATGATCTTTCTCGGCGCCGTCGGGGTTCTCTTCCTGATCTGCGCGCCGCTGATTGCCGACTTCTTCACCGGCGATCCCGAGGTCCGCCGCTACGCGATCGGCTGCCTGCGAACTGTGAGCCTCGGATTCATTTTCTACGCATGCGGGATGGTGTTGACCCAGGCGTTCAACGGCGCCGGCGATACGTGGACGCCGACAATCATCAACCTGTTCGTGTTCTGGCTATGGGAGATTCCGCTGGCGTGGTGGTTGTCCTCTCACGCCGGCTTCGGCGCGCGCGGCGTGTTCATGGCGCTGACGATCGCCTACTCCACACTGGCGGTCGTTTCGGCGCTCCTGTTCAGGAGAGGAGCGTGGAAGCAGACTGCCGTTTGACGCTGACAGACCCTGCGTCTTTGCGTTTACTTCCCTTTTCTCTTTTCCCGAGTCCCTTTTCCCTTCTAGAATCAGCGGCCAAGGGGGAGTGTCTATGGATCGCAGAGTACGAATATTTAGAGCCGCAGTGCTCGCGCTCGTGGCCGTATCGGGCCTGGTGTTCGCGCAGCAGCCAACCGCACCGCCAGCGGGACAGCCGCCAGCCGGTCAACAAGGCGGCGGCCGCGCCGCCACACCACCGCCGCCCATGTCGTTCTTCGTCACGAGCGTGGGCAAGGGCGACGGAGCCAACCTTGGGGGGCTGGCCGGCGCCGACGCGCACTGCCAGGCCCTGGCGACCGCAGTCGGGGCGGGGAATAAAACATGGCATGCCTATCTCAGTGCCGCCGCGGCGAATGGCCAGCCTGCGGTGAACGCGCGAGACCGCATCGGAAATGGCCCGTGGTACAACGGCAAAGCTGCAGCGCCGATCGCGAAGGACGTTGCCGATCTGCATGGCGACACGTTGGAGCAGGCTCGGCTCGGCAACAACCTGTCCAGGACGACGGTATTCAGTGAAAAGGGAGACCCGATCAATGGCGCCGGCTCGACGCCCAATGAGCACGACATGCTGACGGGTTCACAAACCGATGGCCGCGCTTATACCGACGGCCAGGATCACACCTGTTCCAACTGGACCAGCAACGCGAGCGGCGCCGGCCGCGCTCAGCTCGGTCACTTCGATCGCACCGGCGGCGGCAACACGTCGTGGAACTCAGCCCACCCATCCCGCGGCTGCAGCCAGCCCGACCTCATCGCCACCGGCGGCGCTGGTAAGTTCTACTGCTTCGCGATTAACTAAATTCGCAATTCGCGATTCGCAAGTCGCAGTTCGCGACTCGCGGACGCCGCTTCGGCGGGACAGGCCATTTGGTTCTCGATTCCAGGTTGGGAGTCGACCTGGAATCGAGAATCAATGGAACCGGAAACTGGGAACAGACTAGGAGAACTGGAGACTGGAAACTGGCAACTGGAAACTGGCCACTGGAGACTGGAAACTGGCCACTGTTACGGGAACACCTTATCCACCACATCGACCACGAGCCGCGCGTGTGGATCGAGCAGGATCAACTTCTCGCCTACGAACCGGTACTGGAGTGCATCGGGCAGCGGCGGCAGACCTTGCAGAATTGGCAGCGGAACACTCGAGTAGGCGGCGTTATCAGGATACGGCCAGTTCACCCGCAGAACCACGTTCCCAGTATACGTATCCAGAACCGATCGCTTGATCTCGCGGCCATCGGGGCCGCGGAAGACACTCGCTAACAAGCGTCGAACGACGTTGCGCATCGGCTTGGTCACGAGATCCCCTGGCTTCGCGTACGGCCGCTCCTTCTGCATCAGCTTCGCAAACTCGCGCTGGTGCTCGACGACCGCCTCAGGCCGTCCATCTCGAGACGGCTCCTGCAGCATCGATTCAACCTTATTGTGGAGGACGGCGTAGGCGGCGACGCGTTTCTGGAAATCCGCCAGCGCCGCGGCATCGGAATTCACGGCCGGCTGCTCTTGATTTTCCTGCGCGGACAGCACCGGACCTATCGAAACCGCGAGAATCAGCACAGCGGGCCAGGCCCGCAGAAGAAGGCTCCGGCGGTGAGTGGTGTTCATGTGAGGTCTCTTGTACACAATTTACGGCAGCCGCGCCAACCACGTTCTATTGGATCCATCGAGGCTGCACGAAGGCGCCATCTCCGGCCGAGTCCCACACCGCAAAGCGCACCCACGCTTTTCCCTTCGCATCGAACGGAATTGAAAAACGCTTGCTCCCAAATGCGGGCAGATCATTGGCGCGGATGATTTGCCGGTCGATCTTTGTGCCATCCCCCCACACGACCTCGACAAAGGACAGCGGAAACGTCCATTCGACGTCGGCCGAGATGGTGCGATGGTCTCCAGTACCTTCGACGCCGTACGACTTGATCAGGATCTCCCCCGTCGTCACGAAGAAATCTCCGTCGCGAAGCGCCTTCAGCACTGGCGACCAATCCTCATCCGGACCCGGCACTCGATTGAGCCTGAGGTAATTCACCGGGAAGTTCGGATAGAGATCATCCTCCGGCCCCTTCTGATAGGTGTCGATGTCGGCGATGATGTATTTCGGGCGGAGCCCCGATCGCGCGTAGAGATTGTTCATCGTGTCGGTGGAATCGAAGCATCGCCACTCGCACAAGCGGACCTCCGAGAGATCCATCCCCATCCCCGGCTTGAAGGCGCCGCCAAGGTAGCGGTCGTTCTTCGTCCAGGGCTTGTCGAAAATCAGATCCGGATAACCGGTCGTCCCCTTCGTCCGCGGGTGGGCGTGATACCAATAGGCCCCCTCTGCGTCCATCATCTGCTGCACGTCATCGGTGCTGCCGGTGTGATAGACCTTTCCAAACACCGGATCGTTTTCCGTGAACGGCTGTCCCGCCTGCCTCACTTTCGACCAGTACACGTTCTTCGGAAACATGATGTTGTAATGGCCGCCGAAGTAAACACTCGGCTCTTCCCACGGCGTCACCAGGAAATCGGCATCGGATGCCCGCCGCGTCGCTTCACGATAGTCCTTCTGATCCTTGAACCGCAGTGGTCCCGGATCGTTCGCGTGCAGATCCCCATGGAAATCGCTCAGCCCGACGATGTTGAGGCCGAGAGCTTTCATTGCCGCGAGATCCTGGATCGGCGTGTCGAAGGAACCTGATGCCCGCACTCGATCGGTAAACCGAAGATGGAAATGGTTCACCATCGTCTTGTAGCCGGGCACGGGTTTGAACGTGTCGTCGTGCGTAAACGCGAGCACAGCCTGACCGGTGGGCGTGGCGCCATCGGCACTGACGTAGTAGTACATGCCCATCCGTTGCTTGGTGCCCGGTGGCGCGTTGAACAGCGCGAAGTTCTCGGCGTACTGTGCGACCTCCTCGCGATCGGCCTGACGCACACCGAACGCGAATCGCTTTCCCTCGTCGAGCCGGTACCACACGTACCCGAGATTGGTGTCGACCTCGCGCGTGAAGAAGAAGGTGTGCGGCATCGGAAACGTTGCGATCGATCCGCCTTTCCCTTCCGCAACGAGCACCCGGTTTGCCGCCTTGCGTGGCACAATCGTTTCGTTGGGCACACCGCCGAAGGCGTACTGTTGATCGTGGCCGCCTGTGTCGCGCCAACTGACCCGCGGGATCAGTGTCGTCGAGAATCCACTCAGGCCGCCGTCATACTTGTAGGCGACCCATTGTTCGTTGGTGCTCGCTACTGCGTCCATTCGAAGCAGGCTCGCGCCTCGATAGACGGTGAACTGCAAGTCGCCCGCGAACACTCCCATCGAGAGTCCCGGGAACGCCGTCTCCAGGCTGTTGCCATCGGTCCTGACCGAGCAAGACGAGGTGTTGAACGATGCGCTCGCGCGCCGGATCTCGGCCTCAGTGCGCGGCGGGCCAACCGTGCGCGACGCCGGCTGCCCTCGCCCGGCGGCAGGCGGCGGCGGGATGAACAGTGGCGCGTCCCAGAACGCGTACCATCGATTCTTGGTGATCACATCGGGCGTGAGTTCCACGCCGGCGGCCTGCAGCGGCTCAGCCTGTTGCATCGACATTCGCCGCACGCCGGTCACCACCCGGTACTCGGGCTTGAGGTTTTCACCAAGTGTCGCCCAGGCTCCGGCGCCTTTGCGAACGGCCAATTCGCGAACGACCGGTTGGCCGCTGTCGATCGCATAACGCGCTCGTATCTCTGAATCGCGATCGCCCTTCCACGTCACGACAAGCGCACCATCCGCGACAGTTGCCGACAAGCCGGGCAGCGCTTTGTACTGTGTGAGGTCGCAAGAGAGACCACCTGGGGACGGCACGAGCGTTCGCAGAAACAGGGCCACGGCCGTGAGCATCGTCGCCGTTCTCATGTGGTCACCTCTTCACAACTAGTGACAGTCAGCCAGCATTTCTTACTTTGCGCTGGGCCCCACCCCCAGCGCCTGCCAGCGCTCGCTCGTTCGCTCGCGCCGGCTCATCGCTACGACTTCCTTTAATAACGGCGTTTTTGTTGCCGGACGATATCGAACTTGGCCGTATCGGCGATCGCCATCACCGCCATGACACCGGCCTGAACCGGATCGCTGACGACCAGATCGGCGGCATCCGGAACGCTGCCGGCCATATTGAGCGAGATCACGTAGGTGCCCTTCCGCCGCACGTCCTCGACCGCGCGCGTAATCTCGCCGCCCATCAGCGAACCCGCCAGTACGAGGAGCTTGACGCGCGGCAGCCGTACGACCGCTCGCACTGCGGCCGCCAGTTCCATCTCGCCGACCAGCGGAATCGTGTCGACCGAAATCCGTTCACCGCGAATATTGTGGCGATCCGCCTCGGCAATCGCGCCGAGCGCCACCTGCCCGACCTGTGCTCCGCCGCCCATGACGATGATCCGCTTGCCGTAGATCTTGACCAGAGACGGAGTTTCTTCGACGCTGACGACGCCGTCCACGGCCTTCAGATCGCGGAGGACGCCCTCGAACGTGCCGTCGTCCGGCAGCGTAAATTCAAAGTACGTGTCGGAAAGCGTGCCTCCCCCTCCGTGCATATCGACGTACGTGATGTTGGCGCGATGATTGGCGAGGACACCGGTCATGCCGAAGAGCATGCCCGGACGATCGGAAACGGTCACAAGGACGGCGTGAGCAGACATGGATACAGAGAATACAGGTGAAACTGAAAATGCTGAATGTTGAATGTTGAATGATGAATGACGACTGGCGCTATTGCCGATTTCTGATTGCTGAATGCGGCTCGAGGTGCTACAAGAACGAGGCATCTACATCACCCATTTCGGCGGGAGGTACCGCATGTCTCACCTCCGATTGACCGTAGTCTCAGTCCTCACGATCGCAGCGTTCACCGGCACGACCCCGCTTGCTGCTGCCGAACACGCCGCTGCGCCCGTGGAGACGATCGCGACCAACGACAACCGCATCGCTGCTGGCGCGCTCGACGGAACGACCCTGACGGTTCGTCTTGAAGCGCGCGAAGGGCTATGGCATCCCGATGGCGACACCGATCCTGGCGTCAACGTCCTCGCGTTCGGTGTCGAAGGTGCTCCTCTGCAAATCCCTGGTCCGCTCATTCGCGTAACCGAAGGGACAGAAGTTCGTGCGTTCGTGCGCAATCGGTTTGAAAAGGAGCCCCTCCTCATACATGGCCTGTACACCCGGCCGGGATCTCAGAACGCGCCAGAACCGATTTCGATCGAACCCGGTCAAGTTCGCGAGATTCGATTTCTCGCGGGATCACCCGGCACCTATTACTACTGGGGTTCGACCACCAACGCGACGATCGCGTCGCGTGCCGCTCGCGATTCACAACTTTACGGCGGCTTCCTTGTGGAGCCGCGCAATCGTGCGCCGCAGAACGAACGGGTCTTTCTGATCGGCGTCTGGGCAACGGTCGATGCCGGCTTGGTGCCGAGCGACCTGTTTCGCATGGTGATGAATGGCAAATCCTGGCCTCATACCGAGCGGCTCACGTATCAGGTCGGTGAACAGGTTCGCCTGCGCGTGATCAACGTCGGCGCCGCGGTGCATCCGATGCATCTGCACGGGTTCTACTTCAGGGTCGATAGCCGCGGCGACGAGAGCGCGGACGTGATTTTTCCCGCCAACGCCTCGCCGCACCTCGTGAACACGGAACGGCTGCCGCCGGGCCGGACATTTTCTCTCACCTGGACGCCAACGCGGCCAGGCAACTGGCTCTTCCACTGCCACGATATGAGCCACATTGCGCCGCCGCTGGCGGTCGACGGCAGCAAGCCCGCACCGCCTCACCATGTCGAGAACCACGCGCTCCAGATGATGGCGGGCCCGGTCGTCGGCATTTCGGTTGTTGGAAAGGACGCATCACCGTCCGCGGCGAATGACAGGAACCGACGCAACCTGCGATTGATCGCGAAGGTCGATGCCGGCGGCACCCCCGCAGAACCTGCGTATGGTTTCGCGCTCGAAGAAGGCGG
Organism: Vicinamibacterales bacterium; assembly: GCA_051986585.1. GTDB lineage: Bacteria > Acidobacteriota > Vicinamibacteria > Vicinamibacterales > 2-12-FULL-66-21 > JALZOC01. The sequence goes on along the minus strand of JBPYFA010000425.1, from coordinate 3,385 downwards.
CAAGACAACGCCGGCGGCACCGCCCTATCTGCCAACGCCGACGATCATCCTGAAGCGCGGCGAGCCCGTGACCATTTCAGTCGTCAACGAACTGCCCGAGGCGACGGCGATCCATTGGCATGGCATCGAACTCGATAGTTACTACGACGGCGTCGCCGGCTTTTCGGGCACCAGCGCGCAGCCCTCGCCGGCGATTGCGCCCGGCCAATCGTTCGAGGCGCGCTTTACCCCGCCTCGCTCGGGCACGTTCATCTATCACACACACGTCGATGAGATGCGTCAGCAGCAGGCAGGCTTGAATGGGGCCTTGATCGTCATGGACGATCCGAACACGTACGATCCGGCTCACGATATCGTGTTGCTCGTCTCGGTTCCCCGCAAGGCCGAGAATTCAGATGTCGTCTACCTGAATGGGTCGCTGACGCCGCCGCCCCTGGAGATGAAAGTCGGTGAACGATATCGGCTACGGTTCATCAACATTCACGTGTTCAGGCCGTCGATGCGGATGCGCCTGCTCAGCGGCGATCAATTACTCACGTGGCGCGGAATCGCCAAGGACGGCATGGACCTGCCGGAAGATCAATCGAAGAGCGGTCCGTCCGAGATTCAGATGGGCAACGGCGAGACCTACGACTTCGAGTTCTCGCCAAAGACAGCCGGCGAGATGAAACTCGAGATCAACTCGGCTGTTGGGGCGCTGCTTGCGAGGATGCCGATCAGGGTAAGGTGAATTCCGAAAATGCTGAATGCTGAATGTTGAATGCTGAATGAAGCGGGGCGAACAAATATCGACAGCCAACGTCTATCCCTTCCATGGAAACCTTGGGGCAGGACCTTCGTTACGCCTTCCGCACACTCTTGAAAAGCCGGGGCCTGACCTTGGTCGCGGTTTTATCGCTCGCACTGGGCATCGGCGCGAACACAACCATATTTACCTTTATCAACGGCCTGCTGCTTCGTCCGCCGATGGTACACGACGCAGACCGGTTGCTGGAGGTGTGGCAGCACAACACAACCCGAGGTTACGGCATCGGCAGCGACATGCAGCTCTCGTTTCCCGAGTATCAGTATTACCGCGACCACAACAATACATTCAGCGACATGGGAGCGTTCACCGGCGAAACGCCGCCGGTGATTTGGAATCGAGCGGGCGAGGGCGAGACGCTTCGCGCCGCGCTCGTGTCCTCCAACTTCTTCTCGATCCTTGGCGTCCAGCCCGCTCTGGGCCGAGGTTTCCTGGCCGAAGAAGATCGCGGCACTGCTGCGGCGCCAGTGGTCGTGCTTTCCCATGCGATCTGGCAGCAGCGGCTCGCGTCCGATCCGGCCATCGTCGGCAAAACGCTGATCTTGAACGGCCGCAACTACACCGTCGTCGGCGTCGCGCCCGCGGGGTTCACAGGACTGGTCATCGGCTTCGCGCCAGATCTGTGGACGCCGTTGGGCATGCACGAAGCCGTCAGCCCCTCACTCGACTTGAACGAACGACGCATGCACTGGCTGCTCGCCATCGGACGCCTGAAACCCGGCGTCGCCGCGAGACAGGCGAGTGCCGATCTCGCCGTCCTCGGACAACAGCTCGCCAGAGATTTCCCGGATAGCAACAGGGACCTCATGCCCGACGCCGTCGCTGTGGAGCTCGTGCCAGGACCATTTCGCGGCGTCGCCGGCGGTGTCAGTGCGGTGTTGATGGCGGTAGTCGGGCTGGTGCTGCTGATCGCGTGCGCGAACGTCGCAAACCTGCTGCTTGCCAAAGCGTCGAGCCGGCGTCGGGAGGTTGCGGTGCGCATTGCGCTTGGCGCAAACCGTCGTCGCCTGATTCAACAGATGCTGACCGAGAGCGTATTGATCGCTGGCATCGCGGGTGCCATCGGCCTGCTCCTCTCGCTGTGGGCGGCGCCATTGCTCCTGTCGCTCATGCCGGCGTCGCTCCCGCTCGGCGTGAGTGTGTCTCCCGACCTTCGCGTCCTGGCCTTCACTCTGCTGGCTTCGATCGCGACCGGCGTCGCCTTCGGCCTGGCGCCGGCACTTCAGCAGTCGAAACCGAATCAGGTCGACAGCTTGAAGGACGGTGCCGCGCATGGAGGATCGTCACGTTCGAGGCTTCGAAACGCCCTCGTGATCGCGCAGGTGACCGCGTGCGTGGTCCTCCTGGTCGGCGCGAGTTTGTGTTTGCGAAGCCTGCTGAATGCGCGATCGATCGATCCGGGGTTCGACATGCGGCACGCCGTTGCCGCCGGACTCACCGTCGACACCTTCGGCTACGACGAAGGGCGCGGCCGGGCTTTCTACGCGCGACTCCTGGAACGGATTCGCGCGCTGCCGGGTGTTCGCGCCGCGAGCGTCGCCGATCATTTGCCGCTCGGTCAGATGGCGCGGATGCAGGGAATAGAAATCGACGGCTACGAAGGACCACGTGGGCGGCCCGGCATGCCTGGACTCGCGATCGACATGGCTCTTGTGGGGCCAGATTATTTCGATGCGATGGGCATTCCTGTTGTCAGCGGGCGAACCTTCAAGAATACAGACGACATGAACGCTGCCCCCGTCATCATGATCAATCAACAGATGGCCGATCGATTCTGGCCGCACCAGAACCCGATTGGACAGTTCGTCAACATCATGGGGCCGCGCGACAGCCGGACGCGCGCGGAAATCGTCGGCGTGGTCAAGACTGGCAAGTATCAGAGTCTTGGCGAGGATCCGAAGTCGTTCTTCTACCGGCCGCTGCTGCAGGAGTACGAACCGGGTGTGCAGTTGATCGTTCGCACCGCCGGGGACACACCGATTGTCGATGCGCTCCGACACGAGGTCCGCGCCATCGATCCCCGCATGGCTCTGGTTGGCATCGAGACGCTCGAGCAGCACATGCAGCTGCCGCTCTTCCCTCCCCGCGCCGCTGGCCTGTTTCTCGGCCTGTTCGGAGCGCTCGCTTTAACGCTTGCGGTGGTCGGCCTCTACGGCGTGATGTCGTACTCCGTGACTCAACGGACGCGCGAAATCGGCGTGCGGATGGCGCTTGGCGCGCGGAGGAGCGACGTCGTGCGGCTCATTCTCGCTCAGGGACTCAGGCTCACCCTGATCGGGATGGGCATCGGCCTTGCCGGCTCTCTGGCCCTGACGTGGGTTCTCTCGAGCGTCCTCTACGGGATCAGTCCGACAGACCCGGTTTCGTTCCTCGCGGTGACGATTGTCTTGACGATGGTTGCGTTGGCGGCGAGCTATGTCCCCGCGAGTTGGGCGACGCGGGTCGATCCCATGCAGGCGCTGCGATCGGAATGATCAAGAGGTGCGCGTCTCGTTCGAGACGCGCACCCACATAGTCAGCATCTCGCGCTATTCACAGCTGGCCGACAACATTTTGACGCGATCCACGTCGACCTTCCTG
>JBPYFA010000424.1:0-8575 GCA_051986585.1 Vicinamibacterales bacterium | reverse complement strand
CCGCCGGAATGGCCGCTCGGCAATCGCGACTCCCGTCGTGCGGATCGCGTCGCACACTTCGGGGGCCACGACGATCACATCGGCGCCTGCCGCCTGCAGCGACGACAGCTTCGGAGCAGCAACGGGCCCGCCCCCTACGACCAGGACGCGACGCCCTTCGAGCTTCAGGAAGGCGGGAAACAAAGTGATGGCGGTCTCCTTTGCACTCAGTTGCCAGTTGCCAGTTGCCAGTTACCGGTTACCATTTGCCAGTTCCAATGTGCTCACCTGGAAACTGGACACTGGCGACTGGAAACTCCCATAAAAATCAAAAGCCCGGAAGCTTTTGGCTTCCGGGCTTCGGTTACGTTTCGTTGCGTTGGACCGCTGTTCAGGACATCAACGCGTTTGACCGAAGGCAGGGAAGCCCAGAAGCTGCATACAGCAGCAACAATTACACGCGCAGGTCTTCCCTGAGAACATTCCCTCAGTTATAACGTTCAGTCCGCCGTAAAGTCAAGCCAACCCCATGGATACCGCCGGCAGACTATGCCGGAATCGCGAGATCGAGATGGCGACGGATCTGGTCACCTTAGACCCGGGGGCTTCGCTCCCGGACCCCCTACGCCGTCGCTCGCGGGGGCCCCACGCCCCGCTCCGCTCCGGCGGGCGCGTCGGTGGGCCCGCGTTCCTCTTATGCCGGAATCGCGAGATCGAGATGACGGCGGATCTGGTCGTAGTCGTTCGGCAGCTCGATAGGCCGGTTCGCCTGGGTCGTGGCGATGCCGGCCAGTCTGCCGGCGTGGTAGTCGGCCTTGAAGTCCGTAAATTTCAAGCCGCTGGCGGTCGAGATCACGACCACGCGATCGTCACGCTTGATTTCCCCGCGGGCGGCGAGTTTGATCAGCGCTGCGAGAGCGACTCCGGTGTGCGGGCAGGCAAACATGCCGGTTCGATCCGCTTTCGCGACCGCGTCGGCGAGTTCCTGCTCGCTTGCCTGTTCCACCAGTCCGTTGCACCGCTGCAACGCCGAGATGGCTTTCCGAATCGAGACGGGATTGCCAATCTGAATCGCCGAAGCCATCGTGGGTTGCGCCACGACCGGCGCGAATCGCCACCCATTCCGCGATGCGAGGTAGAGCGGATTGGCGGCCTCCGCCTGCGCCGCCACCAGTCGCGGGACGCGGGCGACCAGGCCCAGGTCGCGCATCATTTCGAAGCCAGCGGCAAACGCGCCTATGTTTCCGAGGTTGCCGCTCGGCACCACGACCACGTCGGGAACCTGCCAATCGAACTGCTGCGCGATCTCGATCGAGGCGGTCTTCTGCCCTTCCAGTCGCAAGCTGTTCATCGAATTGGCAAGGTAGAGGCCTTCCTCTTGAGCAAGGCGCTGGATGATCGCCATGCAGCCGTCGAAATCCGTGTCGACCGATAGAACCGTCGCGCCGTTGGCGAGTGGCTGCACGAGCTGGGCGATCGTGATCTTGCCACGCGGGAGCACCACGATCGCCGGAATGCCGGCGGCGGCGGCATACGCGGCCAGCGACGCGGACGTGTCGCCGGTCGAGGCGCACCCAACCGCGCGGATCTGGCGGCCCTTGGCAATCATTTGCCGTACCATCGAAACGAGCACGGTCATGCCGAGGTCTTTGAACGATCCGGTGTGTGAGTTGCCGCACAGCTTCACCCACACTTCGTCGATGCCGATGCTGCGGCCGAACGCTTCCGCGAGAAACAGGTTCGTCCCGCCCTCGTCCATCGACACGACGTTGTTGTCGTCGATCTCCGGACACACCCATTCTTTCTTGCCCCAGACACTCGATCCGTAGGGCCAGGTGGTTCGTTTGTATCGCTCGTCGAACAGCCGCATCCACGCCGCCGCGCTGCGATCGCGCAGCGCTTCCAGATCGTGGGCGACCTCCAGGAGGCCGCCACAGGTAGGACAGCGATAGATGATCGTGTCCAGCGGATAGGATCCCGGACACCCGGCAATGCAACGGAAGGCAGCGTGGTAACTCACGCGGGCACCCCTGTAGAGACTGCGGACAACACGGGCAGCGTCACCGGCGCTGCACCGTGAAAATCGAAAGCGGACAGATCGCTCATCGCACGCTCGATCGCCGAGACCGGACACGGCTCGAGGCTGACCACGAATGGCCGGCGCCGCGACGGAAAGCCGGGCTCCTGCAGAATTGCGTCGATGTTGATGCCGTGGCGCGCGAACGCAGCCGCGAGCGACGCAATGATGCCTGGGCGATCGACCACTGTGAAACGTACATAGTACGCGGTTGTGAACTCGGAGGAAACTACCGCGGCCGGCAGAGCCGGACGGGCGACAAACGGGCCGGCGTCTCTCGCAATCGCGAGCAAATCCGAGACGACCGCAACCGCCGTCGGTTGTCCTCCTGCTCCCAGACCACCGAAGGTCGTCTCTCCACCGAATCGCCCCTGCAGCGTCACCAGATTTTCGCTCCCGCGCACGCGCGCCAGCGGCGAGTCGAGCGGCACGAGCGCCGGTCCGACCGCGGCACGAACCGAGGATGAGGTGATGCGCTCGGCCCACGCGACCTGACGAATCGTACAGCCCATCTGCCGCGCGTAGACGAAATCGACGCCGTCGATATCGTTGATGCGCTTCGTCTGAATTGACTGCGGTCGCACGTGCACCCCAAACGCGAGCTGCGCGAGGATCGCCAGCTTCGCCTGCGCGTCGGTTCCCTCGATGTCCTGCGACGGATCCGCCTCGGCAAAACCAAGCGACTGGGCGGCCGCGAGGGCATCGGCAAACGGGACCTGTTCCCGCTCCATGCGGCTCAGGACGTAATTGCACGTGCCGTTCAGGATCCCCGCCACCCGCGTCAGGCTATCGCCGGCCAGACCGTGCTCGATCGCGCGAACGACGGGAACGCCGCCGGCCACCGCGGCCTCGAATCGCAAGTGCCGCGCCGATCGGACGGCCAGGTCGACCAGTGCCGGTCCGGCATGGGCGATGACCTGCTTGTTGGCCGTCACCACCGACTTCCCAGCTTCAAGCGCCTTCGTAATCCACGCTTCGGCCGGCTGACGGCCGCCGATCAATTCGACGACGATATCGACATCGTCGCTGAGCGCGTCGTTGATCTCGTCGGTCCACCGAACAGAGGGATCGACCCAGTCGACGCGCTTGCGATCGATCGCGCGATTGACGATCACGCCGAGACTCAGCTCGGGGGGCGCGAGCTCCTGCAGCAGCCTGGCGACGGACTGCCCGACGGTGCCAAAGCCCACGATTGCGACGCGAGCGGGTGCGGCCGAAGGCTTCATAGCGTTCACACTCTCAAAAAAAAACCCGCCGGCTCGGGTGAGCCGGCGGGCTGTTGATGCGCGTTACCCGGTTCGGGTATTTCAGGACGCGATCAAGGGCAGACCGCCGGCATGTGGAATTCGCGTGGCGCGAATTCGCATGCGCATCGAGCACGTGGCGGTCATGATCGCGAGCATCTGGTCCAGTCGATGAGTATAGGAGCCGGGTGTCAGAAGCGTCAAGTTCCTGGGCTCTACACCCTCACGCTGGACGAGCCGACGGCGGAACGTCGAAGAGTCGAAGATCGAGGATCTGACAAGAAGTTTTGGACGGCTGTGCCATTCCCGCCGTCGGGACAGCCCTCATTCCTTCGATCCTTCGATTCTTCGCTTCTTCGACGGGTGAACCGTCGGTGCGTGAGACTGGCAAGTGGCTGTCGCATATATTAGGATCACTTATGATGTCTAAAACATTATAAATTTGACTTCACCTGCCCTCAGCAGTCAGGATATTCCCATGCGCTTTCGCGTCCTTGCCGTCGTTGGCGTTGTCGGCCGGATTATCGGCCGGCCGGATACCGATCCAGGTGAGTGAACGGCGCCATACCCAGAACGAGATATCAGGGGCCGTCACTCGAAACCGAGGTGACGGCCTTTTTCGTTTTTAGGCGGACAATCCGCCGCGAGGAGAAGAGGTCAGCGTGCGAGTCGCGTATCAGGGAGAACCGGGAGCATTCAGCGAAGCCGCCGTGCTACGGCTGATACCGGATGCCGAGCCGCGGCCCTATCCGACCTTCGATGAAGTGTTCGACGCCGTGACCGACGGATCGGTCAACCTCGGCGTCGTGCCGATCGAGAACTCCATCGGCGGATCGATTCACCGTAATTACGACCTGCTCGTCCAACGCGATCTCTCGATCGTCGGCGAGGTGCAGGTGCCGGTGGTCCACAACCTGCTCGCGCTTCCCGGGGTGAAACTCGAGGAGATCCGCCGGGTGCTCTCGCATCCGCAGGCGCTGGCGCAGTGCGCGGGGTTTCTGCGCGGCCTGCAACACGTCGAGGCGATTGCCACCTACGATACGGCGGGCAGCGCGAAGATGGTGCGCGACGAACAGCGGCGCGACACCGCTGCAATCGCCTCCGAGCGTGCCGGCAGTCTCTTCGGCCTCGAGGCGCTGCGCGCCGGGATTCAGGACTACGACGACAACATCACGCGCTTTCTGGCGATCTCGCGCCAGCGGGTACCGCTCGGACCGCCCGACAAGACCAGCCTCGTTTTCACGCTGAAGAGCGCTCCGGGTGCGTTGTTCAAGGCGCTGAGCGTATTCGCGCTCCGCGACATCGATCTCTCCAAGCTCGAATCCCGGCCTGTGCCGGGACGGCCGTGGGAATACCTGTTCTATCTGGACGTCGCCGCCGCGCGCGAGGATCTGCAGTGCGCGCGGGCGATGGTGCATCTCGCCGAGTTCGCGCCTTCACTCCGAACACTCGGATCGTATCCACGCTGGCGTGAGCGCGAAACCAGCCCGGCGCCCGAGGCGGCGCAGGAAGGAGCTCGGCGTGGCTGACAACACGGCGCATCCGCTGAAGTGGCAGAGCGGCGGCATCACTGACGGACCCAGCCGCGCTCCGGCGCGCGCGATGCTGCACGCGTCGGGGTTCAGCTCGGCTGACTTGAAGCGTCCGCTGGTCGGCGTGGCCAACACCTGGATCGAGATCGGCCCCTGCAACTATCACCTGCGCGAGCTTGCCGCCTCGGTCAAGGCCGGGATCAAAGCCGCCGGCGGCACGCCGATGGAATTCAACACGGTGTCCATCTCCGATGGCATCACCATGGGATCGGCAGGGATGCGGACGTCGCTCGTCAGCCGCGAGGTGATTGCTGATTCGATCGAGTTGGTGACGCGCGGGAATCTTTTCGACGCGCTGGTCGTGCTTGTGGGGTGCGACAAAACGATCCCGGGCGGCGCCATGGCGCTGGCGCGGCTCGACGTCCCCGGCGTCCTGCTTTACGGCGGATCGATTGCGCCCGGACGGTTTGCCGGTCACGACGTCACCATCCAGGACGTCTTCGAAGCGGTCGGCGCGCACGCGGCCGGACGGATGACCGACGCCGATCTCGGAGAGATTGAAGCCAAGGCGTGCCCTGGAGCCGGCGCGTGCGGCGGTCAATTCACCGCCAACACCATGGCCACCGCCTGCGAGTTCCTCGGGATCGCGCCGATGGGCAGCGGCGACGTACCGGCGGTCGATTCAGACAAAGGACAGGTTGCTGAAAAAGTTGGCGAACTGGTCATGGACGTGCTCAAACGCGGCCTCCGCCCTTCGCATGTGATCACGCGCGAGTCGCTCGAGAACTCGATCGCGGCGGTTGCCGCCACCGGCGGTTCGACCAACGCCGTGCTTCACCTGATGGCGATCGCGCGCGAAGCCGGCGTGAAGCTGGCGCTCGACGATTTCGATCGCATCAGCGCGCGGGTACCGCTGCTGGCCGATCTGAAACCAGGCGGACGTTTCGTTGCCGTCGACCTCCATCGTGCAGGCGGCACGCGCCTGGTGGCGAATCGTCTGCAGGCCGCCGGTGTTCTCCACGGCAGCGCTATGACGGTGACCGGCCGGACCATTGGAGACGAAGCGGCGAAAGCGACCGAAACCCCCGGACAACAGGTCGTTCGTCCGGTTGCCTCGCCATTGAAACCGACCGGCGGTCTCGTGATTCTCCGCGGCAACCTGGCGCCCGACGGCTGCGTGGTGAAGGTAGCGGGACACGACTTCGGCACGCACCGGGGGCCCGCCCGTGTATTCGACGGCGAAGAGGCCGCGTTCGCGGCGGTTCAGGCCGGCCGCATCAAGGCCGGCGATGTGGTCGTCATTCGTCATGAAGGTCCCAAGGGTGGTCCCGGCATGCGGGAGATGCTGGGCGTCACCGCCGCGATCGTCGGCGCCGGTCTTGGCGACTCGGTGGCCCTGGTCACCGATGGTCGCTTTTCCGGCGCAACTCACGGACTGATGGCCGGACACGTGGCGCCCGAGGCCGTGGCCGGCGGGCCAATTGCCGCCGTGCGCGACGGCGACATCATCACCTTCGATCTGCCGGCCCGCACGCTCCACGTCGATATGACGGATAGCGAAATGGCCGAGCGGCTGCGGCAGTACCGCCCGCTGCCGCCACGTTTCACGAGCGGCGTGATGGCGAAATACGCACGACTCGTCTCGTCGGCGGCAGAGGGAGCGGTGACAGGGGCGTAGAACGTAACGGGAGATAGACGTCAGTTCTCGGTTTTTGGTTATCGGTTATCGGTTGTGGTTTTCAGTTTGTGGTTCTCAGTTTCATCGTCGAACCAACTGCGAACCAATAACCGAGAACCAAAACCGATAACCGATAACTAAAAACTAAGAACCGACAAGGACTGCAAATGAAACTAACCGGTGCACAGATCCTGTGGGAATGTCTGGTCCGTGAGGGCGTCACCGATATCTTCGGATATCCGGGCGGCGCCATCCTGCCGGCTTACGACGCGATGCTCGACTACCCGATCCGGCACGTGTTGGTACGGCACGAACAGGGCGCGACCCACATGGCCGACGGCTACGCGCGTGCGAGCGGCGGCGTCGGCGTGGCGATTGCGACCTCCGGCCCTGGCGCGACCAACATGGTCACCGGGATCGCCACCGCCATGATGGACTCCTCCCCGATCGTCTGCATTACCGGTCAAGTGGGCAGCCGCCTGATTGGCAGCGATGCGTTTCAGGAAATCGACATCACCGGCATCACGTTGCCGATCACCAAGCACAACTACCTGGTGACGCGCGCCGAAGACGTCGCCAAAGCCGTACGGGAAGCGTTCGTCATCGCCAAGTCGGGCCGGCCCGGTCCGGTACTGATCGACATCACCAAAGATGCGCAGCAGTCGTCGTGCGAGTTCGACTGGGACGCGGCGGCGCCGTCGGTCCCCGGCTGGCGATCGGCGCCGGAAACTCCGGACGCTGCGCTCGCGCACGCGGCCGCGATCCTCAACGGCGCGGAACGCCCCGTCATTCTCGCCGGTCACGGCGTCACGATCTCCGGCGCGATGGACGAACTGCGCGCCCTCGCCGAGCGCGCACAGATCCCGGTGGCGATGACGCTGCTCGGCATCGGCGGCATGCCCGCATCGCATCCCCTCAACATCGGCATGATGGGCATGCACGGTGAGGCCTGGGTCAACCATGCGATTCAGGAAGCCGATCTCCTGATCGCGGCCGGAATGCGCTTCGACGACCGCGTCACCGGCAATCTGAAGACCTACGCCCCGCACGCGCGGAAGATTCACATCGAAATCGATCCGTCGGAGATCAACAAGAACGTCAAGGTCGACGCCGCGCTCATCGGCGATCTGCGGACGGTGCTGCAGCGGCTGTTGCCGGCCGTGGCCCAGGGGAACCGCGATCCCTGGATGGCGCATATCAAGACGCTCAAGGGGGACTCCGCCGTTCGCGACATCCAGTCGCTGCCCGACGATGGACATTTGTATGCGGCGCACGTGATCAACGACCTCTGGCGCGCGACCCGCAGTTCCGAAACCATCGTCGTCACCGACGTCGGTCAGCATCAGATGTGGGAGGCGCAGTACTACCATCACGAGGCGCCGCGATCGCTCATCACCTCAGGCGGGCTCGGAACGATGGGGTTCGCGGTCCCCGCCGCGATTGGCGCTAAGCGGGCAAGGCCCGATGCCGAAGTCTGGGCGGTCGTCGGCGACGGCGGTTTCCAGATGACGATGTGCGAGCTGGCCACCGCCGTCCAGGAAGGAATCGCGGTCAAAGTCGCCATCGTCAACAACGGCTACCTCGGAATGGTCCGGCAGTGGCAGGAGTTCTTCTACGAACGTCGCTATGCGGCGACGCCGCTCTCCGGGCCGGACTTCGTCAAGCTCGCCGAATCATTCGGCATCCGTGGCATCGCGGTCACCAAACGCGGCGAAGTGCTGCCGGCGGTAGACGATGCCCGCAAGCACGTCGGACCGGTGGTGGTGGATTTCCGGGTCGAGCAGGAAGACACGGTCTATCCGATGGTGCCCGCCGGTGCCGACCTGCACGCGATGATTCGCCGGCCGAACCCGATCGTCGAAACCGGCGCGGACGTGTAACGAGGAATCACATGAGGATGCACATCTTCACCGTCTACGTCGAGGATCTGCCGGGCGTGCTCAACCGCGTCGCCTCGCTGTTCCGTCGGCGCAACTTCAACATCATCTCGCTCGCGGTTGGACACAGTGAAACGCCGGGCGTCTCACGCATGACGATTGTCGTCCAGACCGATGCCGGCGGGGCG
>JBPYFA010000423.1:0-21057 GCA_051986585.1 Vicinamibacterales bacterium | reverse complement strand
GTTCCTCTGGTACGGCCGGCCCGGCGACGCGGTATTTCCCGTGGTGGCGCTCCTGTGCACCGGCATTGCCTTGTCGCTCGTGTTTGTCGGGTTGGCCTTCGTGATCGCGCTTGCGTCGCAGGACCGTGCCGTGGGACTTGCCGCGGCGATACTCGCCTGGTTGAGTGCCACGGTGCTGTATGACGGCCTCGTCCTCGTCAGCATGATGCTGTTCAGGGACTATCCGCTCGAGCGGCCGCTCATCGGCGCGATGCTGGCCAACCCTGTCGATCTGAGCCGCGTATTGCTGCTGCTCCAATTCGATCTCGGCGCGTTGGCTGGCTATACCGGCGCCGTGTTCGAACGGTTCTTCGGCGCGTTCCAGGGATCCCTGTGGGCCGGTGCTGCGATGACGATCTGGATCGTCACGCCACTGGCGACCGGCCTACGGCAGTTCGCGCGAAAAGACTTTTGACTCTTGATCCGGGGATTCGGGAGCTGGGCTCCGCGGTCCGAAATCCGTTCAAGAACGCGCCGATGCGGAATCCGTTCGCGACATCCGGATGATGTGAATGGTCTGCCCTGCGCCAAGCACAACGCCGGCAACGAGGATCATGCTCGCGATTCGAACTATCGGTGGACTGATGCGGATCAACCCAATTGCGAGTATGGGGACGCCAATCGTCCAGCAATAAAGATTGAGCCGCGCGAGGCGTGGGCTCGCAAGGGTGTGCGCCGAGCGGGAGGGCGGCTTGCGCCCGGCTGCATCGAAGGCCGCGTACCATGCGTGCATCGGAAGCAGGCGCCCTTGCATCCCGGTGATCACTTGCGCGAGAAAACCAATCAGCCCCGCCGTCCCGTATAACCAGCCAGCGGCGGTGGCGGTGCGACCCGTCGGCCAGCTTAAGTAGAAACCCGTACCCGCTGCCACCAGCAGCCAGAGCAGTGCCACGTGCGTTTGCCAGGTCGCCCAATCCGGTCGAGGTAATGCCGCCGGCGGCGGAAGTTTCTGCTGCAGTGCCAATCGCACGTGGATCACGAAGCTGATCAGCCCGGCAATGATGAGCCCCGCACCGGCCGCTTGCCACGGCGACTCGTTGATCAGAGCCACAGCCAGCACCACGAGACCACATTCGAGGAGCACGGCGCTCAGCGCCATCGATCTGCCGGTTGGCATCGCCGTCGGCACAATCATCGGAATCAACCGGTAGGCAAGGCCGACAAACATCATCGTCGCCCATCCGACGACGGCGATGTGCAGATGTGCGTAGGCCGACGACAGCGGCGACCACGCGAACCAGCCGTGGGCACGATTCAACCCGAGAAGCATTCCGAAAAGACTCGCCGCGATCATGTTGGCAAACGCCAGCGCGACGTGAAGCTTGATCGGCCACGGCACCACCGCACCAGCCAACCCTGCCCATGCGCGGATTGCCACACACAACACCGCAACGGCGACCAGACCTGCCGGCCACGCCATGGCATCGTATTGCGCTGACCAGAATTGGACCGCCATTCCGACCACGCCGATTCCGAATGCGGCAAACGCGGCGCGATCGAGCCAGCCGGCAGGCAGCGGCATTCTCAGCGCGAGCGGCGCGACGATGTAGAACGCGCCGAGGATCGAGCCGGTAATCCAACCAAGGGTGACGAGATGGACGACCGCCACCATCCGCGGATGCAGAAAGAATGGCCCCGGTAGCGACGGATCCACGATGAGAATCCCGAACGCCGCGGCCAGGCACACGTGCGCAAGACCAAAGTAAAGCAGCGGAATACCCGCTGCCGGCATCAATGGGTGCGTCCGCTGGTTCAACGCCCGCCATCCTCCGAGTACCTCCGGTCGTTCATCGACCTCTCTCCTCCAACCCGACGTTATAATCCGCGACGATGCCGCTGACCGCTGGCGCTCGATTCGGCGCTTACGAGATTGTCTCGCCAATCGGTGCCGGGGGTATGGGCGAGGTGTATCGCGCGCGGGACACGAGGCTGAACCGCGAGGTCGCAGTCAAGATCCTGCCCGATTTGTTCGCCAGCGATCCCGAACGCCTGGCTCGGTTCTCGCGAGAAGCACAGACACTTGCGGCATTGAACCATCCAAACATCGCGCATGTGTACGGGCTCGAGGGCTCCGCGCTGGTCATGGAGCTCGTCGAAGGCGAGGATCTCGCCCAACGTGTCACGCGCGGCCCGCTGCCGCTCGAGGACGCGCTGCCGATTGCCACACAAATCGCCGAGGCGCTCGAGGCGGCGCATGAGCGGGGCATCGTCCACCGCGATCTGAAACCCGCCAACATCAAAGTCCGCGCCGACGGCGTCGTCAAGGTGCTGGACTTCGGCCTCGCGAAGGCGATGGATCCAACCGCCGCGACTCTCTCCAGCGATTCCAACTCGCCAACCGTTCTCAGTCCGACGCTCAGCCCAACGTTCGGGTCAAACCTCTCGCAACACGGAATGATTCTCGGGACTGCCGCGTATATGTCGCCCGAACAGGCAAAGGGCAAGGCGGTCGACAAGCGCACCGACATCTGGGCATTTGGTTGCGTGCTCTTTGAGATGCTGGCGGGCAAGATGGCGTTTCCCGGTGACAACGTGACCGAGATCCTCGCGGCGGTCGTGCGCGGCGAGCCTGACTGGTCGATGCTTCCCTCGGAGACTCCCACTGCCGTGCGGCGACTGTTGCGCCGCTGCCTCGCCAAGGATCCGAAACAGCGGCTGTCCGACGTCGGCGTCGCGCGGCTCGAGATCGCCGACGCAGGGGAGACTGCACCTTCCCTTGAACCTGCTCCGGCACCTCAGCGTGCACTACGACAGGCGCGGTCATGGGTCCTCGTTGCGGCGGGGGTCGCGGCAGGCGCGATCGTCGCGGCGGGCGTAGGCTGGAGACTCTGGCCGACTCCACCATCATTGCCACCATTGAAACTGACGATCGAGTGGCCCGATGACACGATCTGGGCCGGCCCGAGCGGACCCGGAGTGGCGCTCTCGCCTGACGGCACGCACATCGCGTACGTCGCGATCAACTCATCTGGCCCTCAGATCTATCTTCGCGATCTGCGGGGGGACGACGTCCGAGCCATCTCCTCGCCCTCGGATTCGCCATACAATCCGTTCTTCTCGCCCGACAGCACGCAGGTGGGTTTCATTTCCAGCGGTAAGCTGTGGCGCGCGCCGGTGGCCGGTGGCGCGCCGTTCGAGATCGGGGCCATCGACGCGAACGATCGTGGCGTGGCGTGGTCGACTGACGGGTACATCTATTCCGGAGGTGGATCCGGGATTTCGCGGACTGCGGAATCCGGCGGTGCGCGCGAGAGGATTACAACCGTCGACAAGGCTGCAGGCGAGGTCGCCCACCGTTTTCCAACGATCGTTCCGGGCGGTCGCGGTGTGCTGTTCACGATCTTCAAAGGATCGCTTGAAGAGGCCCGGATCGCGGTCGTCGACGTCACCACGAAGAAGTGGCATGTGCTCATTGACCGGACGGGACACTCAGGGGTGTACCTGCCGACAGGGCATCTCGTCTATCTGAGAAGCGGTGTGATGATGGCCGCACCGTTCGACGCCGCGCGGCTCGAAGTCACGGGGCCATCCGTGCCGGTCATGTCGGGCATCCTTTATAACAATGGCGGCGCCGGGCATTTCAGCGTGTCTTCGACCGGGACTCTGTCGTACATCTCGGATGCGGGGTCGCGACCACAGACGGATCTGATGTGGGTGGATCGCTCGGGGCGCGTCACGCCAATCGATATCCCACGTGGCACCTATGCCAGGCCCGCACTGTCGCCGGATGGCACGCGCGTCGCGTTTGAATCGTCGAGCGGAGCCGGACGACAGAACATCATGATCTGGGACTTCGCTCGCCATACCCTCAGCAACCTCACGCGTGATGCGGGAATCAGCGAAGCGCCATTGTGGATGCCTGACGGCACGACGGTCCTCTTTGCCTCCCGTCCCCAGCTCGGCGCGCTCAGCCGACTGTATCGGCAGCGCGCTGATGGCACTGGAACACCGGTGCAGCTTACGACTGGGGCACTCTCCCAGGTCTACGCCAGCGGCGGAGAGTATCCCGTATCGGTGTCGCCTGACGGAGCCAAGATTATTTATTGGGTCGCGGGGACGGACGCAGATGGGGTCAAGATGCTGGACGTCGCGACGGGCCAGACTCAGATGCTCGTCGCTGGCGCTCGCACGCCGAGGCTTTCGCCCGACGGACGCTGGCTGGCGTATCGGAAATCTGAAGCCGGCATCAGCGACATTTTTGTGAGTCCATTTCCAAACGTCTCGAACGCCCGATGGCAGGTTTCGACGAACGGCAGCAGCCCGCCGCGGTGGTCGCGCGACAGCAGCGAACTGTTTTATCGTGGACTGGGATCGAATCGAGCCCACGTATTTGCGGTCAAAGTAGGCACGGGCACGACCCTCGAGGGAGTCAGACCGCAAGTGATGTTCGATCTGCCGAACCCTGGAGCGGTCGATGGTTTTGGCGTGGAGGAATTCGATGTCGCCTCGGACGGACGATTTATCGCCCTCAAGGGACTCCCGCAGAAGCCGCCGATACCGCATGTGATTGTGAATTGGTTTGACGAGCTCAAACGAGCCGCACCGATCAACCGTCGAGCGAAAGGAGCAGAGTGAACGACTCGCGCGTGCTTGTCGTTGGCGCGACCGGTCAGCTGGGCGGCGTCATCACCCGCAAGCTGATCGCGTCAGGGGCCAAGGTTCGTGCGCTGGCGCGGACGGCCGAGAAGCTGGCGGCGTTCGCGCCGCAAGCCGAGATCGCGGCCGTCGATCTGCGCGATGTCCGCAAGCTCACCGACGCCTGCCGCGGCATCGATCAAATCGTCGCCACCGCCAACAACAACCTCGGCAAAGGGCCAAACAGCCCGACGCGAACCGACCTGTCGAGCTACCAGAATCTCTGCGCGGCCGCCCGAAATACTGGTGTGCGCCGGTTGATCTACGTCTCGGCGCGAGGTCTCACCCAGGATTCGCCGGTCGATGTCTTCCGGATCAAGTGGTACATCGAAGACGCGATCCGGCGCAGTGGCGTACCCCACATCATGCTCCGGCCGAGCGCCTTCATGGAAATCTGGGTCGACGAGCTTCTGGCCAAGGGGATTCGCGACAAAGGGGTCGCCAGGATCTTCGGCGACGGCAACACCATCACCAACTACATCGCGATTGATGATGTCGCGGAGTTCGCCATCAAGATCCTGTCCAGGCCCGACGTCGTCAACGAAGCCGTCGAGATCGGCGGACCGTCAAACCTGTCGCAGAACGATCTGGCGACCTTGATCGAGCGACGACTCAATCGGCGCGCAAAACGACGGCATGTGCCGGTGATCGCGATGCGAGTGCTGCCGCCACTGGTTCGCCCCTTCAACGAGGTGGCCGCACGCTTGATGACGTTTGGACTCTACTCAGCGACGGTCCCGCAGCCGTTTCCGCAATGGAAGATCTCCGCGGATCGCTTTGGTGTTGCGCCAAGGACGGTCGAGGCACATCTGGAACAGACCCCTGCTATGGGGCGACCCGACCGAGGTAGCGGAGGACACGCAACAAGCTCTTAACACGGGGACGCGGAGGTGCGGAGGTCATTTTTTGCATTACAGACCTCCGTGTCTCCCCATCTCCGTGTTGATTTCGTTGCGTGATCTCCGTCACCTCCGCCCGGCGAGCTCGCGTTCACCGCGTGAAGTTGAAAGACACGCCACTCGCGAGATTCAACGTGCCCGCATTCGTCTCGCGTTGGGAGATCGTGTGGCCGATCGTTCCGTACACGGCTATCTTCGGGTTCAGCGCGATCGTCAGCCCACCGGTGATGTCGGTCTGCCCGCGTGGCAACGCAAGCGCCGTCGTCAATTCGTCTGCTTTGGTCGAATACGATTGACTGAGGCTCGCCATCATCCACGCGCGCTGGGACAGCGCCGCCTCGACCGCCCCGCTCGCGAACAGTGCGCCGCGCGAGAAATAACCGCCGCTGGCAAAGGTGCGCCAGCCGTCCCGGCGGAATTCCACATTGCCGGGCAGCGCCCAATTGACACGGCTGCCGCCGGTGAGCGGTGGGTTGTCGAGCACTTCGAGCATCGGCGTGACCGCGAACCCAATCGGGTGAGACGACGGATCGCGCAGCTGGACCTTCGTCGTCATATAGACGTTCCCAAGGCCCTTCGTCACAGGACCGGCGGGAGGCCCGGCGTAGTAATAAGGAAAGCTCATACCGACCTGGACGCGCGGATGAATGGCCACGCCGGTGTCGACCATCGGCAGATCGAATTCTCGAAAGTCCGGACCATGCCAGTATGCAAACCCGAGGGTAACGAATCCACTACCGGTCCCCATGACAGACGCATCGTCCAACCGCGTACCGAAGTTTCGGACGTCGACACCATAGCTCTGTCCTTCGGCGGTGACCGATCCCGATGACGACTGGGAGCCGGAGGTCGAGGACGAAGGCGCCGTCACGCGGGAGCCGTTGTGACTGTGGCCGAAGGCGCTGTTGCCCTGCGCCGCGGCGAGTGCTGGCAAGGCCAGCACTGCCGCGACGACAACGGTGACTGTTGAAAAGTCTTGTCGCCGCATCGGCTCCGCCTATTTGCCCCCGGTCGTCTTCGCCTTCTTCGTCGTCGTTGCCGTCGGAAACGGCTGAGGGGTCGCCGTCGATGTGGTCGACGACTTGATCATCGTGTCCGCTTCGGTCTCGGCGCGGTGCACTTCCGTGTTGACGTCCGCGATCTTCTTCTCTTTCTGAATTGCCTGACCGAGGCTCATGCCGTCGTCCACCATATGAGTCTTCAGTTCAGTGAAATTGAGACCGAGATTGTTCGACACGTTCACCGCCGCGACGAACTGCCCGAGGTTCTTGAACCCTTTCGCTGCCTGCATCAGATCGGTGTTCGCCGGCAGCCGCGTCCGCAGCTTGTCGGCCAGGTTGGTGTTCTTCTGCAGCTTCTGCTGGACCGGTGTCAGCGCCGTCGAGCCCGTGCCCGTCGTCGACGATGTGTTTGTCGGGGTCGTGCCCGAGTTCGTGGTGGTCGTGGACGTTCCGCCGCCGGAGTGCGAATTGCCACCGCCGGATCCGTGGTTGGCGCTGGAGCCATGTGTCGTGGAGGAAGGCTGTGTCGTCCCTCCGTGCGAGCCACTCTGGCCGTGCGTGGTCGCGCCGCTGCTTCCGTGCGTCGTCGACTGACCATGGGCTGCCGCAGTTGGCGTCGACGCCGCGTGTCCGTGCTGTGCGTACGCTGGAACGCTACCGATCAGTGCTGCTGCGACCACCGGGACAATGAAGCGGTGCATGAATCCTCCCTAAGCAGGATGCAGATCTCTCTCTTCAGCAAAGGCAAGAGACATACCACCGGGCTCAGCCGTAAGGACGAACGGTAAACGTTGTAAGCAATAGGACTTGCGACAAAAATCGGGAGCGCCGGAAGAACCCGGGCCTCAGATCCGCCGGTGAGACCGACAGACTTGGTATGGATTACACGTTACGGTTACGTATTCAGAAAGGGCTGACGAGGTTTCCGGCTCCATCCCACTGCACATCGAACGACCCTTCAACCTCGATGTGCGCTCGCCGTTCAAGTTCGGCCAGGAGTCCTTCGCTGACGGCGACGCGATCGAGGGCGAGTGTGTTGCGGATCCAGCCGAACGTGATGTCGTCAGCATTCATCTTCCCGGCCGTCGCGGCGACCCATTGAAGAGAGTCGCGGTCGCTGGGGAAGTGTGCGGGCACTCTAATGCGCGACGGGATCCCCGAACTCAGGGCATTGACGGTAGTGGCGTTTCGATCGATCTTGCCGACAAGCCGGTCGGTCGTGGCGTCCGCCATTCCGATACCCATGGCGTTGCCGTAGCTGCGGGGATCGAGGTCGCGCACGAAGATGCGTTGAACCGCCGGCAGCCCGGGCCAGGGATTGTATTCACCGGCGGGAC
Organism: Vicinamibacterales bacterium; assembly: GCA_051986585.1. Taxonomy (GTDB): domain Bacteria; phylum Acidobacteriota; class Vicinamibacteria; order Vicinamibacterales; family 2-12-FULL-66-21; genus JALZOC01. Next base: position 13,146 of record JBPYFA010000423.1, on the reverse strand, counting down.
CGCGATTGACCACCTTCGCATCCATGCCGGTGCCACTGATGTTCTTACCCATCTGGTCGACGATGAGGACGTCGAGATCGCACGGCAGCGTGGGCATCCACGACTTCGCGAGCGCGAGGTTCTCTTCATCGCGCTGCTCCATACACGACGCACGGACGGCTTCGATTTTTGCCGTGTGGTGATGCGCGTCTTCAACGATCGCGATGCCGCCGATCATCTTTCCTGATTGCAGCACGACGCGGCCAGCGGTCCGGATGACGTGCTCGAGACCGAGCCGCTGCGAGTGCGTGTGATATTTCTGAGCACCCGCGAACTTCCCCAGGCCGATCGCCATCATCTTCATGAGGCCGCTCTCGATCCGGCCGGCGAAGGTCGTGTGCCATTTGACGCGCCCAACGATCAGCGTCGCGTCCGCCGCGTGCGCTGCCGCATCCATGAACACCTCTACCCCATCGTCGGTCCTGCCGAGCGAAACGACGTCCACACGGCTGACAATCGGGCAGCCCATCGACTGCTGGGTAATTCCGAAATGCGCGAGGACGTTCGTCTGCCCTTCAGCGGTTGCCGCGCCATGGCTGCCCATCGCCGGAAAGATGAACGGCACCATGCCATGGTGGCGCCAGTATTCGACGACCGTCTGGACAATCAGGGCGATATTCGCGATCCCACGGCTGCCCACCCCGATGGCTACCCGTGAACCGGGCTCGAGCTGGGCCGAGAACCCGCTCTCCTCCATTTGGCGTCGCGCCTCCGCTTGAACATCCGGCAGACGGAGGTCAGGGAAATTCTGCCGAACGATAAGGAGGCGCGACGGGAGCATCATCTGAAGAATAGCGCATCGTCACTGACCTCAGAACGGCTTCGCGAGTCGCACAAGCGACAGGTCGTCGCACCACAACTTACCCGTCACGAGGTTGCCGTAGAAGCCGACGCGGCAGGCGACGTCCGCGCGAGTGGACTCGGCGGTGAAAATCACGCATTGCCGCGTCCAATCAAACGTCCCGAGTAGACCGGGCGACCGGACGAACCCGCCCAACAACGACACATTTGCGCCCACGTCGGCGCCGGTGATGTTTTCTCCCTTCACCCAACCGCACAGTTCGTACGGTTGTCCGAGCACGAGCGTGTTGACCGTCTGGACCCAGCTCGCGTCGTTAGCCGAGGACGCATTCACTTGTGCGCTTCTCTGACCGCTTCGCGCGAGAGGGCTCGGCCAGACAAACGCATTCGGCATCGAGATCCAGGAGGTCGGACGCCACGCGACCAGGGTACTGGGACCGTCCTCAAACGACGAATTCACGAGCATGTTTTCGCCGCTTTGAACCGCACCGAAGACGAGGTCGAAACTGATCCCGTTCCCGCGTCTGGCGACGTTTTCGAGTCGAAAGACCTCCTGGCCATTATCGAAATACGAATTGACGGCCAACGGCCGAAGAGCAAGGGATTTTCGGGAGATGCCAGATCGTTCACATCCAGAGGCTGACTGGGCTGAATGCTTCCGTCGGCCGGCTCCAGCTTCACGATTGGCGGATTCTGCGACATCGAGGATCCCTCCAGCACGTGATAGATCGCCAGGCCATCGTAGCGAACGTCATCGGAGGCGTAGCCGCTCGAAGGCCTCTTCCGGTACTCGATCAAGAAGTATTCGTAATCTCGACTGGTTGGCACCTTGACCGCGGCCGGCGATTCTTCGGCGGCCGGCAACCAGAGATCGCGGCTCGTGTCGGCGACGACTTGCGGCTTCACCCAACCAAGCAACACCTTCTCGTAGGCAGAAAAGCCTGGAGGAGGAAGCGGCCACGGGAATGACATCAGCGTCAGGGTGCTGAGCGTTCCATACGTGCCGTACATGTCCTGGATTCCGAGCAGATGTCCAACTTCGTGAGTGAAATTCCCGGTGTGTTTGAACACCACGCTTTGGCTCGCCTGCCCATCCATGAACATGTTGACGCCGCCGTTCTTGCTGGCTCCGCCGATCGCATACTCGATTGGACTGTCTCCGCTGCTGACGATCACCCAGGAGATGTCCAGGACGCCGTCACGGTTGATGTCGTAATCGCGGACGTCGATCTGTTGCTTCACGAGCGCGGCGATAGTGTCTCTGAATTGCGACCAGCTATAGAACGCGCCAGGCACGGCGGCTTGCGCCAGCTGGATGCGGGTGATGTCCCACTGAAACTTCTCCTGGCCGAGGCTCAGCCATGCCCAGTGCGCTTCCAATTCGCGGAGTTGCGCCGAGAGATCGTCGAGGCTCCTCATGCCGGCGCCTGTCCAGTCCTCGAGTCGTCGATTCGAGAAATCCGCCACGATGGCAAGACCTCTTCGAACGGGTGCAACAAACAGCGCATCGGCGCGGTCCACGATTCCTCCGTTCGTGCGGCGCACTTCGACATAGATCAACCGACCGTCGAGCGGCAGTCGCGGAACCGTGTGTTCAGTGGCCGACCCGAGCGATCCGCTGTCGTAGACATCGGCTGCTCCGGGTGTGCTGCCGACCGTCAGCTCACTGTCGTCTCCGCCGGCGCTCCACTTGAACGTCACCGCTGTCGTGCGTAGCGTCATTCCCGGCTCAGGCGCGACGATCGAGAATGGCCCAGTCTGCTGCAGATGAAACTGGATCCAATTCACGTTTCCAGTCGCGCCGCTGGGACCGGTGCTATCGAACACGAGCCGCAGTGTCTGTCGACCGATTGCGAGAGGCACGCCGGTGTAGGTAAGGCTCGTCCACGCCTGCCAACCACCCGTGTCCGGGACGCGAAGAGGCCCGGTCCTGTCGACGCCGTTGGCCTCGACGTGGAACGTCCCACCAAGCCCCTCGCATGCGACACGAATCTCGATCCCATAGGTTCCTGTGGTCGCGACGTTCACCGTGTATGTGAGCCACTCACCTCCAGCAGTCCAGCCGACGTCGTAACCACCTCCCTCGTCAGTGGTTGGTTCAATGTCGACGTCAGTTTCCCGATAACTGCTGCCGCTGTTACCCGGCGATGTATCGTGGTACGCGACCTCGCCTTCGCCGTTGTCGAAGTTTTCCGCTTCGATCTTGCCGGGCAACACTACCGGTGTGCCCGAGTACGGTGTCGACTCGGTGCTCGACTCCGGCGTGATGCGAAGCCAGTTGAAGTTGCCGACCGCGTCGCTCCCGATCGCATCCATCACGAGTCGGAGGACTTGCGTGCCTGCGGCCAATGTGATCCCCCGCCTGATCGTCGTCGTCCACTCTTGCCACCCGTGTGTGTTTGGCACGACGAGCGGTCCTGTCTTGTCCATGCCGTTCGCCTCGACATGGAAAATGCCGCCGGCGCCGGACGACGCGACCCGGACCTCCAGCGTGTATGTCCCGGTGGCCGCGACGTTGACGGTGTAGTTGAGCCACTCGCCGGCGCTCGCCCATCCGACGTTGTAGCCACCGCCGGTATCTGTGGTCGGTTCGAGATCGACGTCGGTCGCCCGATACGCGCCACCGCTATTGCCAGACGAGTCGTCGTGGTACGCGACTTCTGCGCCGCCGTTATCGAAGTCTTCGGCTTCGATGATTCCGGGCAACGGAACCGGCATGCCTTTATAAGGTGTCGAGCCCGTACCGGAAGAGGTCACGCGGATCCAATTGAAGTTGCCGGTCGCGCCGTTGTCGCCAATCGTGTCCATCATCAGTCGCAACACGTGAGTGCCTGACGTTAACGCGACGCCGGGACGACTGAGCGTCGTCCACGACTGCCAGTCGCCCGTACTCGGGACCGCTATAAGCCCGGTCTTGTCAACACCGTCCACTTCGATGTGGAAGGAACCTCCGGGGCCAAGAGAGGCGACCCGTATCTCGAACGTAAAGACTCCGGTGGTCGTGACGTTCACGGTGTATTTGAGCCACTCGCCGGCGCTTGCCCATCCGACGTTGTAGCCGCCGCCTGTGTCGGTCGTCGCCTCGATATCGACGTCGGTCGCTCGGTAAGCCCCGCCGCTGTTGCCAATCGAATCATCGTGGTAGGCGACCTCTGCATCACCGTTGTCGAAGTCCTCTACTTGGATGGTTCCCGGCAGCGTGTTGGAAGGATCAGACATGGTACGGGTCTGCGCGACAGTCGCAGAGCCCAGCACAATCACAATCGCGGCGCAATTCAACCGTGGACTAACTAGGGTCATGGCCGCCTCCGTCTTCGGTGCGTGTGGATTGTGAGACAGGCGTGCAAAAGGGTCGCCTCGTACGCGCACCGGAAATTTCTCAATGTCGCCGGAGAACGAGAACGGTGATGACGAGTTCTCGTCGGGTAGGTGCCGAATGATCGGAACTGCTGGGGTCGCTCTTCGGCGCCGTTCCTACAAGAGCGACGTGGCTCGGCGGGCCAGGGAGGTCACCCGGCTCTCGAAGTTGGCGAACCTGCGGTCGGTTGTCTGTCCCTTCACGAAGCGGTAATAGATCTGCTGAATCACGACCGCAACCTTGAAGAGCGCGAACACCTCGAAGAACTTCAACGTGGTCAGGTCTCGACCCGTGCGAGCGGCATAGCGCTCGATGATCTCGCGAGCGGTCAACCACCCTGTCGTCGTCGTGACCGTCGCGAGCGAATCGTGCTGATCCGGCGGTGCGCTCGGTACCCAGTACGCCAGCAGGATGCCGAGATCGACGAGCGGATCGCCAAGCGCCGCCATCTCCCAATCGAACACGGCCACGATGCGGGATGGATCTGTCGCGTCGAGCATCAGATTGTCGAGTTTGAAATCCCCGTGCACGATCGTGGGTCGTTCTGGATTCGGAGGCAAAGATTCGATCAACCAGCGCGCGAGCCGCTCCATTTCTGGCAGCTCGCTGGTTTTGGATCGATCCCAGCGGTCGGTCCAGCCGCGCACTTGTCGCTCAACGAACCCGTGAGGCTTTCCGAGGTGCGTCAGGCCAGCGTCCTCGATCTCGATGCTGTGCAGGTCGGCGAGCGCGTCGATCAGCGCAACGCTGATGTCGCGTCGGACGTCCGGCCGGTTGTGGACCATCGGCGGCTCTTCGTGACGGATGACGATGCCGTGCCGGCGTTCCATCACATAGAAGACCGAGCCGATGACCGCGGGGTCCTCACACAAGGCGTAGACGCGCGGGGCTAAGGGAAAGACGGGATGAACGGCTGACAGCCACCGATACTCGCGCGCCATGTCGTGAGCTGTCGGGGGCACCGGACCAACAGGCGGGCGCCTGACGACCAACTCGCTGGACCCAAAACGAACGTGATAGGTCAGGTTCGAGTGGCCGCCCGGAAACTGCGACACACGCATGGCTTCGCGCTGATCGAGTATGACCGCGTCGGACGCGTGGAATCGTGATCGCAGCCACGCCTCCAGTCGCGCCCAATCGAGCTCTTCACCTGCACGGACTGGCCTGGTGTCGCCGCTCATCACGCGGCTACCGTGGATAATAGCGAACGATCCACTCCGCCACGACGCAAGGCTTGTCGCTGCCGTCGCGCTCGATGGTGACGTTCCATATCACCTGGATGCTGTCTCCCGGCTCCTCAATCTTCTCAACCGCAATTCGTGCGCGAATGCGCGAGCCCGACGGCACGGGCGACACGAACCGCACGCGATTCAGTCCATAGTTGAGCGTCATCCGCAGGCCGTCGATCCTGATCGCGTTTCGCATCAAGGCGCTCGTCAGCGACAGCGTCAGAAACCCGTGCGCGATGGTTGAACCGAAGGGTGTCTCCGTCGTGGCACGGTCGACGTCAACATGTATCCATTGATGATCGTCAGTCGTGTCGGCAAATGCATCGATCCGATCCTGATTGACGACCATCCAGTCGCTGGTTGCGATCTCACGCCCGACCAGCGTGCCGAGCTCTGCGAGCGTGAAGACAGTCACACGCTCTCACTGTAGAACCCGCGGCCCTCGCTCACCAGTGTTGCGAGCAACGGCGACGGGCGCCAATAGTCGCCATACTGCTGGCGGTATTGCTTCACGCGTTCGAGAACAACGGAGAGTCCAACGGTGTCTGCGTAGAACATCGGGCCGCCCCGATGACGAGGAAAGCCGAACCCGTTCACATACACGACGTCGATGTCGCTGGCGCGGATCGCGTATCCGTCCTCGAGGACCTGGGCACCCTCGTTGGCCAGCGCGGTCGTGATCCGCGCGATGATGTGCTCGTCGGATACGGCGCGTCGTGCGATGCCGCGCTTCGCAGCCTCCTCCGCGGCGATCTCGTCGACGATCGGATCTTCAATACGTGTGCGGCTGCCTGGCTCGTAGCGATACCAGCCGGCGCCCGTCTTCTGGCCGTAGCGGCCCATTTCGTACAGGCGATCGGGAACAGCTGATTGCGGTCCTTCGGCCCGAGTCTTTCCCACCGATTGCAGGTACTGGCGTATGCGCCAGCCGACATCGATGCCGGCGATATCCTGCATGCCGAACGGGCCTACGGGAAACCCGAACGCGGTGACGGCGTTGTCGATCTGCGAAACGCTCGCTCCTTCCTCGAGCAGCAAGTACGCCTCGCGCATGTAATAGGCGAGCATGCGATTGGCGACGAACCCGAAGCAGTTGCCAACGACAACACCGATCTTATTCAGCTGCTTCGCCAGCTTCAGTGACGTGGCGATGACCTCGCGGCTCGTTTGCCGGCCGCGGACGATCTCCAGCAGCTTCATCACGTTCGCCGGGCTGAAGAAGTGATGGCCGACGACCTGCTCCGGCCGGCCGCTCACGGCGGCGAACTCGTCGATGTCGAGGGTGGATGTATTGGAAGCGAGAATGGCGTCCGATCGAGTCACCTTCGCAATCTCCGCAAAGACTGCCTTCTTGAGATCCAGATTCTCGAACACCGCCTCCACCACAATGTCGACGTCGGAAAACGCTTCGTACCGTGTGGTTGGCGTAATCAGCGACAAGGTTCGGGCCATTGCCTCCGGCGTAATCTTTCCCTTCGCCATCGTCGATTCATAGTTCTTCCGGATGACCGTCATCCCGCGATCGACTGTCGCCTGATCGACATCCTTCAACAGCACCGGGATGCCGGCATTCGCATATGCCATGGCAATTCCGCCGCCCATCGTGCCGGCGCCGACCACGGCGGCTCTTTTGATCGCGCGAGCGACCGTCTGCTTCGGCACGTCCGGAATCTTTGCAACCTCGCGCTCAGCAAAGAATAGATGCCGCATTGCCTTCGATTCGGTCGACAGCACGCAATCGGCAAACAATTCCATCTCGCGTCGTGAGCCATCGTCGAACTGCTTCGTGATGCAGGCTTCGATCGCATCCACTACCGCGAACGGCGCTTGCGCACCCCGTGCAGTTCGGGCGAGCGATTGCCGCGCGGCCTCGCAGGCCGTGAGTCCCGCCGCGAGATCGGCGATCTTGTCCTCCCGATCGCGCGTACGAGGTCGCTCATTCGCCGCCGCACGTGCTTTCGCGAAGGCGATCGCGCCTTCGAGGAGATTCCCGTCGATCACCGCGTCAACGATGCCGGCCTCTGTCGCACGGACCGCCGTCACCGGTTTTCCTTCCGTACACATCTCGAGCGCGAGCGCCGGTCCGCACAGCCGCGGCAGACGTTGTGTTCCGCCGGCGCCAGGAATGATTCCAAGCTGCACTTCGGGCTGGCCGACTCGGGCCGTCGAAACCGCAACGCGAAAATGGCACGCCATCGCGAACTCGAGCCCGCCACCAAGCGCATGACCATGGAGGGCAGCCACGAGCGGCTTGCCGACATCCTCCAGCTTCTTCAGACGTGCGTGAACGGCCTGCGAGCGCTCGATGGATTGCTCGCGTGTCTTCAGCTCGTTGAAAATGTTGATGTCGGCACCAGCGATAAACGTGCTGCCGGCGCCAATCAGGACGATCGCATCTGCCGCGGTGTCTTCACCAGCGCGTTCGACGGCCTCGCTGATGCCCTCAGGAACGCCGGCGCTCAAGGCATTCACGGGTGGGTTATCAATCGTGATGACGGCAACCCGGTCTCGCACTTCGTACCGAACCAGCTGTGACATGCGGCGCTAAGGTATCATGCCGCCGACGTGAACTTTGAGCATTCGGCCAAGGTGAAAAACCTCCAGGCGCGATTGACCGCCTTCATGGCGGCGCACGTCTATCCAAACGAAAAACGGTTTCTGGAAGAGATCGATCGAGGCGATCGCTGGCAGCCGACACCCGTGGTCGAAGAACTCAAAGCCAAGGCTCGTTCCGAGCAGTTGTGGAATCTCTTCCTTCCCGAGAGTGAGTACGGCGCCGGATTGACGAACACCGAATATGCGCCGCTCTGCGAAATCATGGGTCGCTCCACGCCGTTCGCACCGGAACTCTTCAATTGCTCCGCCCCCGATACCGGGAATATGGAGGTGCTGGTCCGTTACGGCACCCCGCAGCAGAAGCGACAATGGCTGGAGCCGCTCCTGGCGGGCGAAATCCGATCGTGCTTTGCCATGACCGAACCGGATGTAGCCTCCTCGGATGCGACCAACATTCAGTCCAGGATCTCGCGCGAAGGCAACGACTATGTGATTAACGGTCGCAAGTGGTGGATCTCGGGCGCCGGCGATCCGCGTTGCCAGATTGCCATCTTCATGGGCCGCACGAACCCCGACGCGCCCACGCACAAACAGCAGTCAATGATTCTCGTGCCCGTGAATGCACCCGGCGTCACCGTCAAGCGAGTGCTGCCGGTGTTTGGCTTCGACGATGCGCCGCACGGGCATGCAGAAATCACGTTCGAGAACGTGCGGGTGCCGGCGGACAACATGCTGCTCGGCGAGGGGCGTGGTTTCGAGATCGCGCAGGGACGACTCGGCCCTGGACGCATTCACCATTGCATGCGCCTCATCGGAATGGCTGAGCGCGCGCTGGAGATGATGTGCGCACGCGTGAAAAGCCGCGTCGCCTTTGGCAAGCTGCTCGCCGATCAGGGCACCATCCGCGCGCACATCGCTGAATCACGTATGGAGATCGATCAGGCCCGCCTGCTCACCCTCCGCGCCGCGTATCTGATGGACACCGTCGGCAACAAGGCGGCACGTTCGGAAATTGCGCAAATCAAAGTCGTCGCGCCGCGGATGGCGCTCCGTGTTCTGGATCGCGCCATCCAGGCGCACGGCGGCGCTGGTATCTCTGACGACTTCCCGCTGGCCAGAGCATGGGCGCACGCGCGCACACTCCGACTGGCCGACGGACCCGACGAGGTGCACGTGGAGGCGATTGCGAAGAGCGAATTGGCGAAGTGAGAGTCTCCTCGACCGATCGTCAATGTCCTGCGATCGTGCGGCCGCCGTCGACGATGAGGGTCTGACCGGTGATGTAATTGGAAGCGTCGGACGCGAGGAAGACACAGACGCCCTTCAGTTCCCCTTCTGCTCCGACCCGTGGAATCGGGCAGCTCGCCTTGATCGACGGCTCCGCCAGCGGCAGGGCGGGATCGGCCATCCGTGAATGGAAGAACCCCGGAGCAATGGCATTCACCCGGATGTTCTTCCGGCCCCATGACGCGGCCAGCTCGCGCGTCAGGCCGATCAGTCCGGCCTTCGATGCCGAATACGCCGCGTAATGCGGGCCGTGAACAGACGCAGCGAGACCGGCGATTGAGGCGATATTGATAATGCGTCCATACTCGCGCTTCAGCATCTCGCGGCCTGCGGCCTGCGCGAACAGGAACGCACCCGTGAGGTTGACGTCGATCACCTTCTGCCACTTGTCGAGCGGCAATTGTTCCGGCTCCGCGCCCCAAGTCACCCCCGCGTTGTTGACGAGAATGTCGACCCGTCCGTAGGCGGCGATCGTTCGATCCACGACTGCTTGCACGTCGGCTGGATTGGAAACGTCGGCGACCATCGCTTCGACCCGGAAGCCCAAGCCTTTGAAACGTTCGAGCGTCGGGGTCAGCCACTCCTCCCGGCGGGCGCAAATCATCAGCGACGCGCCGGCTTCGGCGAGGCCTTCCGCCATCTCTTGCCCGAGACCGCGCGAGGCGCCGGTGACAATGGCAACCCGATTGGTGAGCTTGAACAACGCCTCGACGGCTGGCATGCGCGCCCGCTTATACTGGAGCGCCGATGAACCTGTCAACTCGAACACGTGCGACAGAGGCACACGACGCTGTCGGCGGCGGAACCTTCCTCGTTCGGCCGGTGAACGCGGAGCATGTATTCACGCGCGAGGATCTGACAGAGGAACAGCACCTCTTCGGCCGGACCGCCGCCGAGTTCATGCGGAACGAGGTCCTGCCTCACCAGTCCAGTCTGTATGCACACGACTGGGCCAAGACCCGGGAGTTGCTGCGCAAAGCTGCTGCTTTGGATCTGCTGCGGCTCGAAATCCCGGCGGCGTACGGTGGCCTCGGCCTCGACAAGACCAGCGCCGCGTACGTTGGCGAGCAGATCGCGGTCGATCCGTCCTTCGCCGGCTCGATCGGAACGCACACGTCGATCGGAACCTTGCCGATCGTGTATTTCGGGACGCCCGAGCAGAAGGCGCGGTATCTACCGCAGCTTGCCAGCGGCGAAATGATCGGGGCGTACGCGTTGACGGAGCCGCAATCAGGCTCCGATGCCTTGGCGGCAAAGACGACCGCGCGGCTGACGCCCGACGGCAAGCACTATCTCCTGAATGGGCAGAAGGCCTGGATCACCAACGGCGGCTTCGCCGATCTTTTCACCCTCTTTGCCAAGGTCGACGGCGAACAGTTCACCGCCTTCATCGTCGAGCGCGGAATGGGTGTGCAAAGCGGTCCGGATGAAAAGAAGCTGGGCCTCGACGGATCGTCGACGACCGTTCTGATGCTCGACAACGTGGCCGTGCCGGTCGAGAACGTGCTCGGCGCGGTCGGCGAGGGGCACAAAGTCGCATTCAACATCCTCAATCTCGGCCGCGTCAAGCTCGGCACGCGAAACAGTGCCGGCGTACGCCAAGCCCTCAACCGATCGATTGCGTACGCGCGCGATCGACGCCAATTCGGCAAGGCGATTTGCGAATTCGGTCTGGTGAAGCAGAAGCTGGCCGAAATGGCCGTGCGCTGTTTCGTCAGCGAGGCGATGGTGTATCGCACCCTTGGCGACGTCGACAAGGCGCTCGAGGGCGTGCCCGAGGAGGACCCTGTCCGTGTCCTCAAGATCATCGAGACGTTCGCGGTCGAATGCTCGATCAACAAGGTCGCAACCAGCGAGGCGCTCGCCTATGCCGTCGACGAAGCTGTGCAGATCTTCGGCGGCAATGGCTACTCGCGCGAATTCCCGGTGGAACGCGCCTATCGTGACGCTCGCATCACCCGCATCTATGAGGGCACCAACGAAATCAATCGGCTGATCATCACGACGCGGCTGTTGAAAAACGGCGACTCACTGTTTCAGACCGGCGAGCCGGTCGAGGCCGGATCAGGATCGACGCTCGACGACGAGCGTCGTGCGCTCGAGGACGCCAAGCAGGTGGCGCGGGCGACGCTGGCGGCCGCCCTGCACGCCTTTGATGCGGCGGTTCGCCACGAACAGGAGCTGCTGGCCCACGCCGCCGACGTGATCATCGAGTGCTACGCGATTGAAAGCGCGATCGGCAGAGCCGAGAAGATGACGGCGCGCGGCAACAGTCGCGCTCCGATCGCCACCGACATCACCCGCATCTACACGAGCTACGCCATGGACCGTGTGGCGCACGCCGGGAAGCAAATCGTGAACGCGCTGATCGGACGCGGGGAACCGATCGATGCGCTCACCAAGGCTGTAACGAACGTGAGGGAGCATCCCGGGATCAACACCGTTGCGGCGCGACGTCGCGTGGCCGACGCCGTGATCAACCAATCCGGTTATCCGTTCTAAGTCGATGACCCGCACCGGCTATGCGCTCGCGGTGCTGTTCGCGATCAACCTCCTGAACTTCTTCGATCGGCAGATCCTCGGCGCAGTCGGTGAACGGATTCGACGTGAATGGGAGCTTGGGGACACCGCACTGGGAGCCCTCGGCACTGCCTTCACGTTGCTTTACGCCTTTGTCGGCGTACCGCTTGGACGGCTGGCCGATCGCATCAGCCGGAAACATATCCTTGCGGTCGGTGTGTTCGCGTGGAGCCTGCTGACCGCGGCATCTGGCCTGGCCCGCAACTTCCTCGAGCTGTTCGTCGTGCGTTTGGGTGTCGGCGTTGGTGAAGCGAGCTGCGCCCCCGCCTCGATGTCACTGATTGGCGATCTCTATCGCACGCAGCATCGCGCACGCGCAACGGCCGTGTTCATGCTCGGGCTCCCGATCGGTTCGGGCCTCAGCTTTCTCGTCGGTGGCTACGTCGGCCAGCACTGGGGTTGGCGTGCCGCGTTGTTTGTCGCCGCTGTACCCGGATTGCTCTGCGCGATTGCCGCGTTGTCCATCCAGGAGCCTGCCCGCGGCACGGTCGAGGCTCACGCTATCGGGGCCCGACGTCGTCCCGGCTCTCCGTACCGGCTGCTGATGTCCATTCCGACGCTTCGCTGGATCATTGCGTCGGGGGCGCTCCACAACTTCAACATGTACGCCCTCGGCGCGTTTCTGGCGCCGTTCCTCATCCGCTATCACGGCGTGAGCCTGGGGCGAGCCGGAGTGATCGCGATGTCGGTCTACGGTCTGTCGGGCACGTTCGGCGTGGTCGTCGGCGGTATCACCGCCGATGCCCTGTACAGGCGCCGCGCCAATGGCCGGCTCGTGGTTGCGACTGTGGCCATTTGTCTCAGTGCGCCGTTGATGTTCCTGTCGCTCCTGCGACCTGCCGGCGACGTCGCCGGATTTGCGCTGCTCATGGGCAGTGGCGTCGGCATCATGTACGCGTACTATTCGACCGTGTACCCCAGCATCCAGGACATTGTCGAACCGGCGCTACGCGGCACCGCCGTGGCGCTGTACTTTGGCGCCATGTATCTCGCGGGCGCCTCGTTAGGTCCTCTCGGCACCGGGATGATCAGCGACTACTTCACCGGACTCGCCGCGAGCGCCGCCGGGGTGACCGGTCACACCAGCGCGGCGCTCGAACCGTTCCGGGCAACCGGCCTGCACGCGGCGATGTACGCGATCCCGATTCTCGCCGCGTTGTTGGCGGTGACGCTGTTCGCCGCCTCCCGCACCGTGCGCAAGGACATCGAGGCGCTTCATGCGTGGACGATCAATCAACGAAGCGAAGTGTAGCGACGAGTTCCCAGTTACCAGTTACCAGTTACCAGTTACCAGTT
>JBPYFA010000422.1:0-2676 GCA_051986585.1 Vicinamibacterales bacterium | reverse complement strand
GGGAAGTTGTCCTCGGATAATCTCTCCGGCCGTAATGGCTTGGGATGGGACATGGCTCACCGTACCAATCGGACCGTTGGAGAGCCTCAGTATCAGAGATCGTTCACCACAGACAGACCGTCGCCTTTGGGGTAGCGCGCCCGACCCGGCTACGCCGGACACGTCGGTAAGACTTCTCAGAATCTGATCCGGATACCAGCGGCAACTTCGACGCCGCCAGCCCTGACGGTCTGCTGACCGATGTCCGGGTCGTCGAATTTCACATCCCCCTGGCTGTAGCGGATCAGTGCGCCGATCCCCACCTTCGACGAGAGCCCCCGTGAAATATCGACACCGGTATTGAATCCCACCGCCGACTCCGACAAGCGCTTCGTCGTTGCGCTGGTGAACGTCGCGGTGTCGAACGGATAGCTCTCGTTGATCGTGACGCTCGACACGAAATCCTGCTTCAGGTTGAAGAACGTCGGTCCCGCCATGACCTTCACATCCAGCGCGCGCATCGGAAGTGCATACATCACGTCCACGTGCACGTTCTGTTCGTTGTGGGAGACGTCGTTCGCCGAGCCCTGGACCGTGCGGGCGGCGTTGAATATCAATGGGTGAGGAATGACTGCCGTGACCGACGCGCTCGGCTTCATCTCGGCCATCGCGTACTGCACACCAACCCAGAGCTGCGGCACCAGCCTGACCGCAGCGCCGACGTTGAACCCGAGGGCGGTCTTCACGTCGTGATCGACGGTGAGCGTTTCAGTCTCGCCGTTGAAAGTGAACGAATGTGACTGCGTAAACGTCTTGGCGCCGGTCTGGGCGCCGACATTTGCGGAGATCTCGACTCGGCCTTGCGAGAGCGACTGTGCAGCAGCGGGTCGGGCGGCGACGCTCGCGACGACGAGCGTAGTAATCGACCAGCAGATCTTCCATCTGGCGTGTGTCATGACTGAAAGGCCCTCTGAAAATGGGATCGCTGGTGGTTACCGCAAACCAACTGCCGTCATCGCCTGGGTGACGGCCTGGGTCGCTGCGCTGCTCGGGCCGTATAGGTCGACAGCTGCCTGGATCACGACTGCGGCCGCCGTTTGAAAGTTCGGATTGTTCGGCATCAGTTGCGTGATCGCTCGGAAGAACACCTTTTCGATCTGCGCGCGGTTGGCCGCGCCCACGCCGGTGACCGACATTCCGGATGTCGCGTTGCGTCCGCCTTCAATTGCAAGATAGAACGCGTGGCTGAATAGGGTCGAATTGAGGTGTACGCCGCCGCCGTCGATGTTGCCGCCATTGTTGAACAGGAAGACGAACTCCCCGTTGGTGAACGCGACTGGAGACAAGTCAACCGACGTCGGATTGGCTGCTGTACCGCCGGTTACGATCAGCGCATAGTTGAGCATCTTGCTGACGTGATCCGGGTAGCCCATCGTTCCGAAGTCGTGGCGAATCGCGATCGATGCCGGGTCGATCAGAGACCGGTTCTGCAAGCCGGTGACGTCTTCGCCCATCAAGTAGTCGGCTTTCAGCGGTCCTGACCCGACCGGTTGAAAGAAGAATTCGACGCTGGTGCCGAAAATGTCCGAAAGCCCTTCGTTGATCGCACCGCCGTGGTATGCGCCGAGGATGTATCGGCCGCCACTACACAGGAACGGCAAGCGAGTGCCCTGCGCGCTGACCAAGGCGGTGGTGCTGCACTGGAAGGTTGACCCGTTGTACACAAACGAGGTCGGGCCGAGCACGGTGTAGAGGATCGGCCTGAACCCGGTGCCCGTTCGGTTGGTCAGAGAGAAGGACGTCACGCCGTGCATCAGCTCGTGGCCTGCAACATCCAGAGCGGTCACTGGAACGTTCCCCGTTGTCCGACCAAAGACCATCTCGCCGTTCTTGTTGGGACCGAACGGCGCCGGAGCAAAGTAGGCGTTGTTGATGAGACCCGAGTGCACGATTGCGGACATCGGCCGGTTGTTGCCGTCCAGCCCAGACCAGTTGTGCTGGCGGAAGAGATAGTCGTAGGTGAGCCCCGTGTTCGAGTGCGCATCGACGACGTAGCCGTTCGTCCATGTGTTGGTTGCATTCGACGCCAGATCGCTGTCGGTCGCGTTGTTGCCGTTCTCCATCCGGTCGAGGGCCGTGGAGCTGCCACCGGTGTCGTAGGTGCTGATGCCGGCCGGCCGAAGTGTGTCCTTGGTGCGGTACGTTCCGCCAATCAGCGTCGTTGCCATTTTCTTCGGCTCGCCGAGCGTGCCGGTGCCGAGCCCGGTGTCGTAGTTCTTTTCATCGACCACGCGCACGACGTCGCCGGTGAACGCGTCGACGTAGTAAGTGATCGCATTCGCGACGGTCGCCTTGTATGTGAGCGCGAATGTACCGACCGGTGACGGGACGATAACCGTCGTCGGGGAGGCGCCGAATGGAATGGACGCGTTGGCAGCCTTCTCGATGATGCGGGCGGCGTCGATCGGGGCGATGGCGGGGGTGATGTCGACCGAGACGTTGTTGAACAACGTGCCGAACACTGAAAGCGTAGCGGAACCGGCTTTCTGCAGCGTGACGCTGCCGCCTTCGACCGGTATGCCCCTGTAAAACTGCTGCAGCGTCTGGGTCTGCCGACCCGGAATCTGTCGGTCGGCCAGCACTCGCACGCTCGTCAAGTCGCCAGACTGCATCATGCGGGCGATCAGTGCATTCGAC
>JBPYFA010000421.1:0-3643 GCA_051986585.1 Vicinamibacterales bacterium | reverse complement strand
ATTCGAAAATTCGATCCGAACTGGTTCGTCAACGAATCCGAGATGCGAGGGGCGATTCAAGCTGTCGTCGACGCCGACCTTCCCGTCCTTGTCGTCTTTCTTCACAGCTTTTCCTTCATGGCTGAGCAGTCCAGTGGCCGGCCGCTGGCTGATCGTCATGCCGTTGCGCTTTTTCGCGCGCTGCTTGATGAAGTGGAACGGCGCAAGCTCCCGGTCGTGACCATGCGCAATCTCGCCGACCGGGGCGTCGACGTGTCGCGCACGAGGAAAGATTCTGTGCCCCGCGTCGGCGTCTCGGTTGATCTGCCACGTTACCTGTGGCGCCGCGCAAGGAACTCAAGGAACGCAGTCGGAGCAGTCGGAGTGACCCTTGTCGTCATCGGCTGCCTGTTCGTTGTGGCACCACGCTACACGAAATCGCGCACTCTGACGATTCAGTGAAAGACGCTCTCTCAGTCTTGCTCGTCTTTCAGCGGTTCTTCGTCCCAACCCTCCTTCTGGTCGTTGGGTGGGCAACGTGGCGAACTGTTGCTCGGGGTGATCGGCCGGTTGGACTTGTTCTCTATCTGGGTCTGCTGATTATCGTCGACGGCTTTTACAATACAGGAATCTACATACCCGGACTCGAGAAAGGTAGTGTGCACTATTCTGAAGTCTGCGCCGCATTTCTCTGGTTCAAGAGGCCTGCGGTAACACAGGCTTCAGGCGACCGACTCATTCGTTTCTTCGTTGGTGCATATTTTTTGCTGTTGCTGGGGTCGGCGTTTCGCAGTGATTCTGTCGTCTCAGCGCTCTTCGAATTTCGAACACGAATTCTTTCACAGTTAGTGGCGCTCGCGATCGCGACCCGCGGCCTCGCAACGAGCGACGACTACCGCCGCTTCTGGCTATGCTTTGCGATCCTCGTACTCGTGATTGGGTTGTTCGTGTTCTGGGATGTGTATTTTGACCGTTGGCTGCTATCAAGCGATATGTTGTACAAGCCTGAGTACTTCGTCAATCGCAAGCATGGTCGCTTTGGAAGCTTTTTTCTCAACCCAAACCTGCTTGGCGCATTCGTCGTCCTTTCCTTTCCTGGAGTATTCGTCTGGACGCTGAGCGAAAAGCAACTGAGGACGAGGCTGCTCGGTGTTGCCGCCCTAATCCTCCTCGCATTCTGTCTCGTGGAAACCCAATCGCGAGGGCCACTGTTCGCGTTTGTCATCGTTCTGGCGCTGGTCCTCATGGGACCAGTCGGAGGCATTTCGCGGACTCGTCGGCTCGCGATCGTTGCACCACTGTTTGGTTTGTTCACACTGCTCATGCCTGGGTTCATCGAACACGCGACGGAACGATTCGATACTCTCGAGCGTGAAACGGAAGCGACCGATACTCGTTCAAGAATGAGCGTGTGGATCTATACACAGCGAGCGATATCTGACAACCCGCTGCTGGGCATCGGATTCGGAGAACAACAGTTCCTCAGAGTGATGGGCGACTACGGTTTCACCGAAGCGTACGGAGAGGAGTCGCTGGATAATCCCCACAATTCCTATCTGCAGATGACCGTTTACGCCGGTCTGCCCGCTCTGTTCGCATTCGTGCTGGCAAACATCGTATTGCTCGCTCGTGCGTGGAGGTCGATTTGGCGCGGTACAGCAGGCAATCGGACGCATATCACGTTTGGATTCGCTGTCGGGATTGCAGGGTTCCTCGCGGTTATCTATCCCGATATGCACATGTTCACGCAGACGGTTGCGCCGGTGTATTGGATGTTCTTTGCCTTGCTCGTGTCGCTCATCGGACGGCAGTCGGCAAGGCCGATTGAGGCAATATGAGAGTCGTAGTTCTGACTTCCGAAACCGCGGCAAACGTTTGGCTCGTCAATCAACTGCTCGCCCGCCACAATGTCGTCGGCATCGTCATCGAGCGTCGCCCTTTGGCGCAATCGCCCGCAGATCGGCTTGAGCGCCGGAGACGGCTTGTTCGACGGTATGGCTGGCCCCGCACCTTGAACAAGTTGCTGTTCAACCGGCTGCGGTCGCAGTTCTTGGACGCCAACCATTCGATGACGGTGAGTGAAAGCTTCTTTCCGAAAGGCGCGTCGCCAACGTATTCGACGACCGTTCCGACCTTGATCGTGGAAGACATCAATGCGCCTGAGTGTCGGCGATTTGTTCGAGAGCTCAACGCCGATATCCTCGCCGTCTGCGGCACCACTGTGCTCAAGCCGGCGACCTTCACACAAACCCCAAAGGGCGCAATTAATATCCATACTGGGATTACGCCAGAGTATCGCAGCGCCGATCCGATCTTCTGGGCGTTGTATCGCGGAGAACCGGAAAAGGTCGGCGTGACCATTCACCATATCGACGCCGGGATCGACACAGGCGCGATCATCCATCAGGATACGGTTCCGGTTTACTCTGACGATTCGCTGGCCACGATCTACGTTCGCTGCGTTCGCCGAGGCGCCGAGTTGTACTCACGAGCTCTGACCGAAATCGAGCAGGGTTCGGCGGTGACAATGACACGACCAGGCGTTACCGGGCGTGCGTTTCTCTCGGTCGATCTGGGATTGATTCAGTATCTTGTCTTTCGCTGGCGCTTCCGTCGGCTCGCGACTCGCCTTCCTCGCACGCCGACGATCCGCGGCATGAGCACTTCCGAGGTCCGGCAGTGATGGTCGGCGAAGCGGCGGGCACTATGCGGCGGGCGTGGCACCGACTGCGCGGGCGGATGGGCCGGCACGCCGTCGCGCCGCTTCGGCTTGCAATCGAGAAGGCTACGTGGATGGGGGGCGCCAGAAGCCCAGTCATGCTCATGATCGACGACCTCACCAACGCCTGGCACAACCGCGGCGGAGGGACGCGTTGGGAAGACGGAGGCGATTGGGGTGGCGGCCATGACGCCCCTGGCTCGGCCCTCGACGCCCTCGAAGTTGGATTGCTTCGCGACTTCCCCGAAGCTCGAGTCACATTTTTTGTGGTTGGAGGTCCGATCTCCTCGTACACCCGGCATCAGCCGTTCAGCTTCGCAGCGTCGCTCGATGCAAACGAAGAAAGTATCCAGTTCTTTCGCCAGCTGGCCGCTGACTCGCGGTTCGAGCTCGCGTACCATGGCTACAATCACGGCACCCCTGGAGACCGAACCGAGGATTTCCTGCAGGAGTGGCGCGGCTTCACATCATGCGAAGTGGCAGTCGAACAAACGTCGCGCGGGCTTGCCAGCTTCGAGCGCGCGATCGGAACCCGGCCTACGGGTGGAAAGTACGGTGGCTGGGACTACAACAGCCTGGCGGACGGCGCCGTCGATGCCTCCGGGTTCCTGTGGTGGTGCCGCGACTGGATGCCGCGCGACATCACGAATCGACTTGCGCATTCGTACTACGAACCACAGTTCTTCGGACCACATTTTGTTGTCGCCTTGCCCTCGACCCTGCATGGCTATTTCTGGGATACGCGTCAGGTCGATACTCTACTGGCTCGCCGCCAGATCATCTCGATTGAGGAACACATCGCTCCTGTTCGGCCGGACGGTCTGGTCCAAACACCCAACATCATTGATGACATGGCGCAGCTCCGTCGGTTGTACCAGTACCTACGAGGTAAGGACGTCTGGCATGCGACGGGGACGGAGATCGCGTCCTACGTGATCGCCAGGG
>JBPYFA010000420.1:0-4041 GCA_051986585.1 Vicinamibacterales bacterium | reverse complement strand
ATTCCAGGAGCCCGCGCCGATCACTGGACGCTCACCGATGAGACGACCGCGTCGCCCTGGATGCAGGGAGAATGGCAGCTGTCGCGGTCGATGACCATTCGCGGCGGCACCGGCATCTATCGCCAGTATCCGGATTTCGAGCAGGTGATAGGGGCACTGGGGTTGCCGGACGCTGCGGCGCAACGCGCGGCGCAATACGACCTCGGCTTCGAGCATCGGATTGGGACGTCGATGCGATGGCAGGCGACGGTGTTCGACCGCGAAGAGTCCGGTTTCTTCCGGCGTCCTGGTGCGGAAACGCGGCTCGTGAACGGGCGCGTCGTCCGCGGCGTTGTGACGGCTCCGTACGAGAACTCCCTCGACGGATTCGCGCGAGGCGTGGAGCTGCTGGTTCAGCGTCGCAGCCCGCGCGGGCTCTCTGGATGGCTCGCGTATTCCTACGGACGCACGCATCGGACCGACGAGTTGACGCACGAGTCCTACTGGAGCGACCTCGATCAGCGGCACGCCGTGAACTTGTATTTGTCGTACCGAGTCTCGGACCGGACGAACTTCAGCGCGAAAATCCGCGGCGGAACCAACGTGCCCGCGCCCGGATACTACGAGCAACAGGGAGAGGCGTACGTCGTATCGGCAAACCGGAACACGTTGCGACTGCCGACCTATTCACGCGTCGATCTGCGTGCGAACCGCACGTTCAACTGGTCGCGGAAGCGGTTGACGCTGTTCGCGGAGGTCATCAATCTGTTCAATCGGGACAACGTGCGCTTCAATCCACCGAGTGTGAACACCTCCACCGGACGCGTGTCGAACTTGTTCGAATCGCTGATTCCAATCGTGCCTTCGGCCGGGATTCTGATCGAATTCTAGGTTCTACGGGGTTCTACTCGGTTCTACAAGGTTCTGCACGGTTCGGTTCTTAGGTTCTTCACGATTCTCAGGTCCGCGGCGGTACGGCCGCCCCGTAGAACCGTGAACCCTGTAGAACTTGAACCCCGTAGAACCCAAGAACCGAACCTTGCAGAACCCAGTAGAACCCTGTAGAACCCCGTAGAACCAGATGAAGCAAGCAGACTTAAACTGCGATATGGGCGAGTCGTTCGGCGCCTATACGATCGGTGCCGACGAGGCAGTGATGCCGAGCATCACATCGGCAAACGTGGCGTGCGGCTACCACGGCGGCGATCCTGGTGTGATGCGGCGAACCATACGACTGGCCCGCGATGCGGGCGTGGAGGTTGGCGCGCATCCAGGGTTTCAGGATCTCCAGGGATTCGGCCGGCGCGACATGCGCGTCAGCCCGCGCGACGCGGAAGACCTGGTGCTCTACCAAATCGGTGCGCTCGCGGCGATCGCCCGCAGCGAAGGTGTGCGTCTGTCCCACGTGAAACCTCACGGTGCGCTTTACAACATGGCAGTCAGAGATCGGTCCCTGGCCGACGCGATCGCGCGCGCCGTGGCCGCCTTCGATCCCTCGCTCATTTTTTTTGCGCTGCCGAATTCAGAATTGGCGCGAGCGGGAGAGGCGGCAGGGCTGAAGGTCGCGTTCGAGGGATTCGCCGATCGCGCCTACGAGCCGGACGGATCGCTGACGCCGCGCTCGCGGGTCGGCGCGGTGATCCACGATCTGGATGCGGTGGTCCAGCGCGCGGTTCGCTTGATTGTGAATGGTGACGTGATCACCAGCGATGGATCGACGCTCGCCATGCACGTCGACACCATTTGTGTCCACGGCGACACACCGGGTGCACAGACTCTGGCACGAGCGATTCGAACCGGGCTCGAACGCGCAGGCGTCACCGTGATGGCGGTTGCGGGATTCTCTCGATGATCTCGATGCGATGGTGGCGAGAAGGCACGATTGACGGTCGCCGCGCCGTGATCGCGGCTGGCCTGGGCTGGATGCTCGATGCGTTCGACGTGACGCTGTTCGCGCTCGTGCTGCCTCCGCTTCGAAGCGAGCTGGGGTTGTCGACTGCCGCGGGAGGCGCGCTGGGGTCGGTTTCCCTTCTGGCGGCGGCTGGCGGCGGCGTCGCATTTGGCTGGGTCGCCGATCGCTTCGGCCGCACGCGCGCGCTGATGTCGAGCATCATCCTCTATTCGGTGTTCACAGCCGCCTGCGGATTGGCGACGACGTTTGCTCAGTTCGTCGTCTTTCGGATTGGTCTCGGGCTCGGGATGGGAGGGGAGTGGGCGAGCGGCGCGACACTGGTCTCCGAGACCTGGCCGGCCGAACATCGCGGCAAAGCGCTGGCGTTCATGCAAAGCGCGTGGGCAATCGGATATGCGCTGGCAGCGGCGGTGAATTACTTCGTGCAACCGGCGTTCGGTTGGCGAGCGGTATTCTTCGTGGGCATTTTCCCCGCGTTCCTGACGATCTGGGTTCGCCGCAACGTTCGTGAACCCGAGATGTGGCGGCACGCCGCGCCCGAGCGCGATTCGCGGTCGACGCTTGCCATGCTCTTTTCCAAAGAGCTCGCGCCGCTGACCATCGCATTGACCGTGATGAACGCCTGCACGCTCTTCGGCTGGTGGAGCTTCAATCTCTGGCTGCCGAGCTTCTTGCAGGAGCCGATCGCCAAAGGCGGCCTCGGGCTTCAGATGCTTTCGAGCTCGACCATGATCCTGGTCATGCAGGTCGGCATGTGGCTCGGCTACATCACGTTTGGGTTTGTGAGCGACCGGATTGGGCGCAAGCGAACTTACATCGCCTATCTGCTGCTCGCCGCGGTGCTGCTGTTCGTGTTCGTCTCGGTCCCCGTGCCCCTGTTTCTGCTCGCCCTCGGGCCGCTCGTCGCCTTTTTTGCGACTGGATACTTCAGCGGGTTCGGAGCGGTCACCGCTGAGATCTTCCCGACGCGAATCCGCGGCACGGGTCAGGGCTTTACCTACAACATCGGCCGGATCGTCAGCGCCGCCGCGCCGTTTACGGTGGGAACACTCGCACAGACTCGAGGGTTTGCCACCGCGCTCTCGATCTCGTCGCTTGCCTTCTTGTTAGCGGCCGTCACGTGGATTTGGATTCCCGAAACACGAGGCCGGGCTCTGGCATAAGATCAGGACCAACGTCTGAGGGGTATCGACATGTTGAAGGGCACGCGGACGGTACAGGTGACCAAGGTTCAGCCGGTGAGCATTCACGGCCAGATTTCGCTCGACGTGTACTTCATCGATCCTGATGATCCCCAGAGCCAGGTCAGCCTCGCACGCGTCGGCGGCGAATCCGTCCCCAGGAACCTCGAAGCCGGCGACCTCGTCGATCTTCATTACATGGTGGGAGTTGTGACGAGCATCACGAAGAAGTCGAATTGAGTAAGCGCCGGCTCCTTCTTGCTGCTCGCCGGGACTCACGCTTTCCCTTTCCCGTATCCCTTGTTAAGATCGAGGGTGCCCCCCTGCCGTGGAGTTCTCGTACATGTCTAGTTCAAGTTTGAACGGCCTTGGTGCGTCCAACCGTTTCGCGTTTATAGCGCTGACCGCGGCTCTTGCAATCGCCGGTGTTGGCGTCGCGGCGCAAACCGCTCAACCAGCCGCGCCGAAACCGGCACCCGCGGCGCCGCCGAAGCAGGCGCCCGTAGCTCCGAAACAAACACCGGCCGCGCCGAAGCCCGCGTCGCCGAGCGCCGAGAAAGCGGCCGACCAGAGTGGTCTGCCATCCGCACGCTCGATCATCGATCGGCACGTCAAGGCAATTGGTGGCCGCGAAGCCGTCCTGTCGCACACGTCGTCGCACGCGACCGGATCGATGACCGTCACCGGCAGCGGGATTACCGGGGTGCTCGACGTCTACGCCGCGAAGCCGGACAAGTCGCTGGTGAAGATCAATCTTGGCGGCATTGGCGATGTCATCGAAGGGTTTGATGGCGTCCACGCATGGAGCGTCTCGCCAATGACCGGACCGATGCTGACGCAGGGAAAGGAACTGGAAGAGAAGAGGTTCGACGCCGATTTCTACAGCGATCTGCACGACGAGGGACGCTACGCGTCGATCAAGACGGTCGAAAAGACGATGTTCGATGGGCGCCCGTGTTACAAGGTCAG